>NZ_CP067087.1:0-300000 GCF_016745095.1 Croceicoccus sp. YJ47
CTCGTGGAGAAATACGCGCCATAGAGCATCCGCGCGCACAGATCGAACGCGCCTGGCACTGTCCCTGACCATTGATCTACCAGAGGTTGGCGGACCGCCCGACGGTGAGCACGCGGTCGGGCCAGCGCGAACGGATACTTCGCGCGCGGCCTGCTCCACCGGGTTCAGATCCCACGGAGGCAGGAACTGCCGTCGGGCAATTGCGGCAAACCTTTCCGCCGCGCCGGACACGCCGATGAATTCTCCACCTTGTCGTACCACGGGGGCGAGTTCGGCATAGCGCAACGGCCAAATGGTGCCATCTCCCGTCCCGCTTGTTCGGCGGCGAAATCGTAATCGGACCAGCGATAGCTCTGCCGCCCCCCAGTCAGCGAACGACCACCGAGGTTATAGCTTCGAACCAGTTGAAGTCCGTGGCCGCGCCCGTTTGATAGGGATTCTCCGCGGTCGTTCACGAAATGGTTTTCCGTGTATTCCAGAAATGCCGGTTCAGCATCTGCACCGATAGTCGCGCCCATTTCGGCATCGCCGCTTCCGAGACGGCATTTCCCACGGGTTTTTTATATCTCGGTGTCGTAGCCGGTCTGTGGATGTCGCGCGCCACGCCCGCTCCAGCATCAACACCTTCCAGGTCCCGCCTCGGTCAGCTCCTTTGCCGCCCAGCTAAATTCCCCAGAACGACGGTCGGAATTGCATGGCTTCACTCATCATCCAAACTCCTGCCGCGTCTCGCTCCAGCCGCGCCACGTATCGAGCCCATCGGGTGACCGGGATCGAACTGTCCGGGCACGAGCGCTCTTTGAACCGCCGCAGTTCCTCCGATCCTGTTGATCCTGCGATGTCAGCATATATCCGGTCAGGAATCAACCCCTTAACCCTTAACCCAGGATTGGCCAGGAGTGCGTATCGTTCCCTCGCCAAGGCTTCCGCCTCATCGAGCGAGTTCCGGTCAGGATGCGGATGTCGCGGCGTGCGGCGGACGAAATCGCCGTTCGCTTCGGCGGGCCAGCTCGTTTTCGAGCCAGCTCGCGACATAACGCAGGCTGCCAGCTGCGGCGACAAAGTGGCCCAAAGGCGGTTTCCGCGAGCGGCCCGGTTCGCGCGTCCCGTCAAGCGTGCGCAGCGCCATGACCCGAAATCGCCGGTTCGCGCGTCTATCGCCCGCCCGCCCGCCACCGCGCCGCCGAGTGCCGGCAATGGCCTTGAGACGATCATCATCGTGCGCTGACGCTCCAAAGCGCGTCCTTCTCATCAGGTCGGAGAATGAGACGGCGGCCACCGGAACCCGATCGCAAAGCGCGCGCTTAATGCAGCCGCCCCCGCCGAGAGAAGCGCGACGGTCCCAGCCCGTCTGCGCGTGTCAGCGTATCAGTCAATTCCCATGATCCGCTTGTTCAGGTCGCGATCCGTGCGCCGCCATGGCGGAAATCGTCGAACGCATGCTCGGTGACCCAGGATGATATGGTCGCGAGGGCGAAGGCACACCTACAGCAACGCATGCCGGATGTTTGAGCGCGCATTCCCATTCGAGCCGACTTATCGAAGTTCGTTCTCGCCATCTTGAGAAGATCGCCTTGAAATCGACCTGCCCGTCGCCAGGCATCGCCGACGAGGAGCGCCGCGCCGCAGGTGAGCCCAGCTTTGATAGCCGCCATAGAGACGGTCGGATTGAATTCGGCACGTCGTCGCCGCATTAACAACACTGCCGGATCCAACGCTCGCGTGAGGCTCGGTACGATCCCGGAATAGGTCGAGACTGCTGCACCACGAAATGGCTTCGGATTGAGGATGTTGCGCACGCACGGTAACACTTACCCGGTCGAGGAACATCTCAGAGCTTGATTCCTGTCGCTCGCCCGGATGGGATTTCAGGCGACGTTCGACACCGTTCTCGTCGGTCGAGAATGGGCGCCGGCCCCCGCCCGCGCTTAACGCGCAGCTCTTGCGAACGCATCCTCGACAAGAGGTAGGCGTGGCATGATGCGCTGGGTGGCCAGGGTGAGGCCACGCCAGCGCGCCAGGAAGAGGTCATAGCGAGTTGAGCTCCGACCACGCGGCAACTTTCTTGACCGATCGACCCATTATTCGCCACCGCCTTGCCTTGGGGTTGCCGCCAGGGTTGCACGCGCACGTGTTCGGCGGCAAAACTCCGCATATGGGCCGGATGCACGGCGACGAGCTCATGAAGATGCGTCGACACGGTGATCGACAGTGCTGCTTCACCGTGTGTGCCCGCGATCTCGTCGGCAATTAATCGCACTTTCACCTTGTCGAGGTCAGCCGGGTTCGAACGTGGGGATCTGCACCCCTTCGTAACCGTGGCAAGCCCATTCAAATGGTGCGTCGAGCGAATTGAACGGCGCTTCGTCGCCCGCGAACTGCGCGAGGAAGATCGCCACGGTCCACCTTGATCGTTTCGCGATGTCGTTGCCCATTTCAGTCCGTGAGTTTCGCCCTCAGCTCCGCGCGTCCGCGTTGGCGCCTCACGCAGGCTGTCGATGACCAGCAGCACTCTCGGTGCTCATCCGAGCGGCGAGGGGAGGCCTACTCGCCGCGCAGGATGGTCGCGTCGCGGTAGAGATTGGCGAAGGATCAGATAGCCTTCGGGATGTCCGCCGGAATCCGCGTCAGCCCGCCGTCTTCGGCGCCGAGCGTCGAGGTCGCGCCGCAACAGCTGCGGCGTCGTCCGTCGAGGCTTGTAAGAAACAGGACGCTGTTCGGCGTTTCCATGCCAGACCACGTTCCGCCCATCTCGTAACCCGCACGTAAACCGATGCGCAGGCCCGTTGAGCTCAAGCACCCGGATCTGGCTGAACGAGCGCCGCATATCCGCCTCAGCGAGGCAGAAGCAGAAGCACCGTCATCCAGCATCCGGCCCGGAACCACCGCGCCGAGATCAGGAAGAACCTCGGTGACCGACCGGCGAATTCGCGGCGAGGTTGAACGCAGGCACGCCAATATTATCGCCGATAAGCCCTATACTTCGCTTTTCGGGATCGACCCGCCACTCCGGCTCGCTTTCCGGTCGCCTCCGGCCATGCCACCGGATATTCGACGACAAACCTCTCCTCCCAGGCGCCGAGCCGAGCGAGAGCTGCAGGCGATCGCATCGCTGCATCTTTGCCGTGACCAGCGATAACCGCCGCTGGTAGGTAGAAGGTCAGGCCAGCAGGGCAGCCCGCATCGCGCACGGTCTCGGCCAGTTCGCGCCTCTGTTAACGTGGCGGTCATCGGCTTGTCGCTCGCGAGCCGAAGCGTATCTTGCAGCGCCGCAGCGCGCGCGGAGGGAAGAGAGTTGGGATTGGGCGTCACGATCGACACTGAAATCGATACCGTCGTCGCGCCGCACCGGCGGCAAGCATGGTTCAAGATCGGGATAGCCGCGCCGGCGTGCCGATTTTGCCGGCGGCGGCCTCGCGGCTGCGACCCGTCCGTCGCTCGAAAAGCGGTCGGCGTAGGCGAACTCGATCTGCGCGGTCGAGCTTCCGCGACGCGATACGATACGGTGAGACAGGCTGGGCGATGAAGGCGCTCGCCCGCCACCATACCAGTGCGGGCGTGTCACTGGAAATGCTCTCCTATTTTTTTTGTAAGACAGTTCTGGCCCCATTTGAATGGGCAATGGCAACCCTGCCGTGCGCGGGGGCCATGGGTTGCGGCCTTTACGCCCGGTATCGCGGTTCGCCGTCGCGGCTCCTGCAGATCCCATGGGAAGCCGCAGGCTTCGCGCCCCCATGTCCGTCTGATCAGCGTCCCGGCGGCAATGCGCTGATCGCCGAGCGTGAGCGAAATGCCGTCAGTAGTGCTGTGACGCGCCACGCGAACCTTGCATTCGCCCTCGGGTAGCGCCAGCCATCGTCCTGCCACGATGCGAAGGCACGGCGCGTCAGCGGCACGGTCACCCCGCCCCCCCTCACCGGGGTCGAGCATGATCTTGGCAAGTCGACCAATGCGGTTTCGGTGCATCCTCAGACTTGGACCACCTCGCTGCCCGCGCGGTCGTGCGTGTTGGACAGACGCAGCGAGCCCGCCATCCTCCGCCCGCGCATCGTGCCAGTCGAAGCGGGCATAGCCCTGCCCTGCGCCGAGCGTACTGCGCGCCCGCTTGCCCGCGCCGATGATGCCGCGATAGCCGACCCGCGTGCCGTCGTCATAGGCGAGCTTGCCATCCGCATCCGGCTGGAGTGCAGGCGCGGGGTAATCCGCCTCGTTCTGCGCGATGGAGACGGGCATGCGACCGCCCGGCTCGACATATATCGTAGGTGAAACCGCGGCGATCGCATCGGCGAACCCTTCGCCCGGATACCATACTGCAGAGATGGGCCGCGGCCCCGTCTTCCTAGCTTGCATCATAGGCATGGCCGACATTGGCGATGACCACCGTGCGCGGATTGGCCGCCGACACCCGCTCGATCAACCGGAGCTGCAACTCGGGCAGCAGCGTATCCTTGCGATCCTTGCTCTCGACGGAGCTGTCGGAGGTTTCGCCCACGAACAGGAAGACGGTATCGGCCCGCGCCGCGGCATGGCAATCCTCCGCCTCGCTCAGCATTTGCTCCACGCTGCCCGGTTCACGCGGACACCGTACCAAAGCCCGTGGACGCGCGCGGCCTCGAACGGGAATTCGACGACGATCTCGACCGACTGTCCCTTTGTCAGGGTGACCGAGGTGCTCTCGCTGTCCCCGGATTTCAGCACGCCCATCGTGTCGCCCGGCGGCGTTTCGGTGGTCGCGACGATTTCCTCGCCATCGACGAACATGCGGGCCTTGCCCGTCGCGCCGAGGTGGAACGCGTGCGCCCCGTCCTTCGCCGCGCGATAGATACCCGATGCGCGGATCGACCCGCCATTGGCGAAATCGGCCTGATCGTGCATGCTGGTGAACCAGACCAGCGAATTGGTATCGCGCGTTTCCCGCGTCATCGGCGTGCCGCTGCAATCAGGGCGACGCGAAATATTCGAGCGTCATCGTCGGCCGTGCAGCCATCGCCGAGATCCTGCGCCGGGCTGACCGACATGAACGGCAGGCGCGGCGCCGAGATCGACATGGGGCGAACAGGACGGTAGCGTCCTTTTTCATACCGCGCACGGACCAAATGTCTGCTCGGGCGTGGGAAGATCGGGCCGGACCGAAATCTTGGCAAAGGTGCCGCCCTGGAAACAGGGGGCGTACACCGCATTCGGGCCGATGATCGCGACGGTCCCGGCTTTCGCGGGTCGAGCGGGAGAATATCCCCTCTCGTTCCTGAGCAGGACGAAACCAGCCGCCGCCGCCTCGGCGAGAAGGCTACGCGCCTCGGCATCGGTATAGGGAGCGGTGATTTTGCCCCCGTCGCATTTTTTTCGCGATGACCGGTGGAACACGCGCGGCGGCATCGTCGACGCGCGATTGCGGCACGTCGCCTGCCCCGGCCACGGCCTCCGCCGCCTTCGGACCGAGAAAGCGGAACGGCCCCCGGCATCTCCAGATCGAGACCGGCATTGAGCGTCGGCGCGGTCGAATGCGTGCCGAACCAGTCCGACATGATCGCGCCGCGATAATCCCAGTCGCCCTTCACGATCTCGGTCATGACGTGATACTGTTCCGCGCAATAATCGCCGTTCACCCGGTTATAGGCGGCAAGCATCCAGAAACAGCCCGCATCGGCGGCATATCTGAACGCGGGAGGAGGTGGTGAATTTCGCCGGCGCAAGGTGTCTTCATCGGCACGAATATGAATATCATCGACGGTCATCGCGCGCGGCTCGCTGTCGCCGCAGACCAGATGCTTGGGCAACGGATGGTGCCGCCCCGGTGCCGATGCAAACCGCGATCATCATCCGCCAGTGCCGGTCAACGGAATCCTCGGAGAAATATCAACGCCCTTCCCCCGCCCGCAAGCCGCGCGGGCACGGTTGATGTAGTGGGGCGAAACACGGCGGCACATACCGTATCATCGACCGACTCGACCGCTTCGACCGCTTCCGCCCGCCAACCGGGTACGGCGGACAACAAAGCGACACAGGTCACTCCGCGCGCGCGGTAGCTGCCTAGGGGGGCAATACGCCGCTCGTCGTCGACCCGCGCGGCGTGCCCATCGCCCATAGGGCTCGCTCGAAGAAGGACCATCTGACCGTTATTTCGCGCAGTGAGTACGCCGCTAGTTTCACCCCGATCAGCGCGGCAAGACCGAGCGGCTCAGTCGCCGCCGAGTTTCATTTCTTCGAAGTTTCAGATCCAGTTGTGTCCGCCGCACAAGTTACGAACGTCTTCGAAATGCAGTAAATTTGAGCGCCCGGATCAACCGCCGGAATTCGCAGCCGGTCCAGGTCGGTCGACGTCTGACCGTCCACCATCGAAGTTGCGAGGCCGCCGTCGTTCCACCGAAAGTTGGGAGGTTCAGACCGCCCATTTCGCGCATGCGTGTCGAGGACGGCATATTGGCATATTCGGAGACGCAATCAGTGGATGAGCGGGCCGGTTGCATCAGGGTCACTCACCCGCAACCGCTTTCATTCCGGCAAACCGTTCTTAGGAATGGAAGAGCGCACGTACCGCTCGATCGCCATCGTTCATCCTCCCTGCGCGCCGTGTGAAACGGCCTTCGCGCTGTGTGCCGCGCCGAGAACACTACGTGCACCGCGCATGCCACCATTCTTAATTAGAATTGGCATTCTATATAAAATTGGCGCGCGGTCAAGCTGGCTGCCGTTCGCCGTCCGGGGACGCCGGGCAATCAACAGCGTGCCGCCGCGCCCCGAACGCAGACGCGCGCCCTCCATGAAGGAGCGCGCGCGTTGCAATCTTACGAGGGATCGAAACGGCGCCGATTGCCCTCAAAATGCCGCCTGCCCGCAGACAGGCGACTTTTTGCGATCAGAATTCGACGCCGACCCGCACGCCATAGGTGCGCGGTGCACCAAAGGTGAGGTTGAAATTGTCGTCAGGCGAAACGAACGAGGCATAGGCGAGCGGCTGCTCGTCTTCCAGATTGCGCACGAAACCCTGAATGCTCCACAGCTCGCTGTCGGGCTGATACTTCAGGCTGAGATCGGTCTGCGTGAAGGCGTCCTGCTTGCTCGACCGGTAATTGAAGATGTCGAGGAAATAGGCGCTCTTGAAGCGGGAGAACGCGCTGGCCGTAACAGTGCCCGACGTGCCCAGATCGAAGATGTGATCGTAGCCCAGCGTGATCGTCACGTCCGGCGATTGCGGCAGGGTGTTCCCGGCCAAATTGGGCGGCGAGACGCCCGGACCGGGGTCGAGATCGGCAAGACCGTTATTGGCCGGATTGACCGTGTCCAGGACCGCGTAGGATGCAAGCAGCTCGTCATATTGTGCGTTCAGATAGGCGAACGACGCGCTGAAGAAATCGCGCGGGCTAAGCTCGAAGCTGCCTTCGACCTCGACGCCCCAGATGGTTGCGGCACCGGCATTGAAAATCCGCTGACCCACGCTCGGATCGAGAAGGACGGCGGTCTGCAGATCCTTGTAGTCGTAGTAGAAGCCAGCGGCATTGATGGTATGTTCGCCGACCGGACCGAGGCCGAGCTTCGCACCGGCTTCGTAGGCGGTGTTGGTTTCCGGTGCATACTGCCCGACGCTGTCGAAGCCGCCAAATTGTAGCCGGTCGAAACCTTCGCATAGAGCAGCGTGTCGAGGTTCGGCTTGTAGTTCACGCCCGCCAGCCAGGTCAGCTTCTCGTTGTCCTGCTTCAGGTCGATGATCGACGGCGGCGGACCTTCGGGAGCAACAGGCCCGGTGTTGAAACGGAAACCGTAATTGCCGTAAACGCCGTCGCGCCGGTCGATGGTGTAGCGCAGGCCGCCAACGACGGTGACCTGATCGGTCACGGCATATTCGGCCTGTCCGAAACCGGCGTAGCTCTTCGACGTGGCGTCACGGGTGAACGAGTTGATGAAGCTGCCGTTGGGCGCGATGAACGGGCTGAACAGACCGCGAGCCAGGCTCAGCTCTTCCCTGTAGAAGAACACGCCGCCCTGATAGGTCAGTGCGCCGGTTTCGCCGCCCACGCGCAATTCGTGGCTCTGCGTTTCGGTCCGGTTGCCGAATTCGAAAAAGACGTAGTTCGGCAGCGAAAGATCGGCATCCTGATCCGTCCGGCGATACCCGCCAAGATAGGTCAGCGTCGCACCGCCAAGGTCATATTCGACCTTCGCGCGCGCGGCGTAGCTGTCCTGCTTATTCTCAGTGAGCGGGATCTGCGGGAGCGGGCCGTCGTAGTTGGACCGATCACCGAACGCGTCCTGAACCTCGGTGCGCGTGGGGATGCACTGCCCGCCGGGGATCAGCGGGGCGGCATCTTCGAAACCGTTCTGCGAACAATCGGCCCCCGGCCCGTTGCCCGGTGCGTTGAAATCGTAGGACGCGAAGGTCGCCACGATGTTTTCATTGCGGACATACTCGCCCGACACGTCGATGGTGAGACGGTCGGTGGGCAAGATGCTCAACGTGGCGCGCGCACCCAGATTGCGAGTACCGTACCGCTGCGGACGCGGTCATTGCCCGCCGCGGCGCGGTTCGGGTGGAAGAAATAGCCGTCACGCTTGTTGTAAAGACCCGAGACGCGCAGCCCGGCAATCTCGCCGAGCGGAAGATCGACGCCGCCCTCGACCTTCACATGGTTGTAGTTGCCATAGGTGGCGTTGATGTCGGCGCCGAATTCGGTCCCCGCCTTGCGCGTAATGAAATTGATCGCGCCGCCGGTCGCGTTGCGGCCATAAAGCGTGCCCTGCGGGCCGCGCAGGACCTCGATCCGCTCGATATCGAACAGGGCGAGGTTCAGGACGTTGGGACGGTTGATGTATTCGCCGTCGATGTTGATCGCGACCGACTGATCCTGCGCTTCGTCGTTCGAATTGGTGCCGACGCCGCGGACCGCGACGCGTGTGTTGTTCGCGTCCTGCGTAATGTTGAGGACGGGCGCAATGCGGGTGAGATCCTGAAAATCGGTGATGCCCGCATCCTCGATCGCGTCGTCGCCGAAGACGTCGATCGCGATGGGAACATCCTGCACATTCTGAGAGCGATTCTGCGCCGTCACGATGATCACATTGGCGTCAACGGCGGGGTCGGACTCGGCACCAGGGATCGCATCCTGAGCCAGTGCCGGGCTTGCCACAGCAAACAGCGCACAGCCGCTCATGAGGGTACGATTGACCCGTGAAATTCGCATTAATACTCTCCCAGAAACAACCGCCACCGGCGGGTAATCAAAGATTAGAATCGGCCTTCTAGTTATAGTTTACGGATTGTCAATCCATCCGGCTGAGGCCGACGCAACCAATGGCGAGTTGCTTGGCCATGGCGTCGAATTGCGCGGCAATCTGCGGGTCGCGGACGCTTCCGTCCTCGGCGAAAGGCTTCTGTTCGATCGAATTGATCGCGATGCCCATCGGCGTCGGCCAGCCCCGCATCGCGTGGATGATCCCCGCAGCGCGGCGAGCGTCACCCCGCCTGCCTGCCAGCCCGCCGCGGACACGAGCAGCCCGACGGGGCGCCCGTCGAAATAGGGCCGCTCGTCCTCCCGCAGATCCTCGAGCAGGTCGATCGCGTTCTTGATCAGGCCGGAAACGCCGCCGTGATAGCTTGGCGAGGCGATGACGATGCCGTCGGCCCGCCGGACCGCCTCGACCAGTTCCTTTTCCCCCTCGGTCCGTTCGGGCTGATAAGGATCGAAATGGGGCAGCGCGGCAAGGCGTTCGCCCCCGAACAGTTCGACATGCGCCCCGTGCGAGGCGCAGATGTCGAGCACCGAACTCACGAGGAGTTCGGTGCTCGAACGGGGGCGCTGCGTTCCGCCGATGCCGACGATACGCGGCTGCCGGGCCATTATTTCAGCTCCGGCATGACACGCGTCGACAACAGGTCGAGCGTCTGGTTGCCGAGGCGCAGCTTCTCCTCCGTCAGCGGGCCGGTCAGCGTTCCGCAAAGGATGTTGCCGATGCCGAGCTCGCGATAGGGGCGCAGATGCTCCACCACGGTTTCGGGCGAGCCATACAGACACCACGTCCCGATCCAGTCCTCGGTCAGGGCGTTGGGCGTGCTTTCGGTCTTCTTGTTCGCCTCGTCGCTTTCGGCACGCGCGTTGAATTCCGCCTCGCGTTCGATCGCGTCCTGATAGGCGCGCAGGATAACCTCGAGTTCCTCGCGGGCCTGCTCGTCCGTTTCGGCGACGTGGACGCACTGATACGTGGGTGGTCCAGCCCAGCGCACGGTTGATCGTCGCCTCGTCATGGCCCGAAGAGGTCAGGATATCCTTGTAGGCGTTGAAATATTTGTGGACATGCTTGAACGGTTCGGTGCCGCCGATCTGCGGGGGCGTGAACGCCGGGATGAACGCGGGCCAGCCGTTTTCGCCGGCGCGGCGCGTGCTCGCCTCCTTCATGGCGACGGGCATCAGCGGGGCGTGCCCCTTGGTATAGGCGATCGGCGCGATGCGTTGCAGCACGCGGCCACGGTGCGGACCGTTTTCGAATTCGATCGCCGGGTCGTTCATCTCCTTGGCCCAGAGCTGCTCGGCAATTTCGAGATTGCGATCGGAGACGTCCTTCGATCGGCATAATTCACGCCGAGACCGATCATCTCCTCCGGGGTGGTACCGCTCCCGACACCGACCAGCAGCTTCCCGTCGGTAAGCTGATCGAGGATATTGATACGCTCGGCCAGGCGGACGGGGTGATGGAGGGGCACGGACACGACCGAGAAACCGAAATGCATGTCCGGCATCTGCGCGGCGAGATAGGCAGCAAAGATGAAGCTGTCGCTCGCGATCGGCATATAGCCATTGAAATGGTGATCAGGCATGAAAATCGCGTCGAAGCCGCAGTCGCGGGCCTTCAATGCGTGCTTTTCCAGATCCTTGATAAGCTTTCGGTCGTCTTCAGGCCGCATCGCGCGCGCATTCAGAAATACGGAGAACCGCATGCTCCCATCCTTTCCCTTTAAATTATAACGGCTCCATCAACTCGAATTAGAATTGAGGTTCTTATTCCTTTGATGCTTTTGTTGCGCATGTCAACCCGGCTTCCCGGTTCCGGTGCGGAGAAAATTTCATGGTCCGCCGGAACCCGGCATGGGGCGCAGGGGTGCCGCCAGCGCGCAGCCGAAATCGAGCTCGTGCCTGAAGCAAGGAGCAGCCGCTCCACCGCTTCGCCTGTGCGCGGGCGGGCGATGCGCAAGCCTGATCTGCTGACATCGGCGAGAGCGTCGGCTGCCGATTTGCCTTCAAGGCCGGGGAATCAGGATCGGGGAATTGCGCGCATTGGCGATCTAGGATGAGCCGCACATCCTTCCCTCACCGGTACAACCGGGCGGGCGCCGCGAGAGTGCCGCGCGGACTATCGCAACGTTATGGCAGAGCCGTGCACGCTGCACGCTATGGTTGCGGCGACGCAAGGCGTAGTCAGGTCGCTAAGGGCCTGCGCCCCGCTCAACGATCCGAAGCGAACGGCGGCGCGCCGAACGCCGCCCCCATGCTTACGATTCGCCCCTTCGTCCGCGCCGGGAAGATGCGGGGCCATATCGGCATATTCGGGTTCATGCGCCTCGATCACGCCGCGGTAGACCGCACTGCGCCTGCGGCTGTACCCGAAATACAGGACCAGCCCGATCACCGACCACACCGGCAGAACGAGCATGGCCTCCGACGGAAGATTGATGAACAGGAACGCACAGCCCGCGATCGTCGCCGGACCGATGAGCCAGAGCGCAAGGCACGCGGAAATGCCGTTGCCGATCGGGATCGCTGCGGCGCAGCATCATGACCGCCACCGCCACCATCAAAAACGCGTAGAGCGTGCCCGCGTTGGCAATATCGGCAAGCGCGCCAACCGGGAAAATGCGGAGCCGACAGCGACGATGACGCCGGTAATCGCCGTCACGACATAGGGCGTGTTCCAGCGCGGATGTACCTTGGACAAGACCTCGGGCAGCAATCCGTCACGGCTCATCACGAAGAAGATGCGCGTCTGCGCAAACAGCAGCACGAGGATCACCGACGGCAGCGCGAGGAACGCGGCAATACCCAGCATGTTGCCCACGCCCGAAAACCCGATCTGGCGCAGCACATGGGCGAGCGCCTCGTCCGAACAGACCAGCGCGGCGGCGTGTTGCGGCAGGGCGCATTGACGGGCAAGCTCCTCGGACCCTGCGGGGAACGGGATGCCGCCCGGCCCCATGATCGGCTGTCCGCCGATGGTGCCGATCGCGCCCGCGGCCACCAGGATGTAGAACACGGTACAGAACAGCAGCGACCCGACCAGCCCGATCGGTACGTTGCGCTGCGGATTGCGGGTTTCCTCCGCCGCGGTGGAGACGGCATCGAACCCGACATAGGCGAAGAAGATTGTCGCCGCCGCACCGACCGCGCCGACGCCCGAACCGCCCGGCCCCAACAACCCCGCCGGCAGGAACGGATTGAACCGGTCGACATTGAATTCGGGGCTGGTGAACGTAAGCGCGATGAAAATCGTGAGCGCCGTCACCTTGATCGCGACCAGCACGGCATTGACGCGCGCGCTCGCTCGTGCCGAGCATCAGCAGACCCGTGATCAGAAGCGCGATGAACATGGCGGGCAGGTTGATGAAGCCCCCCGGCTCCCCGCCCAGCGCCAGCGGCCCCGCCGCCAGCCATTGCGGCAGCTGTATCCCGAAAAACTCGTTCAGGATCGTCCCGCTGAAATAGCCGGACCACCCGACCGACACCGCCGATGCGGCAATCGCATATTCGAGGATCAGCGCCCACCCCACCGTCCAGGCCAGCAATTCGCCCACCGTCGCATAGGAATAGGTGTAGGCCGATCCCGCAACCGGGATCATCGCGGCAATTTCGGCATAGCAGAGCGCGGCAACCACGCAGACCAGCCCGGCAATCACGAACGCCAGCATCAGGCCCGGCCCCGCTTTTTGCGCGCCGGCGGTGAGCACGAAAATGCCCGTGCCGATGATACAGCCGATCCCGAACAGCATGAGCTGTATCGGGCCGAGCGTGCGTTTTAACGATTTCTTCTGAGCCGTCGCGAGAATAGCGTCGAGCGGCTTTACCCTGTCGAATAGCATCGGGCCTTGAACTCCCAGGCCCGCAGCGAAACATCTCCGCCCTGCCAGCCTGCACCGCGCCTGTTTACCCGGTTTTCGAACCGCGACAATCGCAAAAACGCACCGCGCACGCTTCGCCCGAAATGACGGCGCGCGCCCCCTGCGGGCGCGGCAACGCGGGCGCAACGCCCCCTGCCCTGCACGAAATCTGCACGACATGGGCACAGCTTGCCCATCGCTATCGCACGCCGGGCCACATACGGCGCGGGCATGAAAAGGGCGAACAGACGGAGACAGCCCATGCCCATTTCCCGCGCCGTGCCGCAATCCGCGCGGTTCCGCTTCCTTGCCAAGCTGGCGATGGCGGCCATTCTGCTCGCCTTGTCCGAAGTGGTGTTTTTCGGATATCGCGGCGGCTCCGTCATGGGCGGGTTCGCGCTCGTCTGGCTTTTGTTCGTGGCGGTGTCGCAATCCGCGCGGCGATCGCGCGCAGGCAGGATCGGCATCGGGGCGGCGTTCTCATATGCCCTCGTCCTGATCCTCGATCCCGGGGTGCTCGCGGTGCTGCTGTTCCTCACCGCGATAGGCAGCGTCGCACTGCTCACGCGTCATGATTTCGATCATGCCGGATACTGGTTCGTGCGGCTCTGCATCCTTGCGGCAATGGCGCCGTTTCGCGTGGCGATCGATCTTGCCCATGCGATGCGGCTTCTGCCACGCGATGGCACGCGCACACGGTCCATCGTTCTGCATGTCGCGATGCCGTTCGCCGGGGGCGCGATCTTCCTCCTGCTGTTTGCAAGCGCCAATCCCGTGATCGGCGATGTCTTCGCCGCCGCCGCGATGCCGGACTTGGAGCTGTTCGTCCCGCACGCGGTCCTGTTGCTCGTGACGCTGTGCCTTGTCTGGCCCTCGTTACGGCCGCGCACGGTCCGCATGTCGGAGCGGATGCGATTGTCGCGTGGTGCCGCGTTCGACATGCCGGTAACCGCGATGCTGCTCACGCTCGGCGTGTTCAATGCCGTCTTCATGGTGGAAAACACGCTCGACCTCGTCTTCTTGTGGAGCGGCGCAGCCTTGCCCGCGGGGGTCACGCTGGCCGATTATGCGCATCGCGGCGCCTATACGCTCATCCTGACGGCGCTTCTGGCGGGAGGATTCGTGCTTTTCGCGCTGCGTCCCGGCTCGCCGGCGGCGGCGAATGGCGGGGTGCGCGCACTCCTGCTCGCCTTCGTGGCGCAGAATATCCTGCTCGTCGCGTCCAGCATGCTGCGCCTCGTCGATTATATCGCGGCCTATTCCCTCACCGTGATGCGCATCGCGGCGCTCGCCTGGATGATAAGCGTCGCCATCGGGCTCGTGCTCATCTGCTGGCGCTTGATGGCCGGGCGGTCGGCGGGTTGGCTCATCAATGCGAACGCGCTCGTTCTGATGGGCATGCTGAGCCTTTTCGGGATCGTCGATGCGGGGGCGTTTGCGGCGGCGTGGAACGTTCGCCACGCCCGCAATGAGAATACGCTCGACCTCTGCTACCTCGAATCGCTTGGCACATCGTCGCTTATCCCCCTGATCCAATTACGAAATGCGCCGGTGGATCTGGTGACGCGGGATCGCGCCGCCGCGTTGAGCGAACGGATCCGTGCCGACCTGCGCGCATCGCAATCCCACTGGCAGGGGTGGAGCGTGACCGGCGCGCGCCGTCTTGAAAAGTCCGATCGCATGCTCCGCGGCGCGCCGAAATCGCCCGGTCCAAGGTGGGATGGACGCGCATGCGACGGCGCCCCCATCGCGTCCGCCACGCGCGGCGAAGGATTGACGGGCGTGAAAAAGCCGTGATCCTGTCCCCCATGCCGCGCCGGATCCTCATTGTCGACGACGACCCCCATATTCGCCAGTTGCTTGGCTTCGCGCTCGGCAAGGCGGGGCTCGACACGATCGAGGCCGAGGATGGGGAGGCTGCGCTTGCCGCCGTCGCCGCCCGCGCGCCCGATCTCGTCATCCTGGACATCAACATGCCGCGCATGGACGGGCTGAAACGTGCCGGCGCCTGCGCGCGCAAAGCGACGTGCCGATCCTGTTCCTGTCATCCCGCGATGAGGAGATCGATCGCGTGATCGGCATTGAAATGGGCGCCGACGATTACGTGGTAAAGCCGTTTTCCCCGCGCGAGGTAACCGCGCGGGTGCAGGCAATCCTGCGCCGCGCCGCAACGCGCGGACCGGGCGGCGAATGCGCCGGCGGACGTATCGTGCACAACAGCCTTTCCATCGATGGCGAAGGCTGGCGCGCGGCGTGGAACGGTACGGACGTGCCGCTCACCGTGACGGAATTCGCGACCTTGCGCACGCTCGCCTCCGCGCCGGGCCGGGTGTTCAGCCGCGACGCGATCATCGACCACGTGCACGGCCCAAGCTTTGCCGTGACCGACCGCACCATCGACAGCCACATCCGCAATTTGCGGGCCAAATTTGCGGCGGTGGGCGCCACGACGCTGATCGAAACGCGGGCCGGCATCGGCTATGCGCTCGGCCCCTGCACCGCCGCCGATGGCTGACGACCGGGGCATGCGGACGCCGTGACCGGGCGCGGATTGGGAATCAGACCGTGGATCAGGGCGCACTGGCCGCGCCTGCGCCTGCGCACCATCGTGTTCGCCACGCTGTTCATCGTGGCCGCACTCCCCGGAATTGCGGCGATGTTCCTGCGCGTTTACGAAAACACACTGGTTCGTCAGACCGAGGGCGAGCTTGTCGCGCAGGGTGCCGCCCTCGCCGCGATTGCTGCCGCGGACTGGCCCGGCGCGCCACCGCCCCGCATCCCGCGCACCGGATTTCGCCCGGAACTGCCGCGCATCGACCTGAGCCGCAGCGCGGTCCTGCCCGCCCGTCCGACGCCGGTCCCCGCCGCCCCTGCGGACAAGTCGGCGACGATGGCGGCGGCCACGCTCGCACCCGTGTTCGCGCAGACCAGCAGCGTCACCCTCGCGGCGATTCTCCTCCTCGACAGCCAAGGCCGGATTGCCGCGCCGGGTGCACGCGCAAGCCTTGCCGCCCTGCCCGAAGTACGCGCCGCATTGAACGGCCGGCTGGCGACCGTGCTGCGCCTCACGCGCGCCGAACGCGCCGCCTATCGCCTCGAATGGCTGTCGCGCGCCGCGGCCGTGCGCCTGCATCATGCCCGGCCCGTGGTGGTGGACGGGAGAGTCGTCGGCGTGCTGCTCCTGTCGCGGCAGGCGCGCAATCTGTTTCGCGGGCTTTACGCCGATCGGGGGAAGATCGCGCTCGGCGTGGCTGCGATCCTCGCCCTGCTCATCGTGTTGAGCGGCGTGCTGTCACGTGCGATCGTCCGCCCGGTGGAGGCGCTTGGCCGCGCGACGCGTGCGCTCGGCACCGCGGAAGAATCGATCCCCGAACCGCCCCGCACCGCCGCGGTCGAGATTCAGGGGCTCTATACCGATTTTGCGCGCATGGCCGATGCGATCGAGCGACGCTCGCGCTATCTTCGCGATTTCGCCCATGCGGTCAGTCACGAGTTCAAGACGCCGCTGTCCGGTATTCGCGGCGCGCTCGAAATCCTGTCCGACCACGGCGATGACATGTCGCCGGACGAACGCGCGCGCTTCCTCGCCAATGCGGATGCCGATGCCGCCCGGCTCACCCTGCTCGCGACGCGCCTGCTCGAACTCGCGCGCGCCGATCTCGGCACCGGCGGATCGGGCGACTCTGGCGACCTTCGCGACGTACTGCTGCGCCTAACCGATGCGCAGAACCGTGCAACATTCACCGTCGCGGTCGACTGCGAGGCCTGCCCCCGCCTCGTCGCGATGGCCGAAGTCTCGCTCGACGCGGTGATCAGCGCACTCATCGAAAACAGCAGGCAGGCCGGCGCGCGTTCCATCGCGTTCCGTGCCGGCGTCCAGGGCGGCGCCGTCCACCTGATCGCGCAGGATGACGGCCCCGGCATTCCCGAAGCGGATCGGGACCGCGTGTTCGAGCCGTTCTTCACCACGCGCCGGACATCGGGCGGAAGCGGGCTCGGCCTACCCATCGTGCGGTCGCTGATCGAGGCGGCGGGCGGAACGCTCACCCTCATGGAGAGTGCGGACGGCGCGTGTTTTCGCATCGTCCTTCCCTTGACCTGACGCCGTTTCGCCGAACTCGGCCGGATATTTGCACAACGCTGTCACCACCGACCGGGCCGGCCGCCCCGCGGCGCCTATTCCGTGATCGCGGGCGGAGCGGACGCGTCGCGCCCGTTATCCGCGTGCAGGTCGCCCTTCGCGATCTGATTGGCGAGCCACTGACGATCGTTCTCGCGGAACTTCGCCTCCAGCGTGTCGATCTCGCTTTCGTTCACGGCAACGCAGTCCAGCGCGGCGCGCGCCATGGCAATCGCGGATTCGCGCAGTTCCCGCACGAGAAAACGATAGCGCGGCGGCGAAAGCGCCATGACCGAGCGGCGATCGAAGGCGCGGACCATTACGGCGGCATCGGGAAACGCATCCCCGACTGACGCCAGGAATTCCGAGGACAGCTGATTGCCGTCGATGCAGAAACAGATGAGCGAGGCCTCCGCCGCGCCGGCCTGTCGGAGTACGTCCATCCGCAAGCCGTCGCCGTAATGCACGCGCGTGCCGAATTCGTCCGCCACGTCGATCTGGTCGACCTTGCGATCGATGAGCGAGATGCGGATGCCGGCCAGCGTGAGGATTTGCCCCACCGTCTGTCCGAACCGTCCGTAACCGATGATGAGCGCCGACGCCCCGTCCGGCTGCGGCCCTTCGCGCGTGCGCGTGTCGCCGGGGCCGGACCGGATGCGGCGCGTCACCATCATGAGGAACGGCGTGGTCGCCATGCTGAGCGTGACGATGGCGCCGAACAGGCTGTTGGTTTCGGCATCGATAATGCCGCCGGTGAACGCCTGCGTGAACAGGACGAAGCCGAACTCGCCCCCCTGGCTCAGCAAAAGGCCGAGCGCCAGCGCCGCGCGCCAGCCCATGCGCAGCAGCATGCCCAGCCCGAAGATCACCGCCGTCTTGACCACGACGAGCGCCGCCGCCATGCCGATCACGAAGGCCGGTTCGCGCGCGATTGCCGACAGGTCGAGCATCATGCCCACCGACAGGAAGAACAGGCCAAGCAGGATCGAGCGAAACGGTTCGATATCCGCCTCCAGCTCGTGCCGGTAGGGCGTATCGGCCAGCATGACCCCCGCGATGAACGCGCCAAGCGCGGTGGAAAGACCGATGCTCTCCATCAGTGCAGCGGATGCGACCACGGTGAACAGGCCGGCGACGACGAACATCTCCCGCTCGCCCAGCCTCCCGATGAGCCCGAACAGCGGGCGCAGGAGAAACCGCCCGGCCAGCACCAGCCCCCCAATCGCGCCGACGGTCTGTGCGGCGAGAACCCAGCCGCCCGCACCCGTATCCTCCCCGCCCGTGACGGACAGGGCCGTCACGATCGTGATCAGCGGGATGATCGAGAGATCCTGAAACAGCAGGATGGAAAAGGCTCGCTCCCCGAACGGCGTGCGCAACCGGCCCGAGCTTTGCAGCATGGGAAGCACCTGCGCCGTGGAGGACAGCCCGAGGGGAAGACCGATGGCCAGCGCCGCGCCCAGCGGAAAGGACGCCGCGAGCCAGATCACCGCCACCATGGCGAGCCCGCACAACGCGACCTGCGCAAGGCCGAGGCCGAAGATCGCGCTCTTCAAACGCCAGAGCCGCCGCGGTTCCAGCTCCAGCCCCACGATGAACAGCAGCAGGACGATCCCGAATTCGGCGAAACCGATCATGTCCGCGCCATCGCCGCCGGCAAGCCCGGTCACCTGCGGCCCGACGAACGCGCCCGCCACGAGATAGCCCAGCGTCGCGCCGAGGCCGAGCTTGCGAAAGACGAGCACGAACACCAGCGCCGCAGCCAGCAATACCAGCATCTGCCCGATCAGCGAGCCGCCGCCCTCATGCCCCATGTCGCCGTTTCCCCAATTGCGCGCATCGCCGGCACGCCTTCGCGCCGATCCGTCCGCGCGGAATGGTACCCTTTGGTTGCTATCCCGCGCGCGGTCAACGCACGAAGGCGATCACCCCGCCGATTGCCCGATGCCGCGGTGACGCCCGCCCATACCGGCCTCTCGATCCATGGGTCAGGAAAGCGGCTTAGTCATTTCGATAATCGGGACGTTGCCATCGTGAAACCGCCGGATTTCGGTGTAGCCGCACAGGCGGTAGAGCGCCTCCCCGCCGAGCGTCGCGCCAAGGGTCGTCGATGTAAAGCCATGGGCGCGGGCGGCGCTTTCGCTCGCGTGCAGGATGGCGCGCGCGACGCCGCGGCGCGTATGCGCGGGGCTCGTGTACATCGCGCGGATCCGGGCCGGTTCGCTTTTGGGGCACAGCCGCCGCGCGTCGCGACCCGTGCTACCGTCGCCGCCGTAATGCGTCGCGCGAAAGCTCCATCCGCCGCAGCCGATGATCGTTCCACCATCCACCGCCACGAAATAGGTGCCATCCTCGATCAGCTGCGTGTCGAGCGACATGAACCGGTGGCTCGATCGCACTTGCTCCGGGGTCAGGACATCGGGCAGCAATTCATCGACGCAGCGCCGGATCAGGCGGCGAAGATCGCCCGCGTCATCCATCACCGCCGGGCGCAGCGCGAAGGCGCGCGTCCCGGCGGGGGCGGGGCCGTCCGAAACGGCCCCGCCCCGCACCTGGCTCCTCATTTTGCGGCCACGACCTCAAGCTCGACGAGGAATTGCGGTGCCGCGAGCGCGGCGACCTGCACCGTGGAGCGGGCGAGCGTGTTGGGATTGTCCGCCGTATTGAAAAACTGGCGGAATCCTTCGTTGAAGCCTGCGAAATCCATCGCATCCTGCCCTTCGGGTGCGGCGACGAAGGCGGTCATCTTGATGACGTCGCTCATCGTGTAGCCGTGTTCGGCGAGGATCGCGGCGATCTTGTTCAGCGTGCTGATCGTCTGCGTCTTCGTGTCGCCGTAATCGGCGGCGGTGATCTCGGACCGGTCCTTCGCCTGAACCGCTTCCTCGTCGATCGGCGATGCGAGCTGACCCGAGAGGTAGAGCATTTCCGTGCCGGGCCGGACCGTCACCGCCTGAAGGATGAGGCCGGGCGCGCTGCCGGTGTGGCGTTCGATCGAGGCGGGCTCTTCTCCGCCTGGCGCCGTGTCGGCGTGACCGGGATGGGCGTGCGCCTGTCCCGACATGCCGAGCAGGATCGAAAGTGCCAGAATTGCGGGCCTGAAATGCGGTACGATCATCATTCGTCTCCATATGCGAAGCGGTGCGAGCACGCACCGCTTCTGTTGTTCCATAAGGCGTCAGCCCGGCGTCACAGATCCATGCCGACCCGGACATACCAGAAACCGCCCAGGTAGCCGAGCGGCGAAGCATCGTTGTAAAGTCGGCCGCTCGCCTGTGCCCCGGTGGCGGGATAGATATTGCGCAGTTCGCGATCGGGATAGTTGTCGAACAGGTTCTCCGCGCCCACCGCGATGCGGAAACGGTCCTGCAAGGTGATCCCGGCCTCCAGGTCAAAGCTCAGCTCCGCGCCGAAACTCTGCGTCGTGAGGTCGGGCGTTCCGGCGGGCGGCGGCACGGCGTTATAGGACGTATACTCCCCGTAGTAGTTGAGCCGCCCGGTCACATAGACCGCGTCATAGGTCCAGTTGGTCGACAGGACGCCGCGAAAATCCGGGGTCAGCCCCTCGATATTGGCGGCGCGCTGCCCGCTGATCGCCTCGGGCCGGGATATGCCGGTGACCTCGGTATTGTTGTAATTGACCGCGAGCGAGCTGTTGAAGGTGCCGAACCCGGTCATCACCCGGTGGGTGAGCACCGCATCGACACCCTGCGTGCGGGTTTCGAAACCATTGGTGAAATAGTTCACCTGGCCCAGATCGAAGGCATTCGCGACGCCCAGTGCAGAGAGCGCAGCCTGATCCGCCGCGCTGACCTGGAACGGGGAGGTGATGGCGATGCGGTCCCGCACCTCGATATTGTAATAGTCGATCGTGAAGGTCAGCGTCGGCATCGGCGTCAGCACGACGCCGCCCGAAAAGCTGGTCGATTTTTCAGGGCTCAGCGGCTGGGACCCGAAATATTCGCCCGTCACGCTCCCCGGTGTGACCGTCGCGGTGGCGACGGGCACGGTGCTGCCATTGGGGAAGCCTGTCTGTACGTTGGAGGTGAAGGATTGCCCCGGTGTCGGTGCGCGGAACCCGGTGCTCGCCGCGCCGCGCAGGGCGATCGCATCGGAAAAGGCGTAGCGCGCGCTGATCTTGCCATTTACGGTGTCGCCGAAATCGCTGAAATGATCGTAGCGTCCCGCCACGCCCAGCGTGAAGGCCTCCACGATATCGGCCTCCACGTCGACATAGGCGGAGTAGCTGTTGCGCGAACCGTCCGCGACCGAATCGGGGCCATACCCCGGAAAGCCGTTGGCGCCCACGCCCGCCGTCGCCTGAAAGCGGGTCCCGTCGGCGCGCTGCACCGTTTGCGTCGCATAGGGGCCGATGGCGTAGGATTCCGGATCGCCCAGCCCGACCTTGTAAGTCTCGCGCCGGAATTCGAGCCCGCCCGCGATATTGAGCGCGCTCGCAAAGCCGACTTCGAGCGGATAGCTCACATCCAGATTGAAATTGGTCTCCTGCTGCGTGAGCGACCCGAGATAGAAATCGGTCGGCGACGTTGGGCCGAGCGAGGGGTTCAGCGTCTCGTTCATCGTATAGCGGATGCGATCCTGTCCGGTTGCCGCGCTCAGGTCGAACAGCATCCCGAAATCGGTTTCGCCGCGCACGCCGATCACGCCGTAGACATCCTCGTTCGTGCTCATGAACAGGGGTACGAAGCCATCGGGAAAGAACGCGCTGGCCTCGAACGTGGCGCCGCCGGCGTCATAGACCGGCGCGCCGCCCGCGGTCAGCAGGCCCGGAATGGGATCGAGATAGATCGTGCCCACCGATTTTCCGAAGGTCTGGTCCGGGCGTTGCGGTTGTCCGGGAAACGGCACCGCGCCCGGCACGGTCACCGCCACGGGCCGGCGATAGTTGAAGTCGACCTCGGAATCGGCATAGCCGTAATTGCCGAAGAAATAGAGTTCGTTCATATCGCCGAACGGCACCGCGGAATTGACCACCACGCGATAGGCGTCCTGCTCCGGTTGGCCGTAGCGCGTCGGCGGAAAGGGCACGTCGATGCCCAATTCGCGCAGGGCCGCCGAATCCGGCCGGTCGATCGCGCGGTTGAAAAGCGACTGATCCACGTATTCGCCCGAGATATTGAGGAACCCCTCGCCCAGCGCGAGGCCGATATTGCCCGAAATCTGGATGTCCTCGCCATCGCCTTCGTAGCTTTGTCCGTAACGCGCATTCAATTCGATCCCGTCGGCATCCTGCCGCAGGCCGAGGTTGATGACGCCCGCGATCGCATCCGAGCCATATTGCGCCGCCGCCCCGTCACGCAGCACCTCGACCCGGCCCAATGCGACCGAGGGGATCTGCGACAGGTCCGGCCCTTGCGAGCCGGTCGACAGATCGTCGCCCGCCACCTGTACGAGCGCGCTCCTGTGCATGCGTTTCCCGTTGATCAGCACGAGAATCTGATCTGGCGGAAGGCCGCGCAGGGTCGGCGGCCTCACGAAGGCGGTACCGTCCGCACCTGCGTTGCGTTGCTGATTGAACGAAGGGACGAGGTTCTTGATGATGGTCTGAAGATTGGGGCTGGGCTGCGTCGCCAGATCCTGCGCGGTGAAGACATCGACCGGGACCGCGGATTCGGTGACGGTGCGGTCGGTGCGCCGCGTGCCGGTGACGATGATCTGCTCGCTTGCCAGGCTTTCGTCGAACTCGGCGTTATCGCTCGTACGGTCCGAAACGATGGGTGAAGCGTCCTGCGCGGCCACCGGCCCTGCAATCGAAAGAGCCACCGCAAGCGCCGCGAGCGATATCAATGATGCGTTAGTCATTCAGCTTCCCCTGTTGGTTGTTACAACCTTCCGGGCAAACTCCCCCGTTTTCGCGCCTCCCCGCACGATCCCCATGCGAAGCGCGATCATCCTTTTTCGAAACGAGTCTTGAGAAACGATATATCGGTCTACCGGACCGGACATTGCGCCCGGCCCGCCGTATTCAGGCCGCCTGCCGCCCTTCGAGCCGCACGCGATCGGCCAGTTTCGTCACTTGCATGCGGGCGGACTGGATGCCGCCTTCCTGCCAGCCGGGCGTCTGGCTGAGATGGGCGCCGGCGAAATAGATCTGCCCTAGCTCCTGCAGCAGGGCGTAGGCGGGCAGGTCGATATGCCCCTCCTGCCCCCCGCTCGCCATGCCCGCCCCCCAATCGGGCCAGGGACCGAGCGAAAAGGGCGCCTTGTTCCAGTTGATGACGGCCGGGTTCGACAGCTTGGACGATTGCCCGGGATGCGCCCGTTCGACCGCGGCGCGCGATGCCTCGATCTGCGCGCTGAGCGGGAGCTTTGCGAATTCCTCCGCCACATCGCCGGAATTGTAGCAGCCCAGAAGCATGCCCCGATCCGCGAACAGGTCGCCGGAGGGATACCAGATGAGCGCGGTCGGCGCCCCGACGAACGATATGCCGCCGTAGATCTGGTCATCTTCCCAGAAGCGCGGCGCGTCGAACCCCACCTTGTTCGAAAAGCTGTACTGGACGCTGCCGATCGCCTGCTTGACCGGGCCGGGCAGGTTGCTCTTCGTCTTGGCGAGAACCGGGAGCGGAATGGTGCAGATGACGAAATCCGCCGTCAACCGGCGCTGCGCCCCGCTCACCCGGTCGCGCATCACCACGCTGGCGCCTGCGCCCGTATTCGCAAGCTCCACCACCTCGGCGTTGCGCACGCTCGGTTTCTTGAGCGCGCGGTCCATCGCGATGTGCACCTGGTCCATGCCGCCCACCGGTTCGAACATGGTCGCCTGCATGTAGAGATTGTCCTCGAACAGGGTCATCGGCAATTGTTCGTTGGACAGTAACTGGCGCAGCGGCAGTGGCGCGCCATGCTCCGAAAACGCCAGCCCCGCGCCGGGCGCCTTGCCGAAACCCGAGCGTTCGGTGCCGATGAACCGGCCCTGCGCGTCGAGATCGCCGTAACGCGACAGGAACGGCATCAACGCCTCGATGTCATCGGTGCTCAATGCCTGGTCGAGCGATCCCTGGCGCAGCGCCTTGCTGAGCAGTTCGGATACGTGCCCCCGCATGTCGTTGATTGCGGTGCGCATGCGGATGCGGCTGCCGTCGGAGCCGACGATGAAGGCCGAACGGCTCGAATTGACCTCGACCTCCATCGGCACGCCGAATTTCTTCGCATAGCCCAGAAAGCCGGTGTGAAAGCTGGGAATGCGGGCCGGGCCGGCGTTCATGTAAAGCCCGTCGGCAAAGGAAACGGTCTGCGTTTCCTCGCCGATCATCTCGATCTTCGTGCCGTTCCGGAGTGCCCACGCGCGGCCGCCCACCCGGTCGCGCGCCTCCAGCACGGTGACATCGAAGCCTGCCTGTTCGAGTTCGTGCGCGGCCACCAGCCCGGCAATGCCCGCACCCAGTACGATCACGCTGCGCCCGGCACCGGCCCCCGGGGCAAGCGCGGTCCATTCCTGTGCATGGGCGATGCCCGCGATACCCATGGCCTTCATCGCCGCAGCGGTGACGCCGAGCCCGGCCGCCGAGCCGAGCGTGTTGAGCAACCTACGTCGTGTGATCATTCGCTTCCCCGAGATGAATGAATGCCGCGGCCCCCTCGCCGCACGCCTTTCAGTCAACCTCACCGGAACGAGATTAAGGATTCTCCCGAAAACCTTGCTTATGGCAAGGTCTACCGAGGTCCTTGCGTAACAATCTCTTTACCATCGACCCCTGTCAACAAGAATTGAAACAATTTGTCATAATGTAAGAAATTTTCTTGTTTTGGAGGGGATTGCGGCCGGGGTGAAACTTCGGATAAACGGCGGGCCGCGCGCGATAATCTGGTTGTTGTGGCCATCGCCTCGCCAGAAAAATTCGATCGAAGCGAACGCCATGATTGACATCGCTGCGCACCCAATCACCTTGCCATTCGGGTCGATCAACGCCAGTGCTTGCGCCTAGGCGCGGCCTTGCCCATTCGCGTACTAAGCGGGCAAGCTTGTGAGAATATCTCCGCCCGTATTGGCGGTGATAACCGGCGGCGTCAGGGCATGCAATCTTGGCGCCGCGTGCAATCGGACGACCGGATCGCGTTGCACCCGCGCCAACCCGCCCCTTCCCCCCGTGCGCCGCGCGGTCACGGGCGCGGCCTCTTGCAGTTTGCGGAACGCCGCCTATCCTCACCGGGCGCGAACGCCGCGCCACAGGCAACAAGGGACGCCACCCACATCCACCCGGAAGCACGCGTACCCGCCGCAGGAGAAAGTTCCCTTGCAGACGAACTGGCCCAGGCTGGATTACGCGGAATGGCAGGACACGTGCTCTGCCCTTCAACTTTACATGCAGGTGGTCGGGAAATACCGGCTGGCGCGGACGCCATGGGTCAACCATTCCTGGCACGCGACATCCTACGTGACCGCGCGAGGCGTGACGACATCGCTCATTCACGACGGACCCGGAATCGAGATTGTCTTCGATTTCATCAGCCATCGCCTCATCGGCACAACCGGCGACGGGCGCACCGCTTCCTTTGCGCTTGCCCCCATGACGGTGGCGAAATTCTACGATCGTTTTACCGCGCTCATTTCCGAGCTGGGCGGTGACCCGCGCTACGACCGCCACCCGAACGAGGTTCCCTCACCCGTGCCGTTCGACGAGGACCATGTCGAGCGCCCGTATGACAGCGACGCGGTCGCGCGCTTCCATCAGGCGCTCGTGTCGATCGACCGGGTTTTCAAGCGTTTCCGCACCGCGTTCCTCGGCAAGTGCAGCCCGGTGCATCTGTTCTGGGGAAGCTTCGACATTGCGGTCACGCGCTTTTCCGGAAGGCGCGCGCCGCTACATTCCGGCGGGGTCCCCGCAATGCCCGACAAGGTCGCGCAGGAAGCGTATGACCGGGAGGTTTCGTCCGCCGGTTTCTGGCCGGGCGGCAACGGGCTCGATAATGCGGCTTTCTATGCTTACGCTTACCCCGAACCGGACGGTTTCGCCGATGCGAAGGTGCAACCCGAGGCCGCATCGTGGAACCCGGACCTGTCCGAATTTATCCTGCCCTACGAGCCTGTGCGATCGGCCAAGGACGGCGACGCAACGCTGCTGGCGTTCCTGCAGAGCACCTATGCCGCAGCCGCGAATCTGGGTGACTGGGACCGGGATCTGCTTGAATGCGACCTCGGCGAACCGGGGACGGTCCGCGATCCCGATCCACGCCCATAAAGCGGCGCACATGATGCGCCCGCTCTGCCGATCCGTTGCTGCGGGAAACGGACCTGCATCATGACCACCGGCCGGATGATTGCTTACGAAGAGCGGAAATACCGGAAAAGGGGCGGACTGCTTTTCTGGCACGGGAGCTTCGCCCCGCCGACCTCGCACCGCGGATCTGGCCGGAAGGACCATCCATCTTGGCATAAGCCGCGCATGCCATGCGGGAAATGCGCGTTCGAGCCCGTCCTGCCAAGTCGGTTCGTCGGGCAGCACCGAGCTATGTTCGACTGCCGTCCCGGCACCCTGCCACAGATCCGGCGTCGCATCGTGTGGACTGCATCCCCCGCTGGCCCGCGAACGGTAAGCATGACCGGGCTTTCCCGTACACCCGTCGGGCGATGGGACACAGGCCATCGTCGCGCAGCCGGGCGGGAAAGTCTCTATCGCATAGAACCCGCCAGCTGCCTTCCGCAACGGAACCCACCCGTCAGTTTGAGCGATTGAACGCCCGACGCCGGGTCTGCTCGATAATCCTCCGGCTGCATCGACGCTTCGGGATCAGGCCCTACGATCGTTACCTGATGAACTGTGCGACCGCGTATGATTCCAGCGGAAAGTCCGGCCCATTCGCCCGCCGATTCCAGGGGTTTCAAGTTCTTTCACGGACAACAAAGATGGAACCGGGGCTGGGATCGTCCGCATCGGTATTGGGACACCTAATGGCGTTTAATCCGATGCTTCCCGCAACGCCGGCTTGTTCTGTCCGAAAATGTCTGATGGCAGGCGGGAGACGCTGAGCAGGGACAGCGCTACTGCCGCAGCGATCGCAAGACCCGCCGGACCCAGTCCCGCAAGCCGCGCGGCTGCCTCCTCGCCGGTGGCGGAAAAATACACGGCTCCGATAATGGCGATACCCAGGGCGCCACCGATTTGCTGGGCCGTGCGCAAGGTCGCGCTGGCCGTTCCGGCATTGGCGCGGTTGACCTCCGCCAAGACGATCGGGCCGAGCGGACCCGACATCGTCCCCATCCCCACCCCGGCGAGCGCAAGGCAGGAAAGCAGGCCAATGCCGCCGTCATCGCCGTTCATGATCGCGCGCGTCGCCAGGAAGGTACCGACGATCATGGCGGCGCCTCCGAGCAGGGGCAGGGTTTTCCCGATGCGGGGAAGCAATCTGGGGACCAGCACACCGATACCGAGCATGACGCCGGCGCTGAACGGTATGTGGACGAGCGCGGTTTCAAACGGAGAGAGGCCGAGCCCCTGTTGCAACGACACCGACAGGATGAGCAGAAAGCCGATGGACGCGCTGGAGAAAGAGAAGGCGGCGAGCACGCCCCAGCGGAACGTGCCTATGTTGAACAA
Source organism: Croceicoccus sp. YJ47 (assembly GCF_016745095.1). Taxonomy (NCBI): domain Bacteria; kingdom Pseudomonadati; phylum Pseudomonadota; class Alphaproteobacteria; order Sphingomonadales; family Erythrobacteraceae; genus Croceicoccus; species Croceicoccus sp. YJ47. Next base: position 27,758 of record NZ_CP067087.1, read on the forward strand.
GGCCGGTTCGATAATCGCCGGCTCTCCCCTGCCCCTGCGCGCGCCCGCACGAAACCAGCCGGCTACGATCATGGCCATGCACACCGCGAACAGGCCGAGAAGCCAGACAGACCAACCCGTTTCCGCACCGGTGATCAGCGCGTAGAGAAGCCCGCCGAACCCGCCGGCGAAGATCAGCGCGCCCGCCGGATCGATCCGCAAGCTGGCGCTGGGATCGGCCTTGGGCAATACGAACAGGCCCACCAGAATTGCGCCCAAGCCAATCGGAAGATTGATGAGGAAAATCAGCCGCCAGCCCAATCCGAACAGGTTCCATTCGATGAGGAGACCGCCGATGATGGGACCAAGGATCGCGGCAAGGCCCACGATCACGCCGAAATACGCCAGCTTCGTGACCCGCTCCAGCGGCGTGTAAAGCACCTGCACGACGGCCATCGTCTGCGGTGCCATCACGGCCCCTGCCGCGCCCTGCACCATGCGGGCGGCAACCAGTTGCCCAGGCGTCTGCGCCAGACCGCAAAACAGCGATGCGAGGACGAAACCCGTCGTTCCAATCACGAAAACGCGAGAATAGCCAAACGCATCGCCAAGCCTCCCGCCCAGAAGCAGAAGCGACCCGAGCGTCAGGAGGTAGCCGGCAACGATCCACTGCATCGCGACAGGCGACGCCAGCAGGCCGTCCCGAATGGTAAGCAGGGCGGTGTTCACGATGGTCGAATCGCCGACCTCCATCACAAGGGCGGTCAGCACCGTGAGGAATGCGGCTGTCTTGCGCCGATCCGACATTTCCTCCGGCCCGGCGCGCATCGCGCTGGCATCTGTGAGTTCTGACACGCGCCCCTCCATGAGAGGGCATCGCCATGACCTCGACAGCTTAAATTAAAATCATGCTTCTATTACCGCGAAATGATGCTAAACGTCAATCTCCGTCATCCGGACCCGGCATAAGTCAGGGCCACAGTGGCCAAGGGAGAGGTTATTTGGTTTCAAGCACCGTTCAGCAGCGCCAGCCCGGTATTCCTCAGGGAATAATCGTCATTCTTGCAGGTTTCCTGCCGATCCTCGCCATTGTGTCGATGTTCCCGGCCGTCGGGGCGATGATCGGGCATTTCGCGCCGACCGACCCCGATGCCGCCACCAAAGTGCCGTCGATGGTCACCGCTCCGGGCCTCGCGATCGCCGTGACGGCTCTCTTCATGGGCCTGCTCGTCGACCGGTACGGCCGGCGCAAGCTCGTCCTGGTATCGACGTTTTCCTATGGATTCATCGGTGTCATCCCGTTTTTCCTCGAAGATCTCGATTGGATCTATGCCTCGCGACTCCTGCTTGGCTTTAGCGAGGCGGCAATCCTGACCACGGTCAATACCCTGATCGCCGACTATTGGGCCGAAGAGGGTCGGCGCCGCTGGCTCACGCTCCAGGGCATGATCGGGCCCGCTTTTTCGTCCATCATGATCTTCTTTGCGGGGACGCTGACGGCCTGGCGCTGGAACGGGATCTTCCTGCTGTACCTGCTCGCCATTCCCATCGCGATTGCGATGTGGCGCTACATGTATGAACCCGAAAGCGATGCAACGGTCCGCCGCAACCTTGGCATGGACGAAACCGGTGAAGGCACTGCGTTCCCCTGGAAAACGATATTCGAGATTGCGATCCTGACGCTGTTCAGCTCGGCGATCTACTACGTTTTCATCGTCAATGGCTCTGTCGTGTGGGAAGAACTCGGCGTTACCGATCCTGAGAGCATTGGTCAGATCACCGCGCTTCCGACCCTGTTCATCCTGGTGGGTGCCGGCCTGTTCTGGCTGCTGGGGCGCAAGGGTTTCAGCTTCCGCGTACAGGTCGCCACGTTCCTTACCCTGCTGGGTGCCGGGCTCGCCTTGATGGGTTACACCTCCAACTGGCAGGGCATGGTTGCCGGTATGGCGCTGCAGCAAACCGGCGCTGGCATGTCCATCCTGACGCTCATCGCCTGGGCGCAGAGCCGCCTGCCGTTCGCCCACCGCGGACGCGGAATGGGCATCTGGACCGCGACCTTCTTCTTCGGGCAGTTCTCGTCGCCGCTGGCCGTCAGCGCTCTGCGCGCCGAGCTTGGCTCCATGCAGGCTGCGTTCGTGACAATGGGACTGGTCGGGATCGCCGGGGCTGTCGTTTTCTTCTTCGCACTGGGCCGCACGCGCGCAGATGAGGAAGAACAGCTGGTCGGCGCCGCAGCGAAAGAAGGACCGCTGCCCTGAATCCAGACGATTGAGGTCCGCAAATGCAAGAAAGGCGCCGGGTCGATCCCGGCGCCTCTTTTTCTATCGGGACACCAGATCGCGCGCGGACGCAGAAGCCCAACCGCGCGATCGACCGAATGGGCATTCAACGCCATGCAGGTTGGCGGAAGGTTCTGTGAGGTGGACGAACGCACCTGCGCGCCATCGGTCACGAACCTTGGCGATGCCGTGGGCCTTGCTTCGACGGTTCAGGGCAGTGGTCGCGGGATCACCCGTCATTCGGCGCAACACCGATTTATTGGACCGCGGTGCGACGCGGCCCGGGCTGGTCAGGGCCCATCCACATTTTCGGTCTGCATAACGTGCGCCGAATTGGATGCCACCGCATCCACGAAGATTATGTTGGCGGGCGTCTTCATGCGCGCACCGTCCTTTCCGGTCGAGCCAGCGGAAACCTGTCATGCGCCCCACCGCCTCGATCACCACTGATATTTTCGACAACGGTATCAATGGCGTGTCTCGGTTTGCCCGTCGCTTCGACAGCAAGCAGGGGTGATGGGTTGGAGCACGATGGGGCTCCGTAAGGACACCCCCCTCGCCCGCATCGAGCACGCCGTTCATCGCACACGGCCATCGTGCGGCTGTGTCAGGTGGGCGGTCCGCTCCGGGGGCACTAAACGCGCCGGCCATTTGCCACGAAACCGTTCGCGCGCGTCTGCTCCGCTGCATCGGGCGGGCAGGCAACAGATCATTGTCCATGGCGCAGATGCGCAGGTTTCATTGCCCGCTATCGGCCGCAACGAACTGGTCGACCTTGGTTTACACCTTGGTGCAAAAAGGCGCGATTTCTTCGCACCGGGATCGCAATCCTACCAACGATGGCGCTGATGTCCTCGGTTCAGCGAACGTCCAGCGAGCTTACAGCTGCGGATCCGGTTGAGATCGGCGGTCCGCCTGAGGGATTTCAGCGTCGTCGATGCAATGCCTCTGCGTCTGCATCGTGAAATGCCGTTTGCGCATTCCCCGCGGTCGTTTGCATGGCATCACGCGCGGCTGCGTCGTCGACATCGTCTGAAAAATTTTACCAGCATCCAAGCCCCGGCCGCTTCGGACCGAGGAACCCGAACGGGCCGTGCATGTCCATAAAGGCCTGCTTTCAACGCGGTCGCAGTCGTAAGATTGCAAATCCTCGATCCGAAAGGCAGCCGTTACGCCGACATGGAGCGGATTTTCGGAAACATACGCGAAGATCGTCAGCCGGACGAGTTGGCAATCCCGGCTCACAGTCAGGACGGAGCTGCGCGCGATCGTGGCCGTCACGACTGTTGAAAATACGATACCGGCATCGGGCGACACCAAGCCCGACCGCATCGCCGCGCCCGCAGGAGGCGCGGCGACGTTTTTCCGGTGTCAGATCGTTCTGAAAGAGCTCAGGCGGCCAGGGCCATCGTCTTGGTGAACTTCGTGGTCGGTACGAAGGGCAGGTAAGACACGCGGTAACGCACCGCGAAAGTCACCTCGTGCTCGCCCTCACCCAGCCCGCCATCGCGCAGCGCGATGACCGTGGCCTGCTCGCCAAAGTTCCAGCGGTCGTCGAAAACCGTTTCCATCTGGTCGAGCGTGTAGGTCTTGCCGCGCACGTGAAAGCGCACGTCTTCCCGCGCCACTTTGTCGCCGTCAATCTCGATGGCGATATCCTCGACCATCGAAAGGCCGAGGCCGCGGTAGTAGGGCAAGCGGGCTAGCAACTTGAAGCCCTTCACCTCGCCGCCGTCTTCGTAATTCGCGAGGCTACCCTCGACCATCATCTTGTTGTCCATCATGGGATCGTACTCCTTCAGGCAGCCTTGAGGGCGGGAACTTCGGGTTCGCCGAGCAGACGGGCCAGCATCACCTGCTGACGACGGACCTGTTCGACGCTGTCGGGTTCCTCGGCGTCCTCGATCCAGCGATTGCCTTCATATTCGGAGCAGATGTAGCCGTCGTAGCCACCCTTTTTGAGCACCTCGACGATCTCGTCATAAGGGATCGAAGGCTCCACGTAGTCCTCGTTCATCTGGTAGAACTTGCCGTGGATGTTGTGGATGCGGTGCATGTAGTCGAGCATGCGCTTCGGCTCGTAAGCGGCGTTGTGACGCGCCGTTTCGGCCATCTGGATCGCAGGTCCGGTACCGCCCATCTGATGCACATCGAGGATGATGTACTCCCCGAACACACGGTCTTCGTACGCCTTCACGATGTAATCGGAGATATGCGCGGGCACGCCCATGCGCGCGAAACGCTCGCGCTGTACCGGCGGAAAGGCGTGCAGGAACATGCCCATGTCGGGCAGGAAGCCCAGCGCGTCCGAGCCGCTCTTCTCATAGGCTTCGGCGTGGCGGATGATCCACGGATGGTCGAAGTGCAGTGGGGCGTGCACCTCGATCAGGATCTTGATGCCCTTCTCCTCGGCATGGGGCGCGGCCGCGACGAGGACGTCGGGCGAAACGGAGCAGAGCGAGCGGATATATTTCATCCCCAGGCGCGCGGCAAAATCAATGTCGTTCTTCACGCTGGCGACCTGCTCGTCGAACGGCATGATCTGCCCTTTCACGCGCTTGGTATCGAGCATGAAATCGTGGCTGACGGGTACGCAGTCGTACTTCTTGATCAGCCGGTGCCAGTTTTCGATAGCGGCATCTTCCACGCCGACTTCGGGCCAGCCCCAGAACGTCTGCTCGCCGATGATCTCGATGCCGTTCGCGCCGAACTCCGCCGATGTCCGGATGCAATCTTCCAGGCTCATCTTACCCTGAAAGGTCTCGTTCTGATAGGAATAGAGGCTCACGCCCCGCTTGATCGCCATAATCACCCTCCAATACCGGCTGCCAACGCACCGGCCTTTTTTCCACCAAAAGGATCAACACCGCTTGCGTTGCCCTTCATTCTTATTAGAACAGTAATTCTATATACAATCTGCGCACGGTCAAGACTGCTTTTGCCGCGACGCAGGAAAGAGGGGTGGATATGCAAGAACGAAGCGGAAAAACGAATCCGAAAGCCGTCGTGAATTGGGTCGCTCTTGCCGCGTTGGTGATACCGATCGGCGGGTTTTCCATTTTTGTCGGCTGGAACAAGGCCAATGCCCCGATCGAGATACTCGCGGAGCATTCGGCCTGGACTTATCACCTGCCCGTCTGGTTAGGCCGCACGGTGGGCTGGATGGAGCTCGTGGCCGCCGCGGTTCTGTTCGCTGGCTTGCTGATTCCGAAATTCTCGCGGCCGGGCATGTTCGCCGCCATCTGGATCACGCTCAATCACATCGTTGCCGCCATCGTCCATATCATCTTCGCGGAGTGGCATACACTCACGCAGAGCGCCATCGTGATTACCTTGTGCGTGATTATGGTCCTGCTGTTCGCACAACGCGTGCGCCGAACGATCTGAGAAAACGCAAAGACAAGTCGAACGCCGATGCCGAGTCCATCGGCTCCCGACAAAAGGAAGGGGGCGTCGCGAGACGCCCCCTTTTTGGCGAGAAGGCGTCAATCTTCCGTCCGATATTCTTCCGGAATATCGTAGGCGGACGCCTTGTCGTAGGGCGGGATCGTAACCTCACCGGTGGCCGCCCATTCCGTTCCGCGGACAATAAGCGTCCTCACCCCGTCGAACATCAAGGTATCCGGACCGTGGCCCAGCGTGATGGAAAACACCCGGCCCTCGCCATAATCCTGAACCCAGACCAGCGGGTTCGCCGCATTCATGCCATCCATTTTCGCGACGTTGTCTGCCGAATACGCTTCGTAATCGTATTTCGGGCCGGCCAATTCCGGCACGTAATTCTTCATATCGTCGAAGCCGGTCGCCAGGACCGTGACGTTCGCGTCCGGCGCGAAGCTCATGTTCGTGTACATGTCCTCCATGAAGGACCAGACATAGCGCCGCACGCCGCGCGTGATCGGGTGCTCGGCATCGGTCATGCGGACGCGAAAGCCGTCGGGCGGCGACCGTCGGCTCTGCCCCGGTACCATCGTGGCGCCCAACAAACGCTTGTACTCCGGAATGTCGAAACCCCAGGTGAAACTGGAATGGAAGGCGACGAGGCCGCCGCCCTGGTCGACGTAATCGTAGAGCGCCTGAAAAGCCTCGGGTGACCAGAGCTTCTGCTTAGCATCGGCGTAGTTCCAGCGACTGGCATAGTTCAGGAAGACGACATCGTACTTCTGCAGCATTTCCAACGTGCCGAATTCGAAATCCTCGACCACCCGGACATCGAACCGGCCCGTGTCCTTCAAATGCGTGCGAAGGCGGTTGTTCACCCCTGTCCAGTCATGCTCGTACGTGTTCTCCCCCGATATGATCAGCACCTTGAGCAGTTCGTCCTGCGGGGTCACCGGTGTAACCACGCGCTGGACGGTTTCGGGGGGTGCGTAGGGGACCGCATCGACGGTGGTGGGTATATCCGCGACCGGCACCTCCTGCGCCATCGCAGGAAACGCGATGGCGGTGCTGGCGGCGATCGAAGCGAGAATAGCTACTTTCATTCTGTCTCTCCCTGAACCGGGTCGGCCCAGTCCGTGCGGCCCTTCCCGGTTTGCTCTTTCTTTCGAACGTCCATCGGCCAGAACAGGACCGTTAGCGCCTGCAGCGCCAGCATCAGCGCGGCGACCCCGTAATAGGCGAAGCGGATGTTCGCGCGGGCCTCTTCCGTGACGCTCGCCGGGTCGTATGACGCAAACGCCAGAACATAAGCGGCGAGCGCGCTGCCGATGGCCATGCCGATTTTCGTCGAAACGCTGATGCCGGAGGACAGCAGCCCTTCGTAGCGAACGCCGTGCTTGGACTGATGATAATCGACCGATTCAGCCGCCATCGTGAAGATGGCCGTGATCGTGATCGACGTCGTGATCGAGAACAGGAAATAGGGCAGCAGAAGCGGCGGAACACCCATTCCTGCAATCTGCCAGTCTACCGCGCTGTCCACCGACGCCATCGCCGCGAAAAGCGCGAGCGAGACCCCGATAGCGCCGACGCAGCCAGCCCTGATGCCCGTACGGGCGAGGATCGGCGGAGCAATGAATGCCGCGATGAGCAGGCCGCCCGAAACCATCGGAAGCATGACCGGGATCAGCCAGGGTTTCCCGACGACGTCCTTGGCGAAGAATATCGTCAGACCCAGCATCGCACCGAACCTGATGAAGTACAGCAGGCAAAAACAGAAGCAGACCAGCCATGCCCGGTTGCGCACCATCTGCACGATGGCTTACCATGCCCGGAAATCGGAAACCGACGCGTTATCCTCGAACCGTTCGCGGCAATTCAGGAACAGCATGGCCAGTGCGATGAGTGCGATCGCGCCGAACAGGATGGTCGTCCACGTGAAGCCTCGCTGAAGGTCGTCGCCCCCGAAAAACGCGACAAGCGGCATGGTTGCGGCAGTGCCCAGGATCACCGAAATCGATGTGCCGACCGAACGCGCGCCGCCAAGCTTCATCCGTTCCTTGGTGTCCAGGGTCATCATCGGCATCAGCGCGGTGTAGGGAATGGAACCCGCGCTCATCAGGATGCCGAGAAGCTTGAATGTCACGAATGCATAGGCGAGCTGCATGCCTTGCGAGACGTCCGGAACATGGAATACGGCAATGAAGATCACCACGTAGGGTATTGCCGTGAAAAGGATATAGGGTCTGGTTCGGCCCCATCGGGTCCGGGTCTTGTCCACCCAGATGCCGAAGAGCGGATCGATGACCGCATCCAGCAATCGCGCGACGAGGAAAATCGTACCGACGGCCTCCGCCGAAAAACGTACGATGTCGGTGTAGTAGAACAGCAGGAACGCGCCTGCCATGTTGTACGCCAGGCTGTATCCCAGATCGCCTCCGCCATAGCTGAAACGTTCGAGAAAGCTGAGCTTGCGGCCAGGGGCGGTTGCCTCAACCATACATAGCCTCGCGGGTTGCGGCGATAGATTGATCCATCGGCATGGTCGGCATGTATTCCAGCCCGAGCGGACCGCGATAGCCCAGCTCCTCAAGGTCGGCGACAATCTGCTTCCAGTCGAGATCGCCCGTGCCGGGCTCGTTCCGTCCGGGGTGCCGACCACCTGCACATGCGCCACGAGATGCATCCGTCCGGCAAGAACCTCCTTCAGGTTCTCGCCCATCACGGCGCTGTGGTGAACGTCGTAAAGCAGCTTGAGATTGGGGCTGTCGACCGCCTCGATAATGTCCAGCGCCAGTGGCGTGCTGACGAGGTACATCTGGGCGAAGAGCTGTGTATTCAACGGCTCGAGCACCAGCATCACGCCGGCATCTTCCGCCATCTTCGCCGCGCGCTTCAGGACCGAGACGGCATTGGCGAAATGGTCTTCTTCCGAAACCCCCTCGACGCGAAAACCCGACGCGATGATCAGCGGCGGCGAGCCGACCTTGCGCGCTTCGGCGATGGTGTCACTGACAGCCTGCAGCATTTCCTCGTGTTCGGCAGGATCGACGATCGACCGACGCGGATCGACGCAGAACCCGGTCAGGGTGATGCCCGTCTCGTTGAGCGCATCGGCGACACCGGCCATGTCCTTGTCCCGCCAGAGGTGGAATTCGGCATGATGCAACCCTGCATCCTTCACCGCCCGAATCCGGTCGGGAAGACCGGAGCCGGCTTCGGCAAATTGCCATTCGATACATGCAGATAGGCTGGACATATTATTCTACTCCGAAATGGTCGGCCAGTTCGTCGCCGCGAAATCCATGGGTGAACGTGTCGTCTCGGTACGGGAGCATAGCCGCATTCCAGCGCTCCCAACGTGTACGCAGATCGTTGAAAAGCTCGGGCATGCGCGCCTTCAGGTTTGCACGCTCCATCGGGTCGGCGATGACATCGAACAGGAATTCGTTGCCCGCGATCGAGAGATACTTGTGCCGTCCCAGGCGCACCGCCTTCTGGTCGAGATGATTGTAGCGCCAGAACATCGGAAGCTCGTCGAACCCGCCGGCCCTGAGATCCCGGCCATCGGGCAAGCGATCCTGCGGGAAGCGGGCACCGCCGGCCGCGGCGAGCATGGCCGAAAGGTCCATGGTCATATGCGGCGTATCCACCACCCGGCCGCCATCGAAGACACCCGGCCAGTGGACGATCGTCGGCACGCGAATGCCGCCCTCGAGCAGTTCCGTCTTGCGTCCGGTAAACGGCCAGACATCGGAAAAGCGCTCTCCGCCATTGTCGCTGGAAAACACGATGATGGTTTCCCGGTCCTTGGGGAGTGCGCCGACTGCCGCGACGACTGCGCCAACCTGTTCGTCCATGCGCCTGACCATCTCGGCATAGGTCGCCATGTTGCCACCATCGAAATGGGCAAGCTTGCGGTAGCTTGGATCGGTCGTCAGCCGTTCCGCCTCCGCCCTGTCGTCAGGCGTTTCCCAAGGCCAGTGCGGCGCCGAAAAATGCAGGCTCAGAAAGAACGGTGCGTCGCTGCTGCGCTGTGCATCCACGAATTGCGTGGCGCGCTGCCCCAAAAGACGCGTGAGATAGCCGTCCTCTTCGATTTCGTGGCCATTCTCCCACAGCCCCTCGCCACGTGCGTCCTCGTGGCGCAGATAATCGATACCCCCGCCGCGATAGCCCCAGAAATAATCGTATCCGCTTTTCAACGGGCCATAGTTCGGCAAATTGCCGAGGTGCCACTTGCCGATCAGCGCCGTGCGGTAGCCCGCCTGCCGCAACAGGCTTGGCAGCGTGGGTTCATCCGGCGGCAGTCCGGTGTCGCGCGGTCCGATCGGTTCTTCGAGCCCGGCATCCAGCCGATACTGATATCGCGCCGTCATCAGGCCAAGCCGGGTGGCCGAACAGACCGGCGAGTTCGCATAAGAGTGCGTCAATCGCGCGCCCGCCGCGGCAAGCCGGTCACAATATGGCGTGACGTAATCCCGGCGACCGAAGCATGAAAGATCGGCATACCCCAGATCGTCCGCCAGGATGAATACGATATTGGGTTGGCGTTTTTCCCCGCCCATCTCTCTTGCAGAAGCGATGCCCGGCAACAGGGACAAAGCCCCTGCTGCAAGCACCTGCCTTCGCGCGACGTTCATCGGAAAGCGAGCTTCCCGCCGGCAAGAGGGGTCACCCCTGTCCATCAGAATTCGTAGCCGACGCGCACGCCATAAGTGCGCGGGGGCGCGAAGGTGAAGTTGAACGTATCGTCCGGCCCGGCCGATACGAAACTGGCATAGGCGAGCGGTTGCGAATCTTCGAGGTTGCGCACGAAACCCTGGATGCTCCAGTTTTTCAGGGCTGGCTCGTACTTGAGGCTGAGGTCGGTCTGGGAAAAAGAGTCCTGCCTGCTCGACTGGTAATTGAAGATGTCGAGAAAATAGGAGCTCTTGAACCGGGAATAGATGCTGGCCGTAATGACCCCGCTATTGCCGATGTCGAACTGGTGGTCGTAACCGGCGGTAATGGTGAAGCGGGGAGACTGCGGAAGCGTGTTTCCGGAAAGATTGGGCTGAACCACGCCCGGTCCCGGATCCAGATCGGCCAGACCGTTATTGCCCGGATTGACCGTGTCGAGAATGGCGTACGACGCGAGAAGTTCGTCGTATTCCGCCTTGAGGAAATTGACCGAAGTCGTAAAGGTGCCGTTCTCGGTGACCTCGAACGTACCCTCGACCTCGAGACCGTAGATCGTCGCGGCACCGGCGTTGAAAATCTGCTGCCCGATGGCCGGGTTCAGCAAAACGGCGGTCTGCAGGTCGGTGTAATCGTAATAGAACCCGGCCAGGTTCACGATATGCTGACCCCGATCGCCGACGGTCAGTTTCGCACCGGCTTCATAGGCCAGATTGGTTTCCGGATCGTACGGCCCGACGCTGTCGAAACCTCCGGATTTGTAGCCGGTCGACACCTTGCCGTAGATGAGAGTATCGGCATTGGGCGTGTAATTCACGCTTACCAGCCAGGTCAGCTGTTCGTTGTTCTGTTCCAGATTGACGATCGACGACGGAGGCGTCGTCGGCGCGACGGGACCGACGTTGAAACGGAATCCGTAGTTCCCGAAAACCCCTTCGCGACGGTCGATCGTGTAGCGCAGACCGCCGATCAGCGTCAGCTGATCGCTCAGGGCATATTCCGCCTGACCGAAACCGGCGTAGCTGCGCGATTCGGTCGTGCGGGAGAACGTATTGATAAAGCTGCCGTTGGGCGCGATGAACGGGCTGAAGAGGCCGCGAAGATTGTCGACTTTCTCCTGATAGAAGAACACGCCCGCCTGATAGGTGAACGCGCCGCTGAAGCCGCCGATCCGCAGTTCGTGGCTCATCGTGTCGACCGTGTTGTCGAATTCGTAGAAAGTGTAGTTGGGCAGCGCGAGATCGGTATTCTGATCCGTGAAGCGATAACCGCCGAGATAAGTGGCTGTCGCCCCACCCAGATCGTATTCGATCTTCCCGCGGACCGCATAGCTATCCTGCAGGTTCGGCGTCAGCGGAATCTGCGGAAGCGGACCGTCATAGGAGGAGCGATCGTCGATCTGCTCGAGCGCGTCGCTTCGAACCGGAATGCACTGGCCGCCCGGGATCAGCGGTGCGGCGTCGACAAAGCCGTTTTCCGTACAATTCGGACCGGGTTCGCGGCCGGGAATATTGAAACTGTACGACGCGAAAGCAGGGACGATGCTCTCGTTGTGGACATACTCGCCCGAAATATCGAACGAAAGGCGATCGGTCGGCATCAGCGATACGGTCGCTCTCACGCCCTGATTGTCGGCAGTCCCGCTCCGAACCACGTCCACGCCCGCAGCGGCACGGTTGGGGTGGAAGAAAAACCCGTCGCGCTTGTTATATAGCCCGGCCAGACGCAGCCCGCCAACGCTGCCGAAGGGAATATCGATGCCGGCTTCCAGCTTGCGAGAATCGTAATTGCCGTAGGTCGCGCTGATATCCCCGCCGAAAGTCGTGCCCGGCTTGCGCGCGATGAAATTGATGGCGCCGCCCGTCGCGTTACGCCCGTAAAGCGTGCCTTGCGGACCACGCAGCACCTCGATCCGATCGATATCGAACAAGGCGAGGTTCAACACATTGGGTCGGTTGATGTATTCACCATCGATATTTACGGCGATGGACTGATCCTGCCCTTCGTCGTTCGAATTCGTGCCCACCCCGCGGACCGCAACGCGGGTATAGTTACCGTCTTGAACGATGTTCAGAACCGGGGCGACACGGGTGAGATCCTGAAAGTCGGTGATGCCGGCATCTTCGATGGCTTCGGCACCCACCACGTCGATCGCGATGGGCACGTCCTGCACGTTCTCGGCACGATTTTGCGCCGTAACGACGATGACATTGGTGGGTTCGGGATCGACCGGTGCGGGCTCGCCAGGGATCACCTGCGCATGTGCCGGCATGCAGAGCACGGTCAGCGCACTTCCGAAAAACAGAACGGTTTTGTGGTTCTGAAGTTTCATATAGACTCTCCCTGAACCCCCGGTTTTTACGGTGGGTATAATAGAACTAAAGCTCTAGTTATAGTTTCGTATGGTTGTCAATGACTATCGTCGGGGACGACGCAAGCAGTTGCAGATTACCCCGCCATCGTATCGCGCCGTCCGTCACTATGATCGGTCAGAAAAAACCATCGGAAGCAGAAGGCGTCGGCTCGGCGGGATTGATCGCGAGTTCCAAAGGCGCAGGCCATCCCCGCACGGCGCATTGCCGCGTGCAAGCTCGCGACGCCCCTCCGCTATCCGCGCAAATAAGGACACCCGCCGGGCGGCGATCGCGGAGGGGCCGCCCTTCCTCGCAAATCATCCGTCGCTAGGAACGCGTTCTTAACGGAACCGCGCATCGTTTTGGCGCACAACTTCTCTGCCGGTTATGGAATTTCCTCGATCGAAGAGGCGCTTGAATTGATCGTAGGTTACGCCGATGCCGGTCATCTCTTCGGGCGTCGTTCCCTTCCCCAAAACGGCGAGGGTCAAATCGGCAGTCGATTGGACGAGAATGTCGATCCGCTCCCCGATACGGACGGGTGGTGAATCTAAACCGCGACAACCGAGGAAACGAATTGCCTGTTCGCCATCTGCGCCGCGTGCAGGCCGCGACTATGAAGCTGCCGTTGGCGATTGGCGTGTCACCTTTAAGCGATGGTCGGGCATGAAGACCGCTTCGAACATGCAAACACGCGCGTTTTTGCGTGCTATTCGAGATTTTCGATCAGTTGCCAATCATCGTCTGGCGGCATTGCCCATGCCTTCGGGAAACCGGAACACTGAATTTTCTTCGCTTCCGCGACCGAATTATAATCTCTAATTAATACAAATTGGAATTGACGTTCCTATTCGCTTCCTGCTTTCGGAAAATATGCCACGCCAAACGAACAGCGCTTCCCCAGAGGTTGAAAAACTCCTGGAGGCGGCAATCCGCCGAAAGCCGCGACAGGGGCGCTCTCTTGCGTCTTTCGAACGGATGCTGGAAGCGACTCGCGAATTGATGCTTGAGCGCGGGAGCGAAGACTTCACGCTTCAGGATGTGAGCAGTCGCGGAAACGTCTCGATCGGCTCGATCTATCTTCGGTTCGAAAGCAAGGACCATCTCCTCTACGCAGTCATCGGACAGGAACTTCAGACGATCGTGGAAACCGAAGCCGCGATGGTGCAATCGATCGCTGCGGAAAGTGGCAGTCTGAAGGAATTTCTGACGAAATATCTGGAGGCCTATATTGCCTTCATGGCCAAGCATTCGGCGATCCTGCGGGCCATCATGCAGCGCGCGGCGATTGATCCGGTGGTATCCCCGTGCGGGAAGGAAGCGGGTCACAAGGCTCTATCGGAAACGGCGGATGTCATTCTGTCCTATCGAGACGAGATCCAGGGCAACGACCCGCCCGAAAAAGCGGAAGCTGTCCTGCATATGGTCTTCGCATCCGTCGCCCGGCAATTCGGTCTCGGCGCCTCGATTGAAGCGGGGGATCCCAAGATCTGGAAAAAACTGCGACCGCAGCTGTCCGACATGGCTTACGCCTACCTGACCTATAAGGATTGAACCGGTCGCACGGCGGCCTCTCGAAAATAGGTCAAGGATCCCGGTCAGGTCCTTCACCCGCAAATTTTCGATCCCGCGGAAGAGGCTCGCGGGACTACCGGATCGGCCGACACCGCCGGACATGATTGTCATGCCGTCGCGCATGACGCATGGTCGATGCGGTGTAAGGTTACGAGGCCGATACGGGACCGCCTACGCGATCGAGGTCTCGTCCCGTTGCGGGGAAAAGGAAACACTCGAAGCGTAACAAAGCCCATCGCCGCGAACCCGGGCCAGCAGTTCGATGCCGATTCCACCGACCAATTCGGCCTCAGCGCGCGAAAGGCATCGAAAAAGCCTTCCGCGCGCTGACCTAGCGCGACACGTCATAGTGTGCAGGCGGAGACTTCTCGCCAGAAAGGACCGAGGGTAGGTCAAGCCCGAACGACGCTCGCGAGGTTCGGGCCCGACTTGGCCATTTGTTATCTGCGAAGGATCCCTAGTCGTAGATCGGCCTCAACTCATTGTCGAGGTAATGGCGGGTGAGCGCCATCGATGCCAGCAAGTCGGGCGATCCGTCGTATTCAACCGACATCCAGCCCTTGAACTCGTGCTTCTTCAGCAGGCGATACAGCCCCTTCAGGTCCAGTTGTCCCATGCCCGGCTCCCAGAACCAGCGCTTGCCGTCATCGGTGATTTCGGGGTCCTGCGCATAGCGCACGCTGTCGGGTTGCCCAGCCGATGCCGTGTCCTTGAGGTGGAACGTGCTGATGCGGTCGTGATAGTCGCTGTAGAACGTGCACAGATCTTCGCCCATGATCGCGATCTGCGCCGTGTCGATGCAGTAATGGACCAGCTTCGGATCGGTCGATTCGATCAGCTCCCGGTGGTTCGGCAGGTTGATCGCGCAGAAGAATTCGTTGTGCAGGCCGATCTTGATGCCGTGATCGGTCGCATATGCGCCAATCTCGTTCATGACCTTGGCGCATTGCTGCACCTCCTCCCGCGAGAGAGGTCCGGTGCCGCAGTAATTCTGCGTCGGGCAGGTGTTCATGTACTGACCGCCGAACTTCGCGATCGTGTCCACGGCTTCGCGACCGGCACGAATGGCCTCATCGTAATGCGCCGGATCATGCGAAGCGTGCGCACCGTGGAACATGCCGATGACCTCGACCCCGCGATCCTTTGCGAAGGCGGCAAAATTTTCGGCTGATCCGAACAGCGGAACAAGATCCGCCAGATCCCAGGGGGCAATTTCGATCCCGTTAAAGCCCAATGCGGACTGATATTTCAGGATCGTGTCCCAATCCGAATAATAGGCGGTATTGGTCTTGTCTTCGTAGTAAAACTCGCGGAAATTATCGATCTGTTTGTAGGGGATCGTCTTCCAGTGGCTCATATTTGCGTAGCGGATATTGGGCATCGCGGAAACTCCGTCCGTCTTATATCGACAATGTTTTGAGGAGGGCGCGGGTTCTCAGCAGAGCGCGAAACGGATCTCTCGTCTGACGGGCGCTGCATATGACGGGCCCGTTGTAATCCAGCCTGTCGAGCAAACCCGCGATCCCGGCCAGATCGACCGATCCCGTGCCCGGATCGCGGTAGACCTGCGTAGCCTGGCCGCTGGGAAATTCGGGGTTCGGCGTTTTCCAGGTTTCGCCCTTGTCGACGAAATCGGTATCGGTGAGGTGCACGGACCCGATCCGCGCAATGTTGCTTGCGATAAAGCTTTCGGGCGAAATGCCGCCTACGAAAAGGCTCGCCGTATCGACGTCCAGCTTGACACCGTCCTGCAGTGCGTCGGCTATGGGAATGATGCGCTCGCCCGCGAACAGGCTCCAGTATTCGTTCCGCAGAACGAGCGTGACGCCGAGTTCGCCGGCTTTTTCCGCAAGCGTACCCAGCATCTTGATCGTGCGCTCGGCAAACTCCTCCATCCTGTTGTCGATGTCGGGATGGTATTGCGCGACGCGCCCGTAGTAGGCCGAAGGGCTGATGGCGAGATAGTCTGCGCCCATTTCGGCCGCATGGGAAAGCGCCTGGCTTCCGAAATGGCCCGTCGCGCCGAAGAAGAAATCGATCTCGTCGTTGCGCATGAACAGGTTGGGATCGAACGTGATCCCGGTGACCGCTTCGATCCCGTTATCTTTCAGGAAAGCGCGATAATTGGCCGCGTTTTCGTATTTTGCATTCACGCAATATTCGTTGAACGGCACACCGGTCCGCCCGCCGAATTGCCACACCGGTTCGTAAGGCATCTCGATCGTCGAGAACCCCGCCGCGGCTATCAAGGGATAAAGTTCTTCCCAAAAGTACCGGCTTTCATAGCGGTTCCGATTGGGTTCCTGGTAATGACGATTGATCAGATCGAGGCTTATCGCGATCGCTTCAGTATTCATATCGGGGACAGGCTCCTCAGGCGGCCGCAACGAAAAACCGCAGCCTAGGTTCGTCCGTGCGGTTATCGAGCAATCGGGCCGACAACCGGCCGTAGTGCTGATACCGAATGTTGTTTTGGTCGGACAAACCCACTCAAATTAGAAGACCCAATCTAATATGGCACGGTCCATTTGATGTCAATCTCGGTGTGTCCGATCCCGCGAGGTCCGAAGGCACCCGCCATTCGTCGGTCGAGCCAGCAGCGCCCCCCCGACCCCGCATCCACCTGTCCACAGGCGAAAAATATTGCGCCGATCGAGGGGGCGTGACGGCGGCCTCGCACTCCCACTTGCATTCTCCGCGATCCGCAGGGCCGAGATTCTTGAAACGATGTTGCACGCCCGACCCGGCAAGATCGTCGTTTGCGAAAGCATCCTTTTTTTTATAATAGCGGTTCTAATAATGCCGAAGTGTGTTTACGTCGAGGCAACGACAGAGAAGGTGGGCAAGGATGTTTCTGGGTTTAGATCTCGGGACCTCAGGGGTTAAAGCCGTCGTCGTCGACGAAGATGGCAAAGCTGTTGCACAGGGTCTTGCCCCCCTGACCGCAAGCAGTCCGTACACCGGATGGTCCGAACAGGATCCGTCGGCATGGTGGCACGCCGCGTGCGAAGCCGTCCTGGCCATCGATCCCGAGTTTCGCCGGGCCGTCCGGGCGATCGGGCTGAGCGGGCAGATGCACGGAGCGACGTTGATCGATGAAGACCATCGCGTGTTGCGCCCGGCAATCCTTTGGAACGACGGTCGAAGCGCCGCAATGTGTGCCCAAATTGAACGTGAGGTGCCCGAATCGCGAGCGATAACCGGCAACATCGCCATGCCGGGTTTTACCGCACCGAAGATCGCCTGGGTGCGCGAGCACGAGCCCGATGTCTTTGCACAGATCCATAAAGTCCTGCTGCCGAAGGATTACCTGCGGTTGTGCATGACGGGGGCGATGGCCTCCGACATGTCGGACAGTTCGGGTACCTTGTGGCTCGACGTCGCGAAGCGTGCATGGTCGGACGAGATGCTGGCCGCGACAGGACTGACGCGGAAAAACATGCCCGATCTGTTCGAAGGCACCGAGCAAAGCGGCGTTCTGCTCGCCGACGTTGCATCGGCATGGGGCATGGATCGCGTACCCGTCGCAGGCGGCGGCGGGGACAACGCGGCGGGCGCTGTGGGAATTGGCGTCGTCGAAGACGGCGATGCGCTGCTTTCACTCGGCACCTCCGGCGTGACCTTTGTCGCGACCAGGGATTTTCGACCAAACCCGGACGGCGCCGTTCATGCCTTCTGCCACTGCCTCCCGGATCAGTGGCATCAGATGGCCGTGCACCTTTCGGCAGCGTCGTGCCTGGACTGGGCGGCCCGGTTGCTCAACATTGGCGGGCCGGGCGAACTCATCGCGCTCGCAGAAACGGTAACGCCGGGCGCCGGGCCCGAATTGTTCCTGCCCTTCCTGAATGGGGAGCGCACCCCGCACAATAACGAACGATTGCGTGCCGGCTGGATCGGTTGCGACGGATCGACCACCCCTGCCCGTCTCGCATCCGCCGTGCTCGAAGGCATTGCGTTTGCCCATGCCGACGGGCTGGCTGCCTTGCGCAATGCCGGAACCACGGTCGACCGGATGACGGTAATCGGAGGGGGATCGCGCTCAACGCACTGGGGCCGCATTCTGGCAACATCCCTGGATGTGACGCTGGATTACCTGCAGGACGGTGAACTTGGACCGTCGATGGGCGCGTCCCGGCTGGCGCGCATGTGCGTGACCGGGGAAAGTCCTGCGACCGTCTGCACCCGCCCTGCACTGCACACCACTATCGAGCCCGATGAATCTCTCCACACCGCGCTTGGTCAAAAACTTTGGGAGTATCGCCGGATCGTCGGCGTCATGGACACCTTTTAGGAGCACCTTATGTCCGCCAGTTATTTCAAAGACTTCGAAACCGTCCAGTTTGAAGGGCGCGATAGCACCAACCCCTTCGCCTATCGCTATTACGACAAGGACCGTGTCGTCCTTGGCAAGCGGATGGAAGACCATCTGCGGATGGCGGTGTGCGTGTGGCACACGTTCTGCTGGCCGGGCAGCGACGTATTCGGCGCGGGAACCTTCGACAGGCCATGGCACCGCGGCGCGAATGACGCCGATGCAGCGCGATCGAAGCGCGAAGCGGCGCTGGCCTTCGTGGAGAAGCTCGACCTGCCGTTCTATTGCTTTCACGACGTCGATGTCATGGCCGATGCGGATGGGATCGGCGCTTTCCGCAAAAGCTTCGCCGAAGCGGTCGACCATCTCGAGGAATTGCAGGCGAAGCACGGTCGCAAACTCCTGTGGGGGACGGCCAATCTGTTCAGCAATCCCCGCTACATGGCGGGCGGGGCAACCAACCCCGATCCCGAGGTCTATGCCTGGGGTGCGAGCCAGGTGCGCGACTGCCTGGAGGCCACGCATCGCCTCGGCGGCGCGAACTATGTCCTTTGGGGTGGGCGCGAAGGGTACGACACGATTCTCAACACCGAGATCGGCGTCGAACTCGACAATTTCGGCCGGTTTCTCAACCTCGTCGTGGAACACAAGCATCGCATCGGCTTTGAGGGTACGATCCTGATCGAGCCCAAACCGCACGAACCGACCAAGCACCAGTACGATTTCGATACTCAAAGCGTGTTCGCGTTCCTTCAGCGTTACGGCCTGGAGAACGAGGTCAAAGTGAACATCGAGGCCAACCATGCGACGCTTGGCGGCCATAGTTTCGAACACGAGCTCGCGATGGCGCGGACGTTCGGGATCCTGGGGTCGGTCGATGCGAACCGCGGCGATTATCAGAATGGCTGGGATACCGACCAATTCCCCAACTCGGTGGAAGAATGGACCCTGGCCATGCTCGAAGTCCTGCGCGCCGGAGGTTTCACCGATGGCGGATTCAATTTCGACGCCAAGGTCCGCCGTCAGTCCATCGATGCCGAGGACCTGTTTCATGGCCATATCGGCGGTGTCGATACGATAGCGCGCGGATTGCTTCGCGCGGCGGAAATGATCGAGGACGGCGCGCTGGAAGACTTCCGCCGTGACCGGTACGGCGACTGGTCGGGAAGTCTGGGGACCATGATCCATGACAAGGGCACCTCGCTCGCCGATATTGCCGATTACGCCGTAAAGCATGATCTCGACCCGCAGCGCCGTTCCGGACGACAGGAATGGTGCGAAAATATCGTCGCAAGGACCCGGAGCTGATCCGGACGGCGGTCTGACTTTGGCGGCATCGGCGTGTTTGCGCGCCGATGCTCAGCCACCTCCCCTCTCCCGCCGGCATCGTCGACGTCGAATTGTGAGCAGCGACGCGCGAACGCACGTCGCCCTGCGATCAATCGAAGCCTTTTTCGATGATCACCTCGGCGATTTTCGCGCGGCTGATCTTTATGAACTCGCTCGCATCGTCGACGGACGGTATCGCGGTATCGAACCGCGTCGCGAGTTCGAAGATGGCGCGTATATCCTCGCGGTGATGGCTGATGGAGTGGAAGATCCGGTCCATCTGCGCCGAAAGATTGCGGTAGATTAATTCGAGCGGCGGGTTGCGCGCGGCCTCTGCAAGCAGATCGAACCGTCGCCGCGACATCTTTATCCAGTACTCCGGATCGAGCTTCGTCTTTCGGACCGCTCGCGCATGGTCTTTATGGATGGCGTTGAGAGCCTCGATCTGTTCTGGCGTCGCCCTTTCGTGGGCCAGTCGTATTATCAACGGGGAGACGGCGCTCCACACTGTGAAAAAATCATCCACCGATTTCAGTGTAAGCCCGGCAACGCGATAACCCCGGCGGGGGATCGTTTCGACGAGCCCATCGTGGTTCAGCCGGTCCAGCGCCTCCCGCACGGGCATCGCCCCGAAACCGATCTCCGCTGATATTTCACGCTCGGTAAAGGGCATGCGAGGCGGCATCTTCAGCGACACGATCCGCTGCCGCAGAAGCACATAGGCCTGATCGGCGAGCGTCTGCTTTCGTTTAGTGCCTTCTGCCATGAAGCAACTCCAGCTCGGCCCGGTATCGAAGCGATCGCCGTCATCGTCGATAAATCCCGGCGCGATTGCAACCCTTGACCAGGAATAATGTGCGTGTATTGGTGATATATCACGAAATGGCGATGCGGGGATTGCCTTGCCTGCATCGCCATGATTTTTGGGAAGGAAGCGAAATGTCGAGATCTGACAAAATCCTTGTTGTCGGTGCGGGTATTGGCGGGCTTTGCGCTGCCGTGGCGCTGGTTCAGAACGGCGCTGAGGTCGATGTCATCGATATCAAGCCCGACAACTCGGTGGCTGGCGTGGGCTGGGGCCTGCGGACCAACGGGCTTCGCGCCCTCCGCCAGATCGGCCTGCTCGACGAGACGCTTGCCATGGGCTTCCCGACGCCCCCTCTGACCTATTACGACAGGAACGGAGACCACGTCGTCGATATTTCCTACGGGCGGAAAGTCGATGGCATGCCGAACAACGTCCAGCTGCCGCGTCTGGAATTCCTCGAAATGGCGAGCGCCCGCGCGATCGAGCTGGGATGCAATATCATGATGGGCACGACGGCGGTCGACATCCAGCAGGATGACGATGGCGTGACGGTGGAACTGAGCAACGGATCCACGCACCGATACGACCTCGTCATCGGCTTCGACGGCATCAATTCCCAGATCCGCGGGCACCTGTTCGGTGACAAATACGTCCCTACTCCCAGCGGCGGCGTCGCCTGGCGGGCCGCGGTGCCTGCACCCGACTCTCTCGACGGTGCGCTATTCTGTCACGGTTTCGGCGGGAAAGTCGGTTTCGTACCGCTGGTCGGCGGCATGATGTACGTGATCGTCACCCATTTCGAGCCCGGCCGCCCGCGCCACGATCCCGACTCATTTGCCGCACTCATGCATAAAAGAGCGCGGGAGATGATGGGCGATTCCGATTTCATGGCGGAGGCGATCGACTCGCTGCAACATGCGACCAACGTGGCTTACACGCCTCTCGATACGGTCATGGTTCCATACCCCTGGTACCGGGGACGGGTCATGATCATGGGCGATGCCGCGCACGCCACGACGCCCTATCTCGGATCGGGCGCCGCGATGGCCATCGAAGACGGGGTGGTCTTTGCCGAACTCCTTCGCTCCGACGATTCGCTCTACGATATCCAGACCAAATTCATGGCACGACGGTACCCCCGCGTGAAAACCGTGTGGGATTGGTCGTTGAAGATGATGCACGAGGAATTCGATTCGGAGACGCCCGAAGCACTCGATCGACGCCAGGACTATCTCGTGAACGAAGAGCCGGCAGCAATCGATTACATCAACCGCGTTTTGGAAAGTGATTACTGATGACTTCGAACCCCATTGCAAAGCTGTCCGTCGATGCAGGGCAATCGACCGGCGACATGCGCAAGCTTCACGGTACGTCGGGTATTCCCGCGCCGGCTTACCGGGCACGGAGAGCGTCCCCGACATTCTGGACGTTTGGAAGGACGCGCAGGTAACGCTCGTCCGGTCATACGATTGGGTCTCGCGGCTGGATACGGTCGACAATCCCAAGAGCCTGTTTCCCGACTGGTCTGCCGATCCCAGCGATCCGGCAAGCTACAATTTCGCGGCAACAGACACGTGGGTGAGGCAGACGCGCTCGCTCGGCGCGGACATCCTTTTCACGATTGCCAGCGAGATTCCGTTCAACAAGAAGCCGGTCGCCGATCTGGAAAAATATGAGCAGGTCGTCGAGCATATCGTGCGCCACTACGTGTCCGGATGGGGCGACGGGTTCGAAAAGGCCGTCACGCATTGGGAATTCGGGGATCAGCCCGATTTCGGCACCCTGCACTTCTCCGGCACGCCCGATCAATTCTACCAGATGTATGCGGCGGCGGCGCGCGCGGTAAAGCGCGTCGACAAGGACCTGAAGGTCGGTGGCCCTTGCGTCGCCTTCCCGTTGAATGAAGGCCCGTTCCGCGAAGGATTCCTGGATTTCATCAAGGATCAGTCGCTGCCTTTGGATTTCCTTTCGTGGATGTGGTACGGCGACAACTCCCGCGATCCGATGGACTTCCGGACGGTTGCTGCGGAGGTGCGAAAGGTCGCCGACAAGCACGGCTTCAGCGATGCCGAACTGCTGCTGTCCTACTGGAGCATGACGGGCATCCCGACCGCCAAGTTCGAAGATGCGGACAACGCGGCCTTCATCGCGGCTGGGGCGATCTACATGCAGGATTCGGAAGTCGACAAGGCAATCTTCTTCCGCGCCGATACCGGTGCCGATTTCCACTATAACTTCACCGACCCCGCCGGGATCTTCGAAGACGATGGCAGCCAGAACGCGAGGACGGGCGCATTCCGCTTCGTCGGAAAAACATTGGCCACGGCTGACCGCCTTGCCGTAACGGGTGGAGACGAGAACGGCTTCGCCGTGCTGGCCTACCGCACCGAAAACCGCGATGCCGTTCGCATTCTGATCTCCAATTATACGATCCCGGCGGAATATCTGACGGCACGAGATCGTGATGTTTTCGAATTTCAGGTACCGATCGGCACGCATAAGGAGGACATGTCCCTGAACGTTCCTCCCCGGCGGGTTGACGCCAAAAGTGCCGCATATTCGGGCTATGAACTCGAAGTCAGCGACCTGCCCTGGGGCGATGGCCCGTATCAGGTGGCGCGATATCGAGCGGACCGCGATCACCACGGCGAGCTGCTCGGATCGGAGCAGGGTGAAGGCGCCTCCGTCAGGATTCAGGGTGAACTGCCCGGTTCTGCAGTGGAGTTCGTCGAGATAACGCCACTGGCGTCCTGAGTGTAAGCATAGAGGACGAGCAGGCCACGCGACGCAAATGACACTATTTGCGTCGCGGGGCCGGGCTCCTGCGCGGTTGGTACGCGCACGCCGTCGACGCTGTAAAATCTGTTCGTTCGACTGGCGTCATGGGGAGCCGTCCGAACGTAGCTCGGCGGCCTTAGATCTGGTCTTCGTCACGAAGCTATCGAGGACGTCCCGCCAACCGATTTTCAGGACGCAGGACCGAAAAGTAGCTCCGGCCTAAATCGGATCCTCGATCGACGCGGTAAGCTGACTGAACCAGTTGGGTCCCGTTTCGGTCATGTGGATGCAATCCTCCAGCCTCACACCGAACCTGCCCGGCAGGTAGATGCCGGGCTCGTTCGAGAAACACATGCCGGGAGCCAGTGGCGTTTCTTCTCCGCGCACGAGATTGATCGGTTCGTGCCCGTCCATGCCGATGCCATGGCCCGTGCGGTGGGAGAGGCCCGGCAGCGCATAGCCGGGACCGTAGCCCATGCTTTCGTAAAAGGCGCGCACCCGATCGTCCACGCGGCCCGCGGGCGTGCCAATCTGTGCCGCGTCGAACACGATACCTTGTCCGCGCGCGACGGTCTCCCAAACGCGCGCCACCTCTGGTCGGATCGATCCGTAGGAAAAGGTGCGCGATACGTCGCTTTCATAGCCGTGGACGGCGCAGCCGCAATCCATCAACAACACCTCGCCGTCGGCGATCCTGTGCACCTGCCGCGAACCGTGGGGATAGGCAGATGCTTCTCCCACGAGCGCCAGCGAGAATTGCGGCGAACCGCCAAGGGCTCGTGTGGCGCCGTTCATAAGGGCTGAAATCTGCGCGCCGGTCATTCCTGTTTCGACACGCGGCCAGGTCCAGCGATAAGCCGCCATGGTCACGTCGGTCGCGAGCTGCATCAGAGCGATTTCCGCCGCGCTCTTGTGCATCCGGAGCCTGCGCACCACCGGATCGGCCGACACCGTCCGCATCTGCGGCAGGCGGGCCGCCAGACCATCGGCCACGAAATAGCGCGCTGTCTCCTCGATACCCAGCTTTCCACTTGCAAGGTTCCGCTCCCGCAGCCAGTCCGCGATCAGCGTCAGCGGGCTTTCATCTTCCTGCCAGACCTGCAACTGAGCCGGAATATCCAGCGTCTCGCGCACGGAAGGTTCTTCGAAGAAAGGCGTCACGATCAGCGGCTCGCCTTCGCGGGGCAGGACCGCGCCTGTCACGCGCTCACTGCGGCCCCATTCGATGCCCGTGAAGTAGGTCAGCGAGGCACCGGGTTCGATGACCACCGCGGAAATATCGTTCGCCTCCATCAATGCCTGCGCACGGACAACGCGTTCCAGCCGTTCCGCGGTGGTGATAGGCTGCGCCGCGCCGGTCATGTCCGACAGTTGCGACAGATCGGACTGTGCCGCGCGCAGGATCGGCGCGTAAGCGAGTGCGGGAATGGCGAGCGAGGCACCCAGGACGGCGCGTCGGGAAGCGGTTCGGATCATACTTTCCGAATGGCCGGTTCATCCTCTCCGCGCAAGCCGCAACCGCCGCCTCAGTCCGCACTTGGGCCGTTTACGGAACGTCCGGTACTGCGATGCAGATGAGCGGTGCGGACGTGCCGCGTGGACAGGGCGACGAGGGCGCTCTTCGCCAGCCGGATCATTTCGGAGGAGCGTATCGTCGAAGAACGCGCGCTACTGCGCGCTAAGCCGTCTAAAGCCGCGAAACCTCGCGCACGCTTTGACCGAACGCTTTCCAGGTCCGCCATGGCGCGGCGTGCTTCGCCATGCCGCTGCCGACTTCGACCGAAAGTCCTGCGACCTCCCCCAGTTTGGTTCCAAGCCGCTCAATCTGGTTCATCGGCACTAGTTGGTCGTCGGGCCTCTGCGCCTGCTAGACCAGCGGCGGGGCCCGGCCAGCGCGCAACCGGCTCCCTATGACAGGGGATCGAACCTCGCGGGGCTGGCCGCCGCCCACACCCGATCATCGGCCCCGAAAGCATTGGTCAGCATCACTCGGTCATCATGCGCATTGGTTTCGTGCGCAGGTCCGAGGCTCAGGACCAATCCGGGGGGATCGTAAAGCTCGTCGATACTGATCACCGCCGCTGGAACCGGCGGCTCTTCCATGCCGTCGAAGCCGTGATCCCCGGGCGCCCCACAGCAAGATCCGGCAGGTGCAAAGCCGGTTTCTCCAACAACGCAAGCGTTTCGTCGTTCACGGGAAGGTCGAGGCCCAATCGTTGAAGCCGGTTCGCGCCTTCGAAATACGGAATGTCGCGTCCAACGACGACGGAAACCGGTTCGGCAAGATCGGGCGCATGAACCTCTTCCAGTTTCCAGGCGGGTCCAATCTTCGTGATAGCGGCCTCTTAGAATTCTTGCCCTGACACCGATGTGGTCAAAGTTCGTCGCTCGACGCCCGAGCTTCTCTAAAAAACTATTCCTGCACGGTCGGCGCTTCGAACCGTTCGGCGCCGCTCTGATGGGAAGCGATCTCGCCGCAGTTGAACCGGTCCCGCATCTCTCCTATTTGTCGATTTCTTTGTCGCCGCCATGAAGATCGACCCACCGGTCCTTCCAGTCAGCAGCGTTTTCGCGATCGCGCACCAAAGACCGGATGCTTTTACCGCGAGCCGGCAACGCGCGTGCCGTCGCGCCCCCATATGGCCGGCGATGGCTGCGCCGAAAAACATGGCTCGCTCCTTGTGCACGGCTGCGGCGGGCGCGTCGTGGAACGACTTCGTTTGCGCGCGCTTTGGTCAACCATGACCGGGTCCGTTTTCGAAAAGCTCGACGAGCATGCCTTCGTTATCGTGGATGAAGGCGAAGCGATCGCCGTGCCCATCAGGGACCTCACGCGGTTCCGATGCGACCTCGACTCCACCGGCCTTCAACTCCCTGATGGCGGCATCGAGATCGTCCACCGCGAGCGCCACATGGTTGATCCCGCCAATTTTAAGATTGGTCGAGGGTGCGGTACGCTCAGGTGCCATTGGCGATGCACCCTCCGTCTCGAAAAGCTCCAGCCGGATGTCGCCATTGGCGATGAACAGCGCTTTGACGCCCGGAAAGCCATATTCGTAAAGACGCTTGAAACCGAGGTGCTGCTCATACCAGGCGGCACTCTCGTTGAGGTCACGGACCACAATACCAACGTGGTCGACACCTTTCAGCCGGTTCGACATCGGGATTCTCCTTGCTCATGAGCGGCGAACGTCGGTTCGGAACGCGAACCACGCCCGATTGGTCGCTGCGATTCAGGCGAATATGCGTGTCCAGCTTCGATTGATAACCATGCCAAGTACGGATACTCTGTTCGGTATGGCGAACAATGCTGATCGACTGCGGCTTGACGATCTTTCTGTTTTCCTGGCGGTCATCGATGCTGGAGGGTTTCGTGCCGCGGCCAAGCGCCTGAGGATTTCTGCGTCCTCTGTGAGCGAGAAGATCGCGCAACTCGAAGCGGACGTCGGCGCGCCCCTCCTCAACCGCACGACCCGCAGCGTCTCCCCGACCGAAACCGGAGAGGCGCTGGCGAAGCGTATCGCACCCTTGCTGGAAGAAATCGGGCTCGCGTTGAGCGACGCATCGGGTGATTGCGGCGAAGTGCGCGGTTCGCTGAAACTGAATGTCCCCGGTGCCGTCATGGTCGACATTCTGCCCGCCCTGATCGCCGAATTCATGACCTTGCATCCAAAAGTCAGGGTGGAGATCATGATGGAGAGCCGGCTGGTGGATATTGTCGCGGCAGGCTGCGATGCCGGAATTCGCTATGGTGAGCATCTGGCGCAGGACATGATTGCGGTGCCCATCGGTCCGCGTTCGCAATGCCTCGCACTCGCCGCCGCACCTTCCTATCTGGCCGGTCGCGAAATGCTCCGCGAACCCGACGACATTCTCGATCACGAATGCATCCGGATGCGCTTTTCAAACGGCACGCTCGTTCCGTGGGAGCTTGAACGGGACGGAGATGTCATCACGATCGATCCCCCCGCGCGCCTCATTGTCGATGTGGAGGCGATGAATTCCGCCATCACGCTTGCGCGATCCGGGCGCGGCATTATCGCCACCTTCGGCAACTGGCTCGACCCCTATTTGAAGAGCGGCGAACTCGTGCCGGTTCTGCCCGACTGGTGGCAATGGTTCGACGGTCCGCGTCTCTATTTCTATCGCCGCTTCCTCCCTCCACCGCTCAGAGCCTTTGTCGATTTTGTAAAGGAACGTGACCCCGATCGCCGTGCCTGAGATTGGGGCGTTTGCTTGGCCTTTCGGGATGGGACTCAGTCTCCGCATGGAGACGCTGCATCGGCTGACAGAGGCGCAGGCGGCACGTCTGTCGCATCACTGAACAGGAGGATTTGACCGTGGGCAATTTCTGACTTCCAGACTTGCTCGGTCTGTCGAGGGCTTGCGTATTTTCCTGTTGCGCCGCAACATCGTTTCACTTATAGATTGAATATCGGATTCGCCCAGCGTCGGGCGCAATCATTTTCGATATGATCAAACAATTTGCTGGCAACGGTGCCGCTCGACCGATCCTCACGGATCATGCGTCTGAGCGGCTTTTTTGCGTTTGCCTTTCACACCGGGAGGTCGGGAATGCGCATGGTTGGGAAAGTCGGTTCGACGAAACGCTTCGGGAACGGTTGTCCGGCGTGATGGCGGGTGACGGCATCTGGAACCAGGACGGGTCGGTCTGGCTTGTCGGCGCCGGACCGGGCGATCCCGATCTGCTGACCCGTAAGGCGGAGCGCCTTTTGCAATCGGCCGACGTCGTGTTCCATGACGCGCTGGTCGGGATCGGCGTCCTCAATCTCATCCCCGCAAGCGTCGAACGCATTTCGGTGGGCAAGCGCTCTGGCCGGCATTCGAAAGATCAGCGTTCGATCGACCAGATGATCGTCGATGCTGCCCTGGTAAGCAGACGCGTGGTTCGGCTGAAGGGCGGCGACCCGTCGATCTTCGGACGCGCAACGGAGGAGCTGGCGGCGTGCCGGGCGGCGGGGATCGCCGTCCGGATCTGCCCCGGCGTCACCGCGGCAAGCGCGGCAGCGGCCGATCTTGGTGTATCGCTGACGCTGCGGGGCCTCGCACGGAGGCTGACCTTCGTGACGGCGCATGTCGTGCGCGGCGCAGTGCCGGATGTCGACTGGGCTGCGCTGGCCGACCGGCAGGCGACACTGGCGGTCTATATGGGCAAGGCGGCGGCGGCTCATGTCTCGGCCGGGCTGATCGCGGCGGGTCTGCCGCGCGATACGCCGGTGGCGCTGGTGGAAAACGCCAGCCTGCCCGAACGGCTGACTTTCCTGACCCGGCTGGATCTTCTGCCGCTGGCGGCGAAATCGGCGCTGCGCGACGGGCCGGCTGTCATTCTGATCGGAGAGGCGCTGCGAGGCGCCTGCCCGGTCGACCAGTTCCAATCGCGCGAGGTGCTTCATGCCGGCAAGTGACATCATAAGCGAACGCGCAAATTCCTTCATCAAGGCGGCGGAGATCTGGTTGCCGGACGATGGCGTGTTGACGCTGGCCGGGGCCGATCACGGTTCTGCGCATGGCTTCGCCGAGGTGACGGCACGCACGGTATTCGCCAAGGCGCAGGGCTTGCCGGGCAATGCCTGGGAACAAGGCAGCCCGATCGTCCTGACCGACCTGAACGAGGCGAACTTCGTCCGGCACGACGCCGCGCGCGAAGCCGGAATGACCTGCGCGATTGCGCTGCCGATCTTCGCCGGAAAGGGGTTGAAGGCCGTCCTCGTCATCTTCTGCGGCGAAGCCGAGACGGAGGTCGGCGCGATCGAGGTATGGGGCGAGCGCGGCGACCGCCTTCGTCTGCAAGCGGGGTATTACGCGTCCGCCACGGATTTTGAAAAAGTCTCGCAAGACGTGGCATTTGCACGCGGGCATGGCCTGCCCGGCGGAGTATGGTCTACCGACATGCCGGTCCTCATGCGTGAGATCGGCGCATCGCACGGCTTTGTCCGCAGCAAGGTGGCGAAAGAGGTTGGGCTCGATACCGGGCTCGGCATTCCCATGGCGGGCCCCGGCGGCGAACTGAGCGTCATCACCCTGCTGTCGGGGGGCAACACGCCACTCGCCCAGCGGTTCGAGATCTGGGACGCGCGGGAGGAGCGAGTGGGTCCGCATCGCCGCGCCGTACGTGTCGACGGCATCTGCGAGCGGGAAGGTCCGCTCTGGCCAAAGCAGAACCCGCCCGTCGACATCGCCACGACCAACGCCTGGCAGGGCCCGGTCGGGCAGGTGCTCGGGACCGGCGTTCCGCATATCGTCAACGACGGGGTCGGCCTGCCCGCAGGCTATCGCAGCATGGTCGCTCTGCCCGTGTATCGCGCAGAGACCCTCGCCTTCATCACCGCCTGGTATCTGTAAGGGAGAGCACGGCATGGAAAAACTGGTCGTCATCGGCGCAGGGATGGCTTCGGGTCGGGTGCTGGAGCATCTGTTCGAAGCGGACGCGCCCTACGAAGTCACGTTGTTCAACGGCGAACCGCGCGGCAATTACAACCGCATCATGCTTTCCCCCGTCCTGTCGGGGGAGAAAAGCTTTGCCGAAATCGTCACCCATGACGAGGCCTGGTACGAAGAACACGGCGTCACCTGCCGCTTTGGCGAAAAGGTTACGGCGATCGACCGGGCCCGCAAGGTCGTGACCGGCGAGAATGGCGAAGTGCCTTACGACAAGCTGATCATCGCGACCGGCTCCGCCCCGTTCATCATCCCCTTGCCCGGACACGATCTGCCGGGCGTGGTCGCCTATCGCGATTTGGAAGATACCAACGCGATGATCGAAGCGTCGGCAAAACCGGGCGCAAAGGCCGTCGTCATTGGCGGGGGGCTGCTGGGGCTCGAGGCGGCAGCGGGCTTGCGGCTGCGCGGGATGGACGTGACCGTCCTGCACCTGATGGGTCATCTCATGGAACGCCAGCTCGACGAGGCGGCGGGCTATCTACTTAAGAAGGATCTCGAAAAACGGGGCATCGCGGTGCTGCTGAAGGCATCCACCAAGGCGATCGAAGGCGATGGCAGGGTCGAACGGGTCGTGCTCGAAGACGGCACCGTGCTCGATGCGGACATCGTGTGCATGGCGGTCGGCATTCGTCCGGCCGGGCAGATCGGCGCGGATGCGGGGCTGAGCTGCGGAAAGGCGATCACGGTCGATGCACAGATGCGGACCTCCGATCCCGATATCTTTGCCGTGGGCGAATGCGTCGAGTTCGACGGCAATCTGTTCGGTCTCGTCGCGCCGCTCTATGATCAGGCCCGGGTGCTGGCCCGGACGCTGATGGGGCAGGACGATGCGTTTGCCATGCGCGAACTTTCGACCAAGCTGAAGGTGACCGGGTGCGATCTGTTCAGCGCGGGCGAATTCGCAGAGGGAGAGGGACGCGAGGATATCGTGTTCCGCGACCCGGCGCGCGGGATCTATAAACGTCTCGTGATCGAGGACGATCGCCTGGTCGGCGCGGTGATGTATGGCGACACCGCGGACGGCAACTGGTTCTTCGGTCTCATCAAGGATCAGACCGATATCGACGACATGCGCGATACGTTGATCTACGGCCCGGCATTCCAGGGGGGTGGCGCTGCTTACGCGGACCCTCTGGCAGCCGTTGCAGCATTGCCGCCTGAAGCGGAGATCTGCGGCTGCAACGGCGTATGCAAGGGACAGATCGTGGATGCCATCGGGGCGGACGCGGACACGCTCGACGGCTTGCGCGCCAGGACCAAGGCGTCGGCCAGTTGCGGCACGTGCACCGGCCTTGTCGAACAATTGCTCGCCGTGACGCTGGGCGACAGTTTCGACGCGGGCGGCGCCAGGCCGGTCTGTGCCTGCACCGATCTCACGCACGAGGACGTTCGCCGCCTCATCAAGGCGCGCAAGCTGCGCAGCCAGCCTACCGTGTGGCAGGAACTGGGCTGGAAGACGGTCAACGGTTGCCCCACCTGCCGCCCGGCCGTCAATTTCTACCTGCTGGCCGAATGGCCGCTCGATTATCAGGACGATGCGCAGTCGCGCTTCGTGAATGAACGCAACCACGCCAATATTCAGAAGGACGGCACCTATTCGGTGATGCCGCGCATGTGGGGCGGGATGACCACGCCCGACGAATTGCTCGCGATTGCCGCCGCGGCAAAGAAATACGATGCCGCGGTGAAGGTCACAGGCGGCCAGAGGATCGACCTTTTGGGCGTGAAGAAGGAAGACCTGCCTGCCATCTGGGCTGATCTCAATGCGGCCGGCATGGTTTCGGGCCATGCCTATTCCAAGGGGCTGCGCACGGTGAAGACCTGTGTGGGCACGGACTGGTGCCGGTTCGGGACACAGGATTCCACCGGCCTCGGCATCAAGCTGGAGAAGAAGCTCTGGGGATCGTGGACGCCGCACAAGGTGAAGCTCGGCGTGTCGGGATGCCCGCGCAATTGCGCCGAGGCGACCTGCAAGGACGTGGGCGTGGTCTGCGTCGATTCCGGCTACCAGATCGGCGTTGCGGGCGCGGCGGGCATGGACCTGCGCGAGACGCAGCGCCTCGTGGACGTGGCGACGGAGGACGAGGCGATCGAATGGACCGCCGCCTTCGTCCAGCTATACCGCGAGCACGCCAAATATCTCGACCGGCCGTACAAGTGGGTCGACAAGGTCGGGCTGGACTGGGTGAAGGAGGTGCTTTCCGACCCGGCGGAGCGCGCTGCGCTGAACGAACGCTTCGAACTCTCGCAATCGGTCTACCGCAAGGACCCCTGGGCTGAACGGGCGACCGAGCCCGAGGCGGCCAGATTCCAACCCCTTGCCGATCTGACGATGGAGCCTGCCGAATGAGCTGGACCGATGTAGGCGCGCTGAGCGACATTCCCCTGCGCGGTGCGCGCATGGTGAAGACGGCGAAGGGCTGCGTAGCGATTTTCCGCACGGGCGAGGAAGAGCTGTTCGCCACGTCCAACAGCTGTGCGCACAGGCAAGGCCCGCTGGCCGAGGGGATCGTGCATGGACGCATGGTCACCTGCCCGCTGCACAGCTGGACCTATTCGCTCGAGACAGGGGAGGCGCAGGGCGCGGATGAGGGCATCATCGCCACCTATCCCGTGCGGATCGAAGCCGGACGCGTATTGCTGGACGTGAGCGCGCTGGCGCAGAAAGCCGCCGCCTGATGCTTCCTCCCGAAGCCGGAGAGGTTCGGTCCACCTGCCCCTATTGCGGGGTCGGGTGCGGCGTCCTGCTCAACCCCGATGGGCATGGCGGACTGTCGGTACGCGGCGATCCGGAGCATCCGAACAATCGCGGGCGGTTGTGTTCGAAGGGCGCGGCACTGGGCGAAACGGTGGGCTTGGCCGAGCGGCAGCTGTTCCCGCAGATCGACGGGAAGGACGCGGACTGGGACGCGGCTCTGGACTTTGTCGCCCGCCGTTTCATGGATGTGCGCGCGGAACATGGACCGGACGCCACCGCGTTTTACGTGTCCGGGCAATTGCTCACCGAAGATTATTACGTCGCCAACAAGCTGATGAAGGGTTTCATCGGCAGCGCCAATATCGACACCAATTCGCGGCTCTGCATGGCTTCTACCGTGGCCTACCACAAGCGCGCCTTCGGCACCGACACCGTGCCGGGCGTCTATGACGATCTGGAAGAGGCGGATCTGGTGGTGCTGGTCGGCTCCAATCTCGCCTGGTGCCATCCGGTGCTTTACCAGAGAATTGCCGCCGCACGGCAGGCGCGCCCGCATATGAAGCTCGTCGTGATCGACCCGCGCCGTACCGCGACCTGCGACGATGCCGATCTGCACCTGCCGCTCGCCATCGGCAGCGACGTGGCGCTGTTCAATGGCCTGCTCGCCGAAATCGGGCGCCGCGGCGCCGTCGATCACACCTATGTCCATGCCCATACCCGCGGGCTCGACGAGGCTCTGGCCGCTGCCAAGGCGGACAGCCCGGCCGCGACCGGCCTGTCTGGCGAAGACCTCGCCGCCTTTTACGATCTGTGGATCGGCACGGAAAAAACGGTCACCGTATTCAGCCAGGGGGTCAATCAATCCTCGTCCGGCACCGACAAGGTCAATGCGATCATCAATTGTCACCTGGCGACCGGGCGCATCGGCCGACCCGGAATGGGACCGTTTTCCGTCACCGGCCAGCCCAATGCCATGGGTGGGCGCGAAGTCGGCGGCCTCGCCAACACGCTTGCCTGTCACATGGAGCTGTCCGATTCCCGGCATCGACAGGCGGTCGGCGACTTCTGGGGCACGCGCTCCCTCCCCACGCAAGGCGGCCTGAAAGCCGTCGACATGTTCGATGCCGTGGCCGACGGCCGGATCAAGGCGCTTTGGATCGTTCATTCGAACCCCGCGGTGACCATGCCCGACGCCGACCGCATCCGGCGCGCCATCGCCGACTGTCCGTTCGTGGTCGTCTCCGACATCACGCTGCGAACCGATACCGCACGATTGGCCGACGTTTTCCTGCCCGCTGCGGCATGGGGGGAAAAATCCGGCACGGTCACCAATTCGGACCGCACGATCAGCCGGCAACGGGCGGCGCTGCCCATGCCGGTAAGCACGCGGCCCGACTGGCACATCATGGCAGAGGTCGGCCGCCGCATGGGCTGGGCGGACGCATTCGCGTGGAATGGTCCGGACGAAATCTTCGGCGAATACGCACGTCTGTCGGCCATCGCGGGGCGCATGGCGCTCGACTTCGACATCTCCGCGATGGCGGACATGGATGCTTTTGCCTACGACCGTATGGCCCCCACGCGCTGGCCGCAAAACGGGAGCGGCGCGATCGACCGCTTCTTTGCGGATGGTCAGTTCTTTCACGCGGACAAACGCGCGCGGATCGTCGCGGTGCGCCATCGCCCGCCTGCAATTGCCGAGTCGTCCGATCGGCCGTTCCGGCTGAATACCGGGCGCCTGCGTGACCAGTGGCACACCATGACCCGCACCGCGCTGTCGCCTCGGCTTTCGGCGCATCTGCCCGAACCGTTTGTGGATGTGCACCGCGAGGACGTCGCACGGCTCGGCCTGAAACCCGCCGATCTGGTGCGCCTGTCGAACGATTGCGGCAGCGCCATCCTGCGCCTGCGTCAGAATGACGAGGTGCGACCCGGCACGCTCTTCGCGCCGATGCACTGGACAGGGGAAAACGCGCCCGCGTCACGGATCGATGCGCTGGTCCCGTCGATAACCGATCCGCTCTCGGGGCAGCCGGAGACGAAGGCGGCCACGGTGCGTGCCGAAAGGTTCGATGCGCGCTGGCATGGTTTCGCGATCGCGCAGGAGCGCTTCACGCCCGATTGCGAATATTGGGCCCGGGCGCGCACGGGCGCGGGCTACAGGGCCGAGCTTGCCGGTGTGGAAACGCCGGAGAAATGGGAAGACTGGGCGCGAAGCCTGTTCAAACTTCCCGGTGCGGATGCGCAGATCATGCAGGATGCGGCACGCGGTTCGTGCAGGATCGCCTTCCTCGACGGCGAAATCCTGCTCGCCGCGCTTTATGTGGCGCGAAAGCCGATCGCCTTGATGCGGGATTTCCTCGTCGGGCTGCCGGGGAGCGAGGCGAACTGGGCGCTCGCGGGACAGGCGCGCGGCGACGTTCCCGATCCTGGCCCCGTCGTTTGCGCGTGCTTTTCCATCGGACGCAATACCATCGCGCGTGCCGTCGAGGCGGAAAAGCTGAAGAGCGTGGAGGCCATCGGCGCGGCGACGTCGGCGGGCACCAATTGCGGATCGTGCAAGGCGGAACTGCGGCAGATCCTCGCGAAGATCGCGCTAACCGAACCTGCCGAATAGCAGCACCGCCATCACCATCGATACGAGCGTCGCGATCAGGGCCCAGTTGCGCCACATCGCCTTCGACCCCCGTTCGATCAGCGGGACGAATTCGGTGGGGCGCACGGAACTGCGGCTCGCCTTGCGCAATTCGCCGACAAATTCCGACATCGCCTGTTGCCGGTCACCGGGCTCTGGCGACAGTGCCCTCGCGAGGACCGTGCCGACCGCAGGGGGCATGTCCGGACGCAGTCGGGCGAATGTGGACGTCGTCCTTTCACGCTCCGAAACGAGCGGCTTGCCACTCGCTTCGCGATCGAAAGGCACGGTGCCGGTCAGCATTTCCCAGCAGATCGCGGCAATCGAAAACAGGTCCGAGAGATTCTGGGCCGCCTCCCCTGCGAGCACTTCGGGCGCGATATAGTTCAACGAACCCTCTGGCCATTGCGCGATCTCCGCCGATTGAAGATCGGCGAATCCGGCAACCTGGACGGAACCGAAATCGATGATCTTCGCCGTGCCATCCTCCGCCACGATGATATTTTCCGGCTTCAGGTCGCGGTGGACCATCTCCATCCGGTGGAACACCCGAACGGCCGAAACGATCGACGCGACGAGCGGCAGGATGTCGTCGCACGCCGGCTCTGGGCGATCCATCATCCAGCGCCGCAGCGTCCGCCCTTCGACATGTTCCGCGACGAAATAGAAGAACCGGGTATCCTGCGCGGGAAGCACCTGCATGACCTGCGTATTGCGAATTCGGCGGCCGACCCATTGTTCGACGGCAAAACCTTCGAGATAGCGCAAATCGTCGGCGAAATTGGCCGATGGTGCCTTGAGGACGTAGCGACCCTCACGATCCGGGCGCTCGACCAGATAGACATGGCTGCGCGCCGAACTGTGGAGCACCTCCACGACACGCCAGTCGTCGAGGCGATTGCCGATTGCCAGGACCGGCGGAATGGCCCGGCGCGTCAACCGGCCATACGCCTCCGACAGGGTTTCGGAAGGCAGATCCTCGATGCGGACCATGATGCACGAGACATTGTCCGTGCTGCCCGCCTTCAGCGCGGCGTCGCACAGGCCGGAAGCCGCGCGTTCTATCTCCGCCCGGTCTCGCGGGGCGGCTTCGCGCAGCATGTTTTCAATGGCATCATGGGAAAGCGAACCGTGGACGCCGTCGCTGGTGAGAACGAACAGGTCGTCCGCGCGCATCGGTTCCTGCCGATAATCGACGCGGACGTTCGCATCGAGACCCAGTGCCCGCGTCAGGACATCGGTCTCACCAAGATAGGGCGCGGTATGATCTTCGCTCAGCAGGGTGAGCCGTAGCCGCCCCTGAGGCGATAGCAGCGCGTGTCCCCGACATGCACGATATGCGCGGTGGTCGAACGCGCCACAATGGCGGTGAAGGTCGTTGCGAAGCCTTCGCTGTCGGCATTGCCGGAGCGGTTCTGCGAATGGAACCAGCTGCTGAGTGACGCGAGCAGGCGGGCGGCGCAATTCTGAACCGTCCAGCTTTCCGGCGCGTCATAATAATCGCGCGTGAATTGCAGGACGGCGAGCTGCGCCGCGCGATCGGCGTTGCGCGCGCTCGACAGGCCGTCCGCAATACAGGCGACAATACCCTTGAAGTGCCGCTGCGCAGCCCCGTCCGGCACTTTTCCGGCGATCGCGTCGTCGTTGCGCAGCTTCGAACCGGCGGCACTGTAACCGCCGATGACGGCACGCAAAGTCTGCGAGGGGAACTGGTCCGGCATTGCCGACAGGTCTGTGCTGGCCAAACTCCGTTCCCTCTCGCAATCGTTACATCATCCGCGAAACGTCACACGGCCTGCGGTTCGCCCACGGTTCGCCCGACCTGGATCATGGTCACCGTCCCGTGTTCGTCAATCTCGGCAATCTCACCGGTCGGTTCTTCCAGAAAGAGAAGCGCGATGAAACCGACAACCGCGGTGCCGGCGATGACGAAGAAGAAGGTCGAGGCGTCCACCACCGAATAGACGATAAGATAGATGACCGCGCCCACATTGCCGTATGCGCCCGTCATGCCCGCGATCTGCCCGGTCAGCGAACGCCTGATGAGCGGAACCACCGCGAACACCGCGCCCTCGCCCGCCTGCACGAAGAAAGAGCAGGCCATGGCAGCAACGACCGCCAGCCATAGCGGCCAGGCCGCATCGATGATGCCCATCAAGGCATAGCCGATCGCAAGGCCCCCGGTCAGGATCAGCAGCACGGATTTGCGGCCGAACCGGTCGGACAACAGGCCGCCGCCGGGGCGCGACATCAAATTCATGAACGCATAGGCCGATGCGACCATCCCCGCGACCACCGCCGACAGGGCGAACGTGTCGGCGAAGAACAGCGGAAGCATCGAGACAACGGCAAGCTCCGACCCGAAGGTCGCGAAATAGAGGACGTTGAGGATCGCCACCTGCTTGAACTTGTACCGCTGAAATTCCGGAACCTCCGCAGTGAAGAGGCTGCTGTTGGCGCGGATGGCCAGGATCGCGTCATACGCATACAGCATGGCGAGGCCGATATAGACGGCGAGTGCGGTGCTGTCGCTGAAGATGCCGACATTGGTCAGGCGCCATGCCGTCGCGCCGAGGGCGAGGTAGAGCGGGATTTTCATCACCAGCAGCAGCCACAGATCGCCTTGCGACGTCACTTCCATCGCGGTGGCATTGCGCGGCTTGAAGTATTTCGACCCCTCCGGCACGTCCCGCACGCTGAAATAATAGATGAAACCGTAGACCATCGCCATCGCGCCGGTCAGGCCGATCGCCCAGCGCCATCCGTCCTCGCCCCCGAACAGCAGGGCGATGGTGGGCAGGGTAAAGGCCGCGGCGGCAGAACCGAAATTGCCCCATCCGCCATAAATGCCCTCTGCGGTCCCCAGCTCGTTGGCAGGAAACCATTCGGAAACCATTCGGATGCCGATGACGAAGCCCGCGCCGATGAAGCCGAGCGCGAAACGCGCCACGGCAAGCTGAACGAAAGTTTCGGCGAGCGCAAAGGCGAAGCACGGTATCGCCGCGGCGACCAGCAGCGCCGAATAGACCTTTCGCGGGCCGTAGAAATCGGTGAGCATTCCGATCACGATGCGCGCGGGTATGGTAAGCGCGACATTGAGGATCAGGAGCGTGGTCACCTGATCCTTGGTCAGGTCGAAAGTCTCCTGGATCGCCTGAAGCATCGGCGCGAGGTTGAACCAGACGACGAACGTCAGGAAGAACGCGAACCAGGTAAAATGCAGCGTGCGCATCTTGCCTGTGAATGAAAACAGATTGAACGATGTCGACATGATTGGCCCTCCTCAGTCAGAACGAAATTTCGGCTTGCAGCCAGACTTTGCGGGTATCGACGGCAAAAGCGTCGGCACGGTAATCGGCGTATTTCGCCAGCAGCGCGACGGCGCCCAGTTTTACGCCGAGCGAAGCATCGAATTCGGAGCCGTAGTCGATACCGCCCAAATCGCTTTCGAACCGATGGTATGTAAGCGCGGCCCTCACGCCCGGAACCGGCAGGATCCCGTCAAAATCGTATGATAGCGTTCCATGGTAGTCGCGAATGCCGTTCGCGGGTGTGACGAGGAAGATATCCGCCCATCCCTGAAACGCGTGGAGCGTGGCCATCGGCGTCTGGAATGCGGCGATCCCCCCGTCGCTTCCCAATTCCTCGTAAGCGGCAACCACGCCGACACCCGCAATCTTCGCGCCCAGCCTGACATTGTAGAATTCGGCCGTAGTAAGCGACGGGGTTCGCGCCATAATCCGACTGGCTGGCAAATCTCCCTTCGGCTGAAAGATCGAGGCCGGAGAGGGACATCTTGCCGGCGACCCGCAATCCGTAGGTCTGGCTGGAAAAGACCGGGCGCGTATCGTAATCGATCAGATAGGCGAACCCGCCCACGTCGACACCCGCCATATTCGTTCCGGCATTCAGAAAGACGAAATCGCCATCGAAATGCGCGTTCGGGCTGTCGACGCCGAAAATGGTGCGCTGGCTGATGGCGTAGATGGCATCGAGCGCGACGGGCCCCGCCCGCGTCTGTGCGCGGATTGCATCGAACGTCTGCTCGTTCTGGCGCCAGCCGACATTGCCGACGAAGCGCGCGTCGTCCAGAACGATGCGCTGGCGGCCCAGTATCGCGCCGGTTCCCTCCTTCATCACCGCAATCTGCAGGCGGTTCAGTTCGAAATTTTCCGGATCCGCGACCACCGGATACGGTTCGATCCCGTTGAAGGGCAATGTGTCGTTGTACCTGTCGACGGGCGCCAGCGTGCCCTCGGCTTCGGCCAGGACCGACACGATTCCCGCCTTCACCTCCGCCCCGGCCCGTACGCGGACGGTCACCGCATCGGCATCGTTCGGGACGTTATCCTGCTCCACACCCTCGTAACGAAGCAGAGCGGTCAGGATCGGATCGAACGTTATTCCC
This sequence comes from Croceicoccus sp. YJ47, assembly GCF_016745095.1. NCBI lineage: Bacteria > Pseudomonadati > Pseudomonadota > Alphaproteobacteria > Sphingomonadales > Erythrobacteraceae > Croceicoccus > Croceicoccus sp. YJ47. The sequence goes on from NZ_CP067087.1 coordinate 67,436, forward strand.
TCGGCAATCGCGACCGGCCCGAGCGGTTGCTCCTCGGCCATGGCGGGCGTCGCGAGTAGCGCGGCCGATGATACTCCAAGAATAGTGCTTCGCAACGGACATCCCTCCTGCAGCCTGTCACTTCGGTCGATCTCTCCCCACTCCACCCGGCGATGCTGCCGGCAGCGCACGCAAAAAAACCGCCACGACGTGCGATCCGGATCGGATCGGTCGGGCGGCATCGTTGCCACGCATTTTCGGAGTTTCGTGCCGGATAAAACGATGCCCGCACATTGGGCACCACCGGCTTGCGCACAATATTACGCGATTCGATATTGCGATGCAACAAAAACCTTGTTGGCCGGTTGGGCCGGCAATATTGCTTTCAGATGTGCAGTTGCTTCTGCAGATAGTCCTCCGCCCGGTCCGGGTCGAAGATGTTTCCGTCGAAAAAACCGTTCGCGCTGAGTGTTATTCGTCCCTGCTGCGCGCCGACAGCGAGCGGCCTCACCAGACTACCCTCGACCTTCGAACTCGCGCCGGGCAGAAGGTCGCCCGTGCCTTCGAGGGCGCGGCGATAAACATCGGGCCGGAATACCGCGGCCGCCCTGCCTGCCTGAACGGGATCGAAGGCCAGCCCTTCCCAACGCGCGAGTTGGGTATAAAGCCACGTCGCCTGGCTGATCCACGGGAAATTGGCGGCCTCATCGTACTGGTACATGAAATCCGGGTAGGAAATCGGCGAAGCACCGACCGTCAGGACCAATTGATCGGAAATCGCCCGGCCCACGATATCGGCCGACCCATCGAGATATTCCGCCCTGGCGAGAATGGCTGCGGCCTGCTGGCGGTTTGCCGGATCGACGAACCACCGGCCCGCCTGGCGCATTGCGCGGATCAACCCTTCGATCGCTGGCTGGCGGTCGGCAAGGCGCGGCTCCCGCATTGCGAGAACCTTTTCCACACCGCGCCGCCATATCTGCGCGGTGGCAAGAACGATGCGGCCGGCACCGCGTTCGACCGCGACCGAATTCCACGGTTCGCCCACGCACGATGCGTCAATCTCCCCGTTTGCCAGCGAATCCGCGCTGAAAGGCGGGGCGATGGTCACGATCTCCACGACCTTGTCCGGGCGGATGCCGCACGCGGACAGCCAGTAGCGGAGCATGTAATTGTGCGAGGAATGGCGATGGACCACGCCAAAGCGCAAGGGCCGCCCCTGCGCACATCGTTCCAGCGCCACCTCCGCCAGTGCTGCACCCAATTGCGCAGGCTCACCCAGCCCGGGCTGCGGCCACACGGCATCGGCCAGATCCGTCCTGAAGGTTATCGCATTCCCGTTGAGGCCGAGCACGAATGGTGCGGCGATCGGGCGCGCCGGGCGTCCCCGGCCGAGCGTCGTGGCAATGGCAAGAGGCGCGAGCAAATGGGCTGCATCCGTATGGCCATAGAGAAGCCGGTCGAGCACGGTCGCCCACGTGACGTCGCGCGTCAACGTCAGGTCGAGCCCTTCGGCCTCGGCAAAGCCCAGTTCACGTGCGAGAATGGGCAGGCAGGCATCGACCAGCGGCAGGAATCCAATCGTCAGTTTTTCGCTCATCATCCGCCCTTCATCAACTCGTGCGCGGTGACCACCGCTTCTGCTATGGCCGCGATCCTCCTGTTCGAACTCATCGCCTTCTGGCGCAATTCGGCATAGGCTTCAGGCTCCGAGCATCGCCTCTCGTTCATCAAGATGCGCTTGGCCCGATCCACCACCTCGCGCTCGTGCAATTGGCCACGCGCCTGGGCGAGCTCGTCTTCGAGACGAGAGAACGCATCGAACCGCCTGACCGCGAGATCCAGCAACGGCCGTATGCGCGGCGCCGACAGGCCATCGACGACATATGCCGAAACACCGGCATCGATCGACGCCGCAATCGCGTCGTCGTCGCTTTCGTCGACGAACATGGCGATGGGGCGGGCCAGCGCGCGGCTGACCGCGAAATACTCTTCGAGAACATCGCGGGCCGGATTGCCGAGGTCCATGATCACGATGTCGGGGTCGATCTCGGCAATCCGCGCCAGCAAAGCCAGCCGGTCGGTGAGGACGAAGATTTCGGCATCGTCGAACGCCTGTAACCCTTCCTCGATTATCGTAGCCCTCGCCCGGCTTTCATCGATCACGACTATTCGCATGCCGGGATTGTGCAGCGCAGCATCCGATTAAGCAAGAAAACTCAGATAGAGACGCCTCATAAAATAAGGGGTGGTTTCGATGACGCACCGCGGCGGAGAACCTGTCGAATGGAGCTGTTCGTCGAAAGTGGAGCGCTGTCCGTTTTGCGCATTGGCCTCGTCCCGATCTATTCTTCAGGCCATCGGGATTTGCGGCTTTGTCCAAAAGCGGCCCTTGCGAAATAGCACTCCCGCTTCCCCCATTAGCGCTGTGCATGTCGAACCCTGCACCCTGCGATGTCCTGCCAATACCATGTTTTCGGCACAGTGCCCGGATACGTGAACAACGGAAATGCGTGGCGGCCGCCGACGCTCCCCTAATCTGACGATAAAGAGTTTTTTATGTCTTGGGCATACAGCGGCGCCGACAAAAAGACGGACGATAAGCTTGAAACGCCAATACAGAGGCCCCGCCGCCCTCGCGGTCGCGGTGTTTGGAACAGCTGTGCCCTTATCCTCGGCCACCGGGCAATCGATCCCCGCGCCGAGCAGGGTCGTGCCCGAAGCCATCGCACCGCCTTTACCGGAAATCGGGCGCGACACGATCGATCCGCGACGTGCCGACATCGTCGGGTTGCCTGGCCGGGCGGACGATCTTTCGGTCACGCTGTCCTCGATCCATGTCGCCGGGCTCCGGCCGCGTTATCGCAAACAGGTCGACGCTCTTGTCGCGCCGCTTGTCGATGTGCGCGTCAAAGTGTCGAGGCTGTACGCGCTCGCCGGGGAGATCGAGGCGATTTTCGCGCGTGACGGCCATATTCTGACCCGCGTCGTCGTGCCGCCGCAAGCGCTTGCCGATGGCGGGGATCTGCGGCTCGAAATCGTCGAAGGCTTTATCGAAGGCATCGATACCGGCGGACTGCCTCGCCGTGTGCGCGGAGCCGTGTCCGCGCCGCTGACCCGCCTTGTGAAACGGCCCGGCATCACGCTGCCGGAGATCGAGCGGCAGCTTCTCCTCGCCGGGCGCGCGGCTGGCGTGACGCTGCGGTCCGCTCTTGTCGCGGGTCAGGAGGCGGGCGGCACGCGCCTCGTTCTGGAGGCAGGCTGGAAACCTGTTTCCGGCACTGTGACGATCGATAATCGGCCGGGCGATGTTTACGACAATGCGAAAATCGACGGCCTTGTTGCGATAAACGGCGTGTTGGGTACGGGCGAGCGGATCTATGGCTATCTCTCGACCGCGCCGGATCTGGCGCTGACCTCCGCGTCGCCGCTGCGCCGCATTTTCGGCGCGGGTTTCGACATGCCGATCGGTGGCGGCGGGCTGGTGTTCCATGTTGACGGGATTACCGCCGATATCAATCCGCGCACCCCTGCGAACGTCGCACGGCTTATCGGGACGTTCGAGCGGTTCGGGGCGGGGTTGCGCTATCCGGTGGTGCTGCGGCGGCGGGAACAGCTCGACGTCGATCTGTCGCTGGAGGCTGTGCGCGAGATACAGACCTTGCCGCAATTCGCGACGGATCTCAGCCGCGATCGGCTGCGCACGGTGTCGCTCGCGGTGAACTGGCGCAGATCGCGGGGCGCAGCGACGCAAGCCGGTTTGCGCATCGGCCTTGCGCAAGGTCTCGACGCGCTGGGTGCGCGCACGGTCGATGCGTCGGCGTCCGGTATCCCGTTGTCGCGGCTCGGTGCAAGGCCCGACTATACGGCGCTGCGTGCCGAGAGCGAGCTTTCCTCCCCCCTGGGCAGAGGGTTTCGCGGCAGCCTCTTTCTTCGCACTCAAATCAGCGCGAGCGGCCCGCTTCCCGCCGCTGCGCAATTTTCGCTCGATGCGCAGGATGCGGTGGCCGGATACAGCCTTGGCGCGCTGAACGTCGATGAGGGCACGACGGTGCGCGGCGAACTGGCTCGGACGGTTTTACAAGAGCGGTCCTTCGCCGTTTCGCCCTATCTCCTGGCCGCATACGGGCATGGGCGGCTCAAACGGTAGACCGCGCTGGAACGGGGTCGCGGCGATGCATGGTCCATCGGTACCGGCGTTCGCGCGGTCCTGCCCGGATCGCTGAACGGCATGGCGGAGGTCGCCTATGCCAGGGACACGCTGCGCGATGCGGGCGGCGTCCGCCTCACCGCGAGCCTTGGCCGCAGCTTCTGAATGCGCGGCGGGCTTTGATGGATACCCGATCATGATACCGAGCAGAACCGCACGCCTTTTCGTATCCGCCGCGCTGTGGCCCACGATGGCCGTGCCCGCCGCCGCGGCGCAGGACCTGCCCACCGGCGGCACCGTCGTCGCGGGCGATGCCGTGATCGGGACGCCTGTGTCGGGCACGATGACGATCACGCAGGCAAGCGAGCGGGCCGTTATCGACTGGACCGGGTTCAATATCGCGCAGGGTCACGGCGTCGTTTTCGACCAACCGGGCGTCGATGCCATGATCCTCAACCGCGTGACCGGTTCGGCGGGAAGCGAAATCGCCGGGACATTGCGGGCCAACGGGTCTGTCTTCATCGTCAATCCCAATGGCATCCGGCTGTCGCCGACCGGACGGGTTCACGCGGCACGGGGGATCGTCGCCTCCACGCTGGACCTCGCGAACGAGGCATTCATGTCGGGCGGCGGAACGCTTTCCGGCGAGGGGGCCGGCGCCATCGTCAACCATGGCCGCATCACGGTCGGGGAACGTGGATATGTAGGCCTGCTCGGCCATAGCGTGTTCAGTGACGGAACCATCGTCGCACCGCTCGGCAGCATTACCATCGGGGCTGCGAGCGTCGCGACCCTCGACATTCACGGGGACGGTTTTCTGCAACTGGGCGTGCCTGCTGCTCCTGCTGCCGCGGGACACATGTCGCGATCGGCATGGCGCAGGCGCAGAACCTTGCCCGCAATATCGTCAACCTTCCGGGCGAGGCCACGAGCGTCGGGGGTAGCGACGGCAATATCGTGCTGATGGGGCAGGTCGAGGCGCGCGGCGGCACCGTCACCGTCGCCGGCGGGGGCACGATCACCCTGAACGCCGTGTCGATCGACGTATCGGGGATGGAGGCTCGCGGCGCGCAGGACGGCGGGGCCGTGCGCATCGGCGGCGACTGGAACGGGGAAGGACCGATGCTCCGGGCGGAAAACCTCTCGGTCGACGGGCGGAGCGTCATTCGCGCCGACGCCGCCGGTACGGGGCATGGCGGCAGCGTCGTCCTGTGGTCCGACGGCCGCACCGATTTCGCCGGCACGATCTCGGCGCGCGGCGGCGGGGTCGGCGGCGATGGCGGCATGGCGGAGGTGTCGGGCCGGCGTCTGCTCGCCTATACCGGCGCCGCCGATCTGCGGGCGGTCGCGGGGCGCACCGGCGATCTCCTCCTCGACCCTTACAATATCACCATTTCGAACGGCCCGAACACCGGTCCCGGCAATGACAGCATCATCAATGCAACGACGCTCGAAAATCAGCTGGAGACCGCGAGCGTCACGATCTCCACCCGCGGCGGCGGGACGCAGGCCGGCGATATTACCGTGGCCGTTCCGCTTGCCTGGGATGCGAACACGCTCACGCTCCTCGCCGCGGGAAGTGTGAACGTCGATGCGGTGATGACCGCCGGCGGCACGGCGAAGCTTGCCGTACTGACCGAAAATGGCGCGCTGAACGTGCGTGGGGGGCGGGTCGATTTCACCAGCACGGACAACGGCCTGTCGATCAATGGCGATGCCTATACGATCATCACCGCACTGGGCGAGGCAGGTTCGGCGACCGGAACCGATCTGCAGGGTATCGATGGGCGGCCCGGCGGGTTCTACGCCCTGGGTGCCGATCTCGATGCATCGGCCACCGCAGGCTGGAACGGCGGCGCAGGATTTGCGCCCATCGGCGGCGGCGCGGCGGAATTTACCGGCAAGTTCGACGGGCTGGGCCATGTGATATCCGGCCTCACCATTCAACGCCCCGATCAGAGCAACGTTGGCCTGTTCGGCACGGCGGCACGCGCGGCGATTGGCAATGTCGGATTGATCAATGCGCAAGTGGCGGGGAACGAGCAGGTCGGCACGCTGGTGGGGCGGTTCTTCAACTCCACCCTGCGCAATGCCCATGCTTCGGGTTCGGTATCGGGCAATTTCTTTGTCGGCGGGCTGGTCGGTTTCGCGTTCAGCGACAGCACCATTCGCGCGGCGTGGAGCGATGTCGCCACATCGGGAGGCGAAGCTGCGGGCGGGATTGCGGGCGGCGCGATCAATGCCTTCGTGTCGGAGGTGCTGTCCACCGGATCGACCAGCGGAAGCGCCCATCTCGGCGGTATCGTGGGCCTCGTCGACAGCAGCACCATCGCCGATGCGCACGCCTCCGGGACGGTGTCGGGCACGTCGCGGCTCGGCGGCCTGCTGGGCGGTGCATATAATGCCGCGATCATCAACAGCTATGCGAGCGGGAGGGTGCACGGGCAAAGCGATACAGGCGGGCTCGTCGGGGTGGACGCATCGCGCCTGATCGCCAGTTCGTACTGGAACACCGAGACGAGCGGCATCGCGGCAAGTGCGTCGCAGGGCGGGGTCGGCAAGACCACGGCGGAATTGCAGAAGGCGGCGACCTTCGCCGACTGGAGCCTCGACAATGTCGGCGGGCAGGACGCGGTGTGGCGCATTTACGAAGGCTATACGGCCCCGCTTCTCAAGGTGTTTTTGACGCCCGCGGTGGTCGACGTCACGGGCCAAGGCTCCGCCGTCTATGATGGCACGGCCCAGCTCGCCGGGGTAAGCTACGCCTTGCGAGGCGGTTTGAGCGCCGGGCCGGTAAAGGGCGGATTGATCGGCAGGACCGATGCCGGCACCTATGCCATCGGGATGGACGGCCTTTATTCCGGACAGCTGGGATACGATCTGATCGGCGGGACGGTGGGGAGCCTGACCATTACCCCGCGCCCGCTTGTTATCACGGCGGACGACATCACGCGCATCTATGGCGACGGCAATCCGGCCCTCACCTATGCCATTACCGAAGGAAGCCTTGTTGCCGACGAGGCTTTGCGGGGTGCGCTTTTTACCTCCGCCCGCGGCGATAGCGACGTGGGCCGCTATGCCATCGGCGCGGGTACGCTCACGGCGGGGCCGAATTACGCGGTTCTGTTTCGCGGCGGGACGCTGACCATTACCCCGCGTGCGCTCACCGTGACCTATACCGCCGACATGGCAAGCCGCATCTATGGCGACGCCGGGCCGGCGCTCGGCGGGAATGTCGCGGTGGGCGGCCTTCTTGACGGCGATGCACTATCGGGCACGGCCGTATGGCACAGCGATGCGACCGACCTGTCCGGCGTGGGCCGTTATGGAGTGACCGGATCGGGGCTGTCGGCGGGGGGCAATTACGTGCTGAACACCGTTCAGGCCGCGGGCAATGCGACCGCGCTGACCATCGCCAAACGCGCGATCACGGTGGTCGCCGACGACCAGTTCCGCGTTTACGGCGATGCGAACCCGCAGCTCGGCTATAGCGTGATCCATGGCGGCCTGGTCAATGGCGACACGCTTCACGGCGCACTCGCGACAGACGCGAACGTCCGAAGCGATGTCGGGCAATATGTCATCGACGCAGGCGCGTTGTCCGCCGGCGAAAATTACGATCTGACCATCGGCAACGGCGTGTTGCGCATCGCCCCGCGTCCGCTCACCATTGTGTATGGCGCCGATGCGGCAGAGCGGATTTACGGGGACGCGAATCCCCTGCTTTCCGGCGATGTGACGGTCATCGGCCTTGCCAATGGCGATCGGTTGTCGGGAACGGCGGACTGGACGAGTGATGCGGGAATACGGAGCGATGTCGGACAGTTCCGCGTGACGGGCGCCGGCCTCGACGCAGGCGCCAATTATAGCGTGACTCAATTACAGGCGGATGGAAACGACCGCGCCCTGACCGTGAACAAGCGCGTGCTCTACGTGGCGGCGGATGATGGCATCCGCCTCGAAGGGGCGGGCATTCCGCCGCTCGGCTACACGATCACCGCGGCAATCTGGTGAACGGCGACGTGATGACCGGCGCGCTCACGACCGATCCGATGGCCGCGCGCAAGGGGGATTACGCCATCCTTCGCGGCACGTTGATGGTTTCGGAGAATTACGATCTGCAGTTCAGCGCCGGCACATTGTCCGTGCTGGCCCGGTAAGCAACGATCCCCGCGCGGGAGGTTGCGAGCCACGGGCACATCGGTCAGTCACCTGCGAATGATCCGGATACACTCGACTTTTGCAACACGCTTGCCCCCTGCGCCTCCGCTGCGGGCGATGCCGATTAGGTGAAGCAGAAAGCGATCAGGCAGGCTTCCCGCGCCCCAATTCGTCCCGCTCCGCAATACAAGGCACCCAGGATTCCCGGCCTTCCAAATCCAGATAACAAAGCAATCGGAGCTGTCAGTCGGACGCAAACCGCCCTCCGTTTTGCGGCGTGCGCCCTTCCCCGCTCGGTTCTTGCGCCATGAGGTTCGGCCAATCGACCAGAACGGCTGAGCGGCGGGTCTTTCATATTTGCTTACCGACACGATGACGTTCGGAATTAAACCAAGATTGGGACGTTGCGTGTCGAAAGGCAAAATCCTGAAGCGCCTGTATTTTTCTGAAGCGCAGCATTGCGCGCTCTCTTCGTCGAAATGGCGAGTGCGAATTTCCGGCGCGCTGGTTTGCGTAGCGGCCCGTGTTCTGCTTCCGCGAATGTCCGATTTCGCTCGCAGAAATCCAGTCCCCACGGATGTCGAGCATCCTGACAGTGCGCGCCCCGATGGCGAAAACCTTGCATTCGTCTGATCCGCTGGAGACGAATGTCCACCGAGGATATCGCGGCCAAAGCTGCTCCACCGAAGCATTACTGCCTCATGGCAGATGTCGCCCCCACGGTCCGACAGGAGCTCTTCGACGTTCCGCAAAAACAACCGGAAACGGACATCCATCATCACGAGCAGACGGATTGCGTCCGGCCACGCATGGAAACACCGGAACGGGTAGGCTGATTTGCTTGCTCAGCGCACCCACCCCCCCCCTGCCCCCCACCGCGCAATTTTTCCAGAGGCAACATCCCTCTCGCAGTGCAACGGTGCGCCAGAGGTGACCCTCCGGACTAGCTTCCTTCGATAACAAGCTGATTCAAAAGCTCTTTCAGCTCATAAATCAACGCAAGATTGGGCGTTTTTCCGGCCACGACGCTATCGAACACGACATTGAATTTTTGATTGATCTCGACCAACGGAAGATCGGCAAGGGTCTTGGACGGAGGGCTCTGAATGGATCTCGCCGATCGCTTTGCCAACTCCTGTTCGTGCTTCAGCCGCAGCGCAATTTCGGATTTCAGTTCGCTTTCCAGATCGGCGAGAACAAGGTTTCGCATCGTCACCTTCTCATCGAGAGCCGCGTTCGACATGCGAAGATCTGAGGCATTCCCCTGTTTCTGCAGCTGGGAATCGATCCTGGCCCGCAGCACCACATAATCGATCGGCTTGGTGACATAATCATCCGCCCCTGCCTCGAGCGCTTCTACCGTTGCCTGATTTTCGGCGCGGGCAGTGACCATGATGACCGGCAGATCGACCGTCGCCGGATCCGCGCGCAGGTGCCGCAGGACCTCGATGCCGTTCATGTTCGGCATCATGTAATCCAGCAGCATGATATCGGGCCGTATGCGGGTCAGCAGCTCCAGAGCCGCTTCGCCGCTGTCGACACTCATGGCGTTGTATTTGTGCAATTCCAGCTGGCGGCACAGGACCGAACGGTTGGCCGCCATGTCGTCGACCACGAGCACCATCACCTTCTGGCGATCCGCTTCGCTGAGTGATGTCTTGGTCATGCCGCCACTCCTCTGGGTCTGCTGGTATCGAAATTCGACAGCGTCCTGGCCAGATGGCTGGGGCTGAGGCCGTGCTTGAACAATACGCTTTGCACCTTGCTTTGCAGTTCGCTTGCGTCCTCGTTGCTCATCGCCTTGCCGGTCACCACGAAGATGAGCGGTTTGGGACGATCGGAAAATTCCGCGATCCATTGGATCAGATCGTGACCATCGAATTCCGGCATGCGCAGATCGGTGATCACGAAATCATAATCCTTGGCGCGCAATAAAGCCTGCGCGTCCCGGCCATTCACGGCTACGTTGACCGTGTATCCCGCTCGCTCCATGCCGCGGCCGTACATTCGCGTCGTTGCCTCATCGTCATCGACGATCAGAATCTTGCCCGACCGGCGCGTGGCATATTGCGCCAGCACCCCGGTCACCTCGGAACGGCTGACCGGTTTGATGAGGTGTTCGCACGCGCCCGCGTCGATGGTGGCCCTGCGATCGTCATTGACCGACACGATGACCACAGGCGTCGCGGAAAGCTGCGGATCGCTGCGCAATTCTTTCAACACATCGAACCCGTTCACCTGCGGAATGGCGAGGTCCAGGAGAATGATCGCGGGATTATGTTTTCGGATAAGAGCCAACGCCTTTTCCCCGTCGTTTGCCACCGCCGTGGCGTAACCGGCTTGAATGGCCATGCGTTCAAGCAATTTGGCAGCGCTAGGTTCATCGTCGACGACCACAGCCAGCAGCTTTGAGCCGTCGACTTCGGCGGTGTTGGACGTGACAACATCTTCGGGGACACGGGCGGGGGCCAGTTCGCTACCGGAATCGGTCAGTGCTTGCACGCTATCGAGGTCGGCCTTTATCCTGATGGTAAAGGTCGAACCGACGCCAGCGCTGGATTCGACCTCGATCGTTCCGCCGAGCAATTCGGCGAACCGTTGGGTAATGGTCAGACCGAGCCCGGTGCCACCAAACCGGCGGGTGGTCGATGCATCGGCCTGGCTGAAAGGTTGGAACAGCCTGTCGACCTGTTCTTCGCTCATCCCGATGCCCGTATCCGAAACGGAAACGACCAGATCGCTGCTATCTCGCCGCGCCAGAATGAATATCCGGCCATTTTCGGTAAACTTGCAAGCATTCGATCCCAGATTTAGCAGCGACTGACGCAGCTTGACCGAATCCGATTTCGCAATCCCTATGTCCTCGGCAATCTGCAAATGTATACGATTGCCGCGTTGGGCGGCCATCGGTTCCAGCATCTTGGTAACTTCGCCCATGATACTTGCCACATCGAACTCGTGGATATCCACATCCATCCGACCCGCTTCGATCTTGGACAAATCAAGAATGGAATTGATCAGTTCCAGCAATTGCTGTGCCGAGCTCGCGATCCAGCCGACATCTTCGAGCGATCGTTGATTGTCCGCCCCCTGCAATTCCTCAAGCAGAACATCGGCATATCCGATGATCGCGTTGAGGGGCGTGCGCAATTCATGACTCATATTGGCAAGAAACTGTGACTTGGCGACGTTCGCCGCCTCCGCCTGATCGAGTGCGACGGTAAGCTCGTCGGCCTTTTCGACCAGGGCCTCGTCGCGGCTTGCAACGGTCTCCACCATCCGGTTGAAATTATCGGTGATCAGCGAAAAATCCGGGTCCAGTTCCGCCTCGAGCCGCATGGTGTAGTCATTGGAGATCGTGAACTTCTGGATAGCGTCGCTCAATCGGCCGATCGGCGCGAATGCCACCTTGTTCATCTTTCGCGCGACGACCATCGATATCATCAGACACAGCGAAAACAGGACGAGGATCGCCGTCCAGGTTTCGGCGACGATATCGCTGAACGACCGCAATCTGACCTTCATTTCAACCCAGCCGAGCCGCTCTCCATCGACCGTCACCATTCTGCGAACGGTTTCCAGTTGATCGGTATCATCGCCAAGACCGGCCGCGGAATTTTCATAAGACGTGAACAGCGTCCCATCGTTCGCAAAGACGGACACCGATGCGACATCCTCGATCCCCTTGATCGACATCAGGTTCTCGCGCGCGGCTTGCGGATCTGCGAACATCAACGCGGGGCCGGTGTTGGATGCGATGACCTGCGTGATCTGATTGTGCCGCTGCAACGCCAGACGGCCCTCTGTGAGAAATTGCATCCCGATCAGGCCGAGGCTCGCCAGCAACAACGCCACGGACACCAGCATGGCGCTTGTCACGGTCAGCTTGGTCTTGAATCGCATGTTCGCGAGACTGCCGCGCGACGGGCCCTCCATCACCGGGCGACCTTTGACGCCAATCGTATCAGGCGCGAGCTGATTGTGAGCTGGCTGTTCGATGCCGCGACCAGGTTCAGCTGGAAACGCACCTGACCGCCGCTTTGCACCAGACCGACCGTGCCGCCATTGTCGATGAACCGGCGGCCACCCCCGATCACCAGACGCCCACGAGCCGAAGCGCGCTGAATCTGATCGCGGCCACTGGAATCGAGATAGACCACATCACAGCCGGAATAGGAACCATCGCGCGCGGTTCGGACCAATACGATGCGCGACCCGGCCCGGCGGCCGGAGAACGAGCGGAACGCTTCGTATCCGTCGGCGTCCGGCGCGACGCAAAAATCGATCGTCCCTCTTTGTTCCGGGGCAAATTCGATAAAGCGCAGCACGTTGAACACGATCGCAGCCCGCAATTGATCGACGTCGCTGGATTTTGCGCTGGTAAGCGTGATCGTCGTCGCCCACGCCAGACCGCACACAGCGACCAGGCCGGACAGCTTCGAAAGGGTTGAAAGCTTGAACATGACGACCCCCTCAGAACCGGTACCGTAGCTCAAGCGCTACGTTACGAGGGACAGTGGAGCGCGGCGCGGGATAGGTATCGAACAGGAATTCAAATCGGCGCGGTTCAAGCAGGTTTTCGCCCACGAGAGACAGTTCGAGCCCGTTGGGTGCTTCGTATCTGAGGCGGACGTCGCCATCGAAATAGGACGGCACTTGCCCGCCGATCAGTTCGTCCACGAAGCGAAGCTGCGTGTTGAGCGCGAGGGATGTGCTCAACTGGAAATTATTGCTGAGCGTAGCCTGATGTTCGGGGGACCCGTCCAGCGGCAGGAACCCGTTGAAACGCTCGCCACTCAGCCTGTCGGTTCCGGTTCGGCCCTTGAAATAGGAATAGCCCAGCTGGCTATGCCACCACGGTGCCACCTGCCCTTTGATCAATGCTTCCAGCCCCCAGGTCTCGGCCTTGCCGCGAAACTGGAACTGCGCCGTGGTCGTGAGACTGAGCGGGAACGGAACGTTGGGAATGAAATTGGGCTCGACCGCGATGACGGTCGGTTCCGCCAGGCTATCGTAGAAATTATAGTAGCCTGCGACGTCGATGCTCCATTGGGGTGCAATATTTGCCCGAAAACCCGCCTCGTATGCCAAAAGGTTTTCAGCCTCGGCATCGGGCTTGCCAAGAAAGCTCGTAAAAATGGGGAGCGGTGACGGATTTCTCCCTGTATTGGGCGGCAGGGCGGCAAGTTGAAAATCCGCGTAACGTTCGAACCGCGATGGCGTGCGGACCGCGCGTGATACCGCGCCCCAGATCGCGAGATCCTGGTTCGGCCGATAGAACATCCTGACACCGGGCTGAAATTCCACCCCGGTAAAATCGTTATATTCAAGCTTGGCCCCGATCGTCAGGCGCAGTGTCTCGGCGATGAGGGTGATATCGTCCTGGACGTATCCGCTGATCCAGTAATCGGTTCCTTCCCGGTCGAGGAAATCGACCCGCGGATCGATCAGCACGAAGCGATCCGACATCGCCCGCAGGCTCAGGCCGAAATTGACGTCATGCGTTTCGTTTAACCGCCAATTGGCGCCAAAATCCAGATCCGCAATCGACCACTCAAAATCGAAATAGCCCAGTTCCTCGCGGCTTACGGTGGTATAATAGGCCTGAAACGAGTAATCGAGCTGTTCGCTATGCTCGCGCCGCCAGCGCCCCAGAACGCTGAATTCGTTGTAATCGACCGCGGTCAGCACCGGGATCGGGGTGGGATCGATCTGGGCCGGATCTATGTTGAAAGTGGTCGTATCGCGGGCGCCGATCTTGTAATCGGCCTGAAGCGTCATTGCATCGCGGGCGGTTGGCTGCCAGTCGAAGCGCGCACCCACCGCGCCTTCATTCGCGGCTGTGCCGAGGTCATCGCCGCTGAGTGACTGCAAGCCCTGATCGCGGCGATATACGCCGTTGATGCGGATCGTCGAATCCGCCCCGATTTCGCTGCCGGAAGACAATTCCACGAGTTGTTCGCGCAAACCTGCACGGGCGCTTGTCCGAATACCCAGCGTATCCGCGCTGTTCTTGGTGATGATGTTGATGACGCCATTGACCGCGTTCGCACCCCATAAGGTGGACCCGGGCCCGCGGACGACCTCGATCCGTTCGATATCGTGCAGCGGGATGTTGAGCTGATCCCAGAAAACGCCCGACAGTGTCGACACATAGACCGACCGGCCATCGACCATGACAAGCATGGATCCCGAGTTCCGGCCATTGAACCCGCGGATGGTAACGGCGGTCACGCCATTGGTTATCTGGCCGACTTCGACGCCAGGAACCACGCGAAGGAGATCGGTAATGTTGGAACTGGCGGAATTGCGGATTTCCTCCTGCGTAATCACGTATACCGCGGCGGCAGAATCGTCGACATTCTGCCGCTTCTTGGCGACCGAGGTCGATTCAAGCACCAGCAGATCTTCCAGATCGGTGCTCAGCAGGTCATCACCCGATGTCGCCTCAAGTAACGGGTCAACCTGCGCATGAGTAAGCATGGACACCCCAGCCAGACAGCTCGATGCGAGCAAGATGGTAGCGAATTTTTTCATGATGATCCTGCTGACCGATTAGGCGGCTTCATGCCTTCTGGCGGCTTTGGATTGTTCTTCTGTCAATCCGGCCCTACGTGGACGCCGCTGGTAACTGGCGGACAGTCGCTTGAGTTTTTCGAACGTGACCGGACGTGAAAACAAAAAGCCCTGAAGGACATCGCAGCCCATCGATTGAAGAATCTGCATCTGGTTCTTGTTCTCGACCCCTTCTGCCACCGAGTGGAATCCGAGACTGTTGGCGAGGCTGATGATGGTTTGAACCAGCACATGCGCTTCGGTGCTGTATTCGATATCCTTCAACAGCGATCGATCGATTTTAAGGCGGGAAACCGGCAGCATGAGGAGATTGGCAAGGTTGGAATAGCCGGTCCCGAAATCGTCGATGGCAACGGTCACGCCGAGCTCTGCAAGCTTGTTGAGGTTCCTGAGGCTGGCCTGGGGATTGGATACGGCTGCGTCCTCGGTCGCCTCGATCTGGAGCAGGTCGGGCGAACATCCCCACCGCCCGATCAACGATCGAACGAGCGAGGGAAACTCAATCTTCTCAAGCCTGTGGGGGGACACGTTGACAGCAATCATCAACGGCATGCCATCCCGTTCAAGCTCCGCGACCTTCGAAACTGCGTCGTTGATGACCCATTCGTCGATGGCCGCTGACAGGTTGGATCGCTGAATGGCCGGAAAGAAATCAGCTGGCGCCAGCACCCCCCGCGTGGGATGGTTCCACCGCAGCAAGGCTTCTGCGGAGCAGATATCCAATGTTCGCGCATCGATAAGCGGCTGAAAATAAAGCTCAAGCTCGCCACGTGCGATGGCGTCGCGAACCTCGTTTTCTTCCTGCTCCGCCTTGCGCGCTGCATCGAGGAGCGATTCCCGGTAGAATTCGCACCGGTTTTTTCCAAGAGCCTTGGCCTGATACATGGCCACATCGGCCTTGCGGATCAAATCGAGGTAATCGGTACCGTGTTCGGGCGCAAACGCGACGCCGATGCTCGCGCCGATCCGCACCGATTTCGTTCCGATCTGAAAAGGATCGGACAGAATATGAAGAATGCGATTTGCTATTTTCTGCGCCACGCCAGCCGAGCCGGTTTGCGCGACGAAGATGACGAATTCGTCGCCTCCGAACCGGGCGAGTGCGACATTCGACGCATGGGCTTCCAGGTGGCCGGAGAAGTCGTGGCGTACCACCATCTTCAGGCGTTCCGCCAATAAAATCAGAAGCTTGTCGCCCTGGCTATGGCCCATCGCATCGTTCACCTGTTTAAAACCGTCCATGTCGATGAACAGCAGGCAATGCGAAGAACCAGATCCGCCTTCGCGCAGGCGATGCTCGATAAAGGCTTCCAGCCCAGCGCGATTGTTGAGCCCGGTCAGCGGATCTCGAGCGGCGATCGACTGAAGCTTCGCAAGCTGTTCGTCGCGGTCTGAAACCGACGCATCGCTGCCACTTTTCGAATGGGCAGTATCGTCCGAGTTCCGGTCGGCCGCGAGCGGGTTGCGGATATGCCGTGATTCCGGATTTCGCCGTTGCCACCGTCCGACGATCAGACCGAGGACACCGATCGAGATCATCGTAAGAGCTTGTGCGCCAGACAGGAGAGAAAGACCGACCGCGATAACTGCAAGCGCGGCATGTGCTTCGCTGCGCGCGATCAAACGCCTTGCCAAAGCCGGTAGCGCCTTCGTCCCTCTGCCTGAAGCCATCCTATCCATGGCAAAGCTTTGACAGGAAGCCGTAAACACGAAGTTATTCGACTTTGCCAAGAGCCCTTATGCTTTCACCCGGGCAATTAGGGTTACCGACACGTTCGATATGGCGCTTGAAGGCGCAGGCCGTGATCATGCCAAATGTCTGCGCGGGCCTCATGTGTTCCGCAATGACGGCCCTTGCTCCATCGCGCGGGACTGGCCGCCAATCTCAATGACGAACAAATGAGACACGTGCGCGAAGCAGTGGTCCAAACTGCTTCCAGCAGTGCCGCGCCGTCTCGCGGCAGATGCCGATCCCGCACTCGGCCAGCAGATCCTCGACATTTCCGAAGGCGGAGCGGAATATGGACATACATCATCATCGCCAGGCGGATGATCTGGGGCGAGGAGTTGAAATGACGGAACGGGCTGGCTCGTTTTCGCCGTCCGGGTATGGACACCCCCTCCCCGCGCCCACGCAGTTTTCGATCAAGTGCATTTGCTCCGACAGGATCTTCGCGAACGCTCTCGTGCCCCTTTCAATCGCGACGAGAACACCATATCGCACGCGATCAATACTCCGATTATTTCGAAAGCCGCGCTCATGAAAACCACCGCCGAAAACGACAATGTCGAGATCGGGATTTTCGATCACCTCCCCGACGGACGCCCGGTTCATGTCATAACCCTTCGAAACGGCGGAGGGTTGACTGCGCGGGTGATTACATATGGCGCGCGGGTCCAGAGTTTCGTGATGCCCGACAGGAATGGTGAACCGGCGGACGTGGTGCTTGGCTATCCGGGTATCGATGGCTATCTTTCGGACCCGGCCTATCTCGGCGCGACGGTCGGGCGGTGGGCAAATCGCATTGCGGATGCGACCTTCACCCTTGCCGGCCAGCCTTTCGTCCTTGCCACGAACGACGGACCAAACTCGTTGCATGGTGGAACGCAGGGGTTCGATTCCCGGCTCTGGAGCATTGAGCACGTGTCGGGGGGGCCATCGCCCTGTGCCATACTCTCGCTGCTCAGCCCGGAGGGCGAGGAAGGCTTTCCGGGCGAGGTGCGGGCCAAGGCGATGTTCACGCTCGATCCCGACGGGCGTCTGGGCATCACCTACGAAGCGGTGAGCGACCGGACCACCATAATGAACCTCACGCATCACGGTTATTGGAACCTGGCCGGTGAAGGGTCGGCGCGCGACGCGCGGGAGCAGGAATTGACCATCCATGCGGATCGATTTCTCCCCACCCGGGCCGGCCTCATTCCGACCGGGGAATTTCGCGCGGTCCGGGAAACACCTTTCGATTTTCGGACACCGCTCGCGCCGTTGTCGCGTGCGGATGCCGACGATCCGCAATTGCGGCTTGCCGGTGGCTATGATCATTGCTGGATCCTGGGTGACGGCAAGGCGGAGGAACCGCGGAAGGTGGCGACGCTGCGCGATGCGCATTCGGGCCGCGCCGTCGATCTGTGGTCGGATCAGCCGGGCCTGCAATTCTACGGCGGCAATTTTCTTTCAGGCAACGCACCGGGCAAGTGCGGGCGTGTCTATCGCCCCCATGATGGCATCGCTCTCGAACCGCAGCTTTTTCCCGATACGCCGAACCGCCCCGCTTTCGGTTCGGGTCTTCTCGAACCGGGCGAAACCTATCGCCATCGCATGATCTGGCGGTTTTATTGCGATTGAGCGTCACGCCGCTTGACCCATACCTCGATCAGGGCGCGGACTCTTTCCCCAATGTCCTCCGCACCCCGGCAGGGTTTGTAAAGCGAGGAGCCGCTCCTGAATCCGGCGGCGCCGACCTCGTGCCATCGGCCCGTCAACTGCACGTCGATCCCGCCGAGGGGAAGGGGCAGCGTCGCGTCCGGTAGCACCGTTCGCACCGCCTTGATCGCCCGCGCGCCGCCTTCATCTGTCGGAAGCGCAGCATCGCTTTCTCTGGCCGTCGGAATGCCCGATGCAAAGTCTCAGCCCTCTTGTTCGCCCACCGACCCGTCCCTTGCGCTCGCGAATGTCCGCGTTCGGACATCGCAGCATTGCAGGAGCGCAGTCCGCCAGTCGTTGTGTCCTCCGGCGATCCATGACGCTCGAGCGGCGGCGTTGTCCCTTGTTCTGATGACGTAGCGTTCGAGCGCCTCACCGTCGTGACCGACGGCGCGCCGCAAATACATCATCTCGCCGTTGATGCGGACGTAAATCTCGTCGAGCTGCCATGGCCATTGGCGAAAACCGCGTATTCAATTCAACCGTTGACGGCGAATATCTGCCGCGAACATCAGACCTCAAAGCCGCACCCGTTTCGTGAAAAAATTTCGAGGCCGCGTTCGGGCAGCAGGCCGTCGATGCAGCAGCGAAGTAAAACGCCACGAAAAGAATGACTTACGGCGAACAATGGAAAAAGCGGATAGGTTTGCAGGTTTCTTCACCCGGCGCATTCGTCCCCCCTCCTCTGCGCCACACATTTTGCCCGAGGCACAATCCGTCCCACAGTGCCGACGCGAGCCATCCTAAGACCGCCCCTCTATGGACCGGCTACTTTCGCACAATGTCCGGCTGCGTCACTCGCCTGACCCGAAATCATCAGGTGCTATTCAGCCATGTTTCTGCGTTGCGCAGTGCTATCGGATCGTCGACATCGATCCAGTCGAGATCGCTGCAATCGAGGGTGGATGCCAGCCCCTGCCGGTAAAGGGCACGCATGCCATCGCTCAGCGAAGGGGCGCCCTGCGTCCGCAACGCGTCGAAGAGGCCCTTCGCAATGGCGAACACCCCCATGTCGTAGCAGTCGGGATCGGTCAGGCCCTTGCCAATATCGGTGATGATGCCCCCATGTGTTCGCACGCATGTGACATCATCCTTGTCGATCCAGGGATGGTCGAGCCGCCGATCGACCGCAAGGCATGCGCCGCCTCCGGCACCGTGCCGCGCCATGCGCGCGTATAATTCGGGCACGACGAGGTGATCGCACATGGCCAGCACACCATCCTGCCCCCCCAGCGCCTCCTCCGCCGCCAGCACCGACATGCCATTGGGCAAGGCGGGATCGGGCGTCGGCACCACCTCCACCCACGGGCCGCGATGGCGCCCGGAAAGATGCCGCCGGATGGCATCGGCTTCGTGGCCAACCACCACGATCACCCGCACGATCCCCGCCTGCTCCATCCCGTCGAGCGCATGATCGATCAGCGCCTTGCCCCCGACTCGGCACAGCGGCTTGCACGGGGCGGCGGCGCGCAAACGGCTTCCGAAGCCGGCCGCGAGCAGGATGCCTGTCCGGATCATCGCGGCCGCCGCGCCGTCATGCATCGACGATAAAGCGTTCGAGCGCGGCATGCGCGAGATCGTCCGTCGTCTGCGTCCGCGGGCGCTTGCAGAAATAGGCCGAAGCCGGATCGATCACCCCCTTCAGCCCGCGGTCCCGCGCGATCCGGGCGCAACGGATCATGTCGATGGCCACACCCGCGCTATTGGGCAGATCCTCCACCGAAAGACGCAGTTCCAGGTTCATCGGGACGCCGCCGAACAATTGCCCCTCCATCCGCACGAAACACACCTTGTTGTCGTTCAGCCACGGCACGTAGTCGGACGGCCCGATATGGACATCGTCGTGCGCAAGCGGGCGGGCCGCGACCGATTGCACCGCCTCTGTCTTGGAACGCCGCTTGTCCGCCAGGCGCCCGTGATTGGACATGTTGAGGAAATCGGTATTGCCGCCGGTATTGAGCTGATACGTTCGGTCGAGCGTGACCCCCCGCTTGGCGAACAGGTCGGTCAGGACGCGGTGCACGATGGTCGCGCCCAGCTGCGCCTTGATATCGTCGCCGATGATCGGCACCCCCGCCGCTTCGAAACGGGCCGCCCATTCGGGATCGGAGGCGATGAACACCGGAATCGCATTCACGAAGGCGACGCCCGCGCGCAGGGCGCATTCGGCGTAGAACTCGGTCGCTTTCTGGCTCCCTACCGGCAGGTAGTTCATCATCACCTCTGCGCCGGATGCCTTCAATTCGGCCACGACTTCGTCCGCATCCGGCTGGTCGGCGTCGGCGATGACGAAGCTGCGGTCCTCGCCCCTGTCCGCCATATGCTCCGCCACCCCGTCGAGCACCGCGCCCATGCGCACGACCGCGCCGGTCGGCGGTACGTTGTCGCAGAACACGGCGGTGCAGTTCGGTTTGGCACCGATCGCTTCGGCAACATCGCGTCCGATCTTGCGGCGGTCGATGTCCCATGCCGCGACGATGGCGATGTCCTCGGGTCGGTAACCGCCGAGCTCGGCATGCATCAGCCCGACCGCATCCCCGGCCCCGCGACGGTAATGTTCAAGCCCCTGGACAAGGCTGCTCGCGCAATTTCCGATACCGACGATGGCGACGCGAATTTTATTCATTTTTCTTCCTGTCCTTGGGTGTTTTCATTGGGGGGCGGTTCGGCGGTATTGTTCCGGTCGCCTCCTATTTCGTGAGGGCGCGCTCTATCCCGCGGTGCCAGATCATTGCGGCCGCCGCGGCGAGGGAAAGGGGGACGATCTCGAACCACCAGAAGAGCCGCGGATCGCCGAGCGAGGCCGCAACGAAGATCGCAAATACGCGCACATTCGCGGTTTGAGACCACATCAGCCGCATCGGCCCGGTGGCCGCCTCGGTATAAAGCGCGATCATGGCCGCCCGGTCCGTCGCGGCGGCGAGGCGGTTTTCGAACGGACGAGGCCCGCGATCCGGAGCGGTGGAAAGCCGGTCGTAAAGGCGCAGGATGCGGCTTTCACCGGATGCGGGCGATGGCGGATCAAGTCGCCCCGCCGCCCGCCTGTGAAAACGGGCGCGCTCCCCTTCGTAAAGGTTCGACTGAATCGCGTGGGCGGCACCGGCCGCGATCGCCAGCATCCACCCCTCCCCCGTGCCAAGGCGCAGCGCCAGCGCGACATAGATCATCACGAACACGCCATGATCGCACAGCCCGTCGAGAAGCCGCCCCGCCGCGCTCTGCGTTCCGCGCGCGCGCGCCACCATGCCGTCCAGCCCGTCCATGATCAGCCAGCCTATTGAAAGCGCCAATCCCGCAAGCAAGGCGGCGGACGACCGCCCCATCCCATAGGCCAGCGCTGCCGCTGCCCCGAGTAACAGCCCGAAGATCGAAACGCAATTCGCGGAAAGGCCGGCCCGTAACGCGAGCGGCAACAGCATCCGACCCAGAGGATGGATGAGCCAGCGATTGGACGGCGCTTCGATCCGGGGGTCGCGAACGTCGCACGGGGTCGGCATAGGCAGCGCGGCGTTCATCGTCAGGCCGCGGACCGCGATGGGCGCGGCCTTGCCCCCCGAACACCCGCCACCAACACGGCGAGAGTTACCACCAGCCAGACGAGCGCAACCACCGCCGCGCCGATCAACAGCGCGTGCATGAAGCCTGCCAGCACCATGACCGCGCCGGCCAGCGCAAGAAAATCCCGCATGGTCAGCCGGATCGCCGCCTCGACCACCAAGGAAGACTTGCCGTCATGGCGCAGCGCCTTTTTCACGACGTCGAAATGGATCGGCTCCCCATTGGCGCGCGCACGCCCACCCATCAGGGCGAGCCCGAGGGCGAGCGCGATGAGCGTCATGCCGCCCGCGACCGCCCCCTCCACATCGCCCGCCCCGCGCGCCGCGACGATCAGCCCGATCAGGAACGCAAGATTGGTCATGGCATCGACCATGCTGTCCAGAGTGGCGCCCTGTCTGGAGGTGCGGAAGGTGGCACGTGCCATCTCCCCATCGACACCGTCGAAGACCGATGCCGCCTGAAACAACACGGCACCGGCGATCGCACCCGCTTCGCCGCCGCCGACCAGCGCCGCAAACATGCAAAGCGCGAGAAACGCCGTGCCCAGGGTCGCGTGGTTCGGCGACAATCCCGGCATGCGGAGCAGGAAATTGGTGATCGCCTGCGACATCGGGCGGTTGAGATAGCGCGAAACGATGCCGTCTCCCGCCTTACCCGTGGCGGCGACGATGCGCCGCCCCGCCCGCCGCAAATCGCGAAGGGTTGCTGCCTGCCCTCGCGCCGCATGCGATCGCGCCTGTGCGAATGCAGCGCGGTCCGCCACCCCTTCCGCCAACGCCATGACCAGCGTTTCACCATCAATGACATCGCCGCCCACCGCGGCGGCGGCAGACCCGTCGAACGTCACCGCGACATGCGGCGCCAGACGCGCGCATTCGGCACGTGTCCGTTCGTCCGGCGTCCAGTCCGGATCGGCCAAGGCGATGCAGCGACACGTGCCGTTAAACCCCTCAATCCGCGCGACCGCATGAAGCGCACGCGCCACCGCAGGCAGGCCCGCCACACGATATTGTGCCGTCGTCGTGCCGGAAAAGGTGAGAATGATGTCAGCCATGCGCGGTTGTCCGGAGTTCCCTCTATGGCCTTAGACGGAGCAGACCGCCCCCGCCCTTGATCAGCCTTGCGAATTTCCCGCGCGCGCCAGTATCTGGCGATAAAGGGCGAGGTTCGCGGCGGCGAAATCGCGCCATCGCATGCCGCGGGTGCGCGCCAGCCCCGCATCCCGCATCCGCGCCGCCAGCGATGGCGAGCCGATCACCTGACGAAGGCGGCGCGCAATGGCACCGGTATCGTGCGGATCGGCCAGCAGCGCCGCACCGCCTGCGACCTCCGGCATGGCGGATCCGTCGCTGGTCACGACCGGACAGCCACAGGCCATCGCTTCGGCAACCGGATTGCCGAAACCCTCGGCAAAGGAGGGGTGCAGCAGCACGCTGGCCGCATTGTAGAGCGCGACCAACGCGTCATCGTCCACCGTACCGAGGAATCGCACCCGTTCCCCCACGCCCAGTGCGGCGGCGAGATCCCGGAGCCGGTTCCGGCCCGGACCCTGACGCTGAACCATGATGTGTTCGATGCCGGTATCGTCCGGAAATGCTTCGGCAAAGGCGCGCAGTGCCCCGTCGTGATTTTTATACGGCGCATCCTGTCCCACGGTCAGGACGAATGGCCCCCGCCCCGCAAAGCCCCGTGCGGCGAGCGTGGCATGGGCCGCCCCGTGGGACAGCGGTCGGAAACGGTCCGCGACACCCGACAACGTGACCGCCGTTCGCGCCGCCGCAGAAGGATGCCACGCGGCGATCTCATGCGCGGTTGCCGCACTGATCGCGGCAATGCCGGCGGCATGGCGGATCGCGCGGCGCAGGCCATGGCCGTAAAAGGCACGCTCGACCATGCCGGCCGGCCCCGTCCGGCACCATGCCGGATGGGTCAGGCGCATGATGTCGTGAATCGTGACGACGCTGGGCATGGGCAGGCCGGCGGGCATGATGTTGAACGTCGCATGGAAAAGATCGACCCCGCGCAGGTCCGCGACATGGGGTAGCCACCACATCGTTGCCGTCCCGTTGGCGGGGCGCTGCACCACCTGCTCCCGCGTGTTCGGCGCCGCGCTCAATCGTCCGTGAAAATCCGCGTTTTTCAACAGCAGAAACCGAAGATCGGGGGCGAGCGCGGGCAAATGGTCGATCAAACCGCGCACGACCTCGGCAATCCCGCTCGGTCGCGGGCCGATATAGCGGCAATCGATACAGATTTCCGGCACCCTTTTCACCCCCTCAGGGCACCGCACTGCCGATACCGGTGACGGAGAATGCCGCGCTCGACACGATATTCAGGAATTTCTGCAGATCGACCGCTGGCGCATTGGAGACATAGATGACATCGCCGTCGCGCACGCCGAAATCCTGTGCGGTAAAGAGGGCCGAACCCTCGCCCATGTTCAGCCGGTAGACCGTGGGAACGCGCCCCTCTGCGGTCTGTCGGGCTGTCGCGGCGATCGAGATGGGAAGCGCCCCGGCCTGCTCCATGCGAAAGAGGAACACGCCCCGGATATTGGCGCGCTCGTCCCTGAGCCCGCCGATCCGGCCGAGTGCCTGTGCGAGCGAGATGCCGACGCCCTCGAACGGTATTTCCGCATTCTGCCCGACCGCGCCCAGCGCGATGAAGCTGTAGGGTTGAAAGATCGCGGTCAGCACATCGCCCGGCTGCAGCGTGACGTTCTGCGCCGGATCGCGAACGATCGTGTCGAGCGGCATGGACGCGGTACGTCCGCCGCGCGTCATTTGCATCGTGATCTTGCCCACCGGCTGCCGGGTTCCGCCCGCCGCGGCGATCGCGTCGAGCAATGTTTCCCCCCGCGCGGTCAGGGGCAGCCGCCGGGTCGCGCCGACCTCGCCGATGACTGTCACCGCGCGGCTTTCGTTCTGAACGATCCTGACCACGGCCTGGGGCGCGTGCGCCTTGCCCCGCAGGCGCCGTTCAATCGCCGCGGCGACCGCGCTAGGCGTTTGCCCGCGCACCGCGACCGTCCCGACGAAGGGGACGGCAATCGCCCCATCCTCGCCCACGACCTGTTGCGGGATGCCGACATTCTGGCCGGATGAATTGCCGATCGGCGTGCCGGGCGCGGTCACGCCGAACAAGGTGGCGGGCGGCGCCTCCCATATGGCGATATCGAGAACGTCGCCGACCCCGATCGTCGTATCGCCAGGCTGCGGGTTGCCGAACACGTCGGAAAATCGCTGCGCCTCAACGACGGCGGCGGTGCGACGCGCGCTGTTTTCATCGAGCGGGACGACCACGATCTGGCGCTCTTCGCCGCCGGCTTGCCCCGCCTCCACAATTGCATCCGGCGACGGTCCCGACGCGCCGAGCGTGGAACACCCGGCGATGACGATGGGAAGACAGGCGGCGACGGCGCGCGCGGGGAGGTTCATCACGAAACCCTTTCGTATAAAGAGGCAAGACGCGCCCGGTAGCGTTCCGCCGAAAACAGCTCCGCCTGCACCGGGCCTTTCGCCGACAGTTCGGCGCGAAGATCGGCGTCGGCGTCGAGTATGCGAATGCCCTCTGCGATTTGCGCAGTGTCGTAGGGGTCCACCTGCCATGCGGCACCCCCCGCCACTTCGGGAAGCGAGGCCGTGTCGGAGCACAAGACCGGCGTGCCCAGCGCCATCGCCTCCAGCACGGGCAGGCCGAACCCTTCGTAGAGCGAGGGGAACAATGCCGCCTTCGCCCCGCGGATCAGGCTGACGAGCAGGCTGAACGGTGCGTAGGGCAATTGAATGATGCGCCCGCGCCGTGCGGCCTTTGCGCCGCGCTCCTTGCGGGCCGACAGCGTATCGAGGAGCTTCAATTCCTCTTCGCTGCGCCACGCCCGTGCGCCCACGATGACGAGCGGCGTCGTCACCCCGCTCGCCAGATAGGCCTCGACCATGCGGCCGACATTCTTCTTCGGCTCGATCGAGCCCCAGAACAGGAAATAATCCTTGAACCCTGTATCGAGTGCGCCCTCGACCTCGCGCGCGACGGCGTCTTCGGCCTTGCCGCGATAATGCGCCGGAATCTCGACCGATTGGTAGGTGTTGGTGATGCGGTCGGGCGCGACGCCTGCAAGATCGATGATGTCGCGGCGCGAACATTCGGACACGGTGACGATATGGTCCGCCCGGCCCGCGATCCGCCGGATGAGCGAGAGATAGCGGCGCTTGTCATCAAGCGTGGTATAGGGCAGCCGCAACGGCACCAGATCGTGCAGCGTGTAGATATTGGCCGCCCCCGGCACCGTCACCGGCAGCGGATAGGTCCAGTGTGCGATATCGGGCGCGTCGTGCGTATCCCCCATGCGAACCGGCGTGAATTGCCCCCATGCATGGTAACGGCCATGCGCGCGGCGAAAGACATCGAGCGCGTTATAGAGCGTATCGTGTGCGGGCAGCCGCGCGTCGAATTGCCGTCGCAACACCTGCCCGCTCATGGGAATGCGCATCGCACGGGTCGCGCGGGGGGACAGGATCGCCGCCCCGTCGCGCAGCGCACTGCGCCGGGCGCGCGACTGCTCGTCAAAAAACGCGATTTCCTGCAACAGGGGATCGCGCGACGGTGCCGCGCCATTGCCATAAAGAACCGATACGCGATGGCCGAGTTGCCCCGCCTCGCGGCACAGGTTGCGCGCATAGGTCGCCACCCCGGTGCCCTTCTCCAGGCTAAGGTTATAACCGTCGATCAGAACATGTTTCATCGGTCCAACGTCTTTCGCGTCATGGGCCAGTCGCGAAAGGCATCGGCAATCGCGGTGTCCGGTGCATCGTCATCCGGCGCGCTCAATTGCTCGACACGCTGCTCGCCGGTGGCAGGCGGCAAGTGTGCAAAGGCGAGAACCCGGATCGCATCCTTGTGAACGAAGCCGGTTGGCGCGGGGCGTGCGCCCGTCCGTGCCGCGTTCGGCCCGTCACCGACCATCGCGGCGGCCAGCGCATCGCAGCTGCCATGGCGGCGCAACAGGTCGCGCAACATATCGTCGGACAGTTCGGTTTCGCCCCTTATGAGCCACGCCAGCGCCTCCGCATCCGCGCGGCCCGGAACCTGCGCACTGGCCGCCCCCTTGGCATAGGGGTGGATCGGCCAGGCATCCGGATCATCGCCGCCCTGTGCCACTGTGAAGCGCAGGAATGCCTCCACATCCGCCGCAGGTTCGCCGAGCGCGCATGCGGTGCGATACGAGTTTTCGGCCCGCGCATACGCCCCGCTTTCCTTGGCCATGTGGGCGTGTTGCACCCAATAGGAACGCTGAAACGGGTGGAGCGCGAGGGCCGCGGCGTAATGGCGCTCCGCCTCCTCCCACCTGCCCGCATCCCGCGCCCAGTCGCCGTCGCGCACCAGCATGCGGAACTGCTCGTCCGCCAGCGCGCGGTGCTGCGCCACTTCGATAAGGGCGGCGCGGTCCGGTGCAGCGCCGCGATCGACCGCCGATGCCGCATTGAGGCCGATGACGTCGCGAAACCGGTCATAGGCCACATCGAAATCGTCGAACAACGCCAGCTCTCCGCCGTGAAGAAGGGCGAACCGGTTGCAATGATCGCGCAGATAGCCGGGATCGTGGGAAATCAGCACCATTGCCCGGTCGCCCCGCTTGCGAAACAGCTCGTCATTGCAGCGATCGTGAAAACGCGCATCGCCGACCGCGCCGATCTCGTCGATCAGGAAACAGTCGAACTCGATGATCATGGAAATGGCAAAGGCCAGCCGCGCCCGCATGCCCGACGAATAGGAGCGCACCGGCTCCCGCAGATAGGTGCCCAGTTCCGAAAAATCCGCCACGAACGCCAGATTTCGCTCGAAATCCTGCGCATAGATGCGGCTGATGAAGCGGATATTGTCGATGCCGGACAAGGTCGGCTGAAACGCGCCGCCGAACGCCAGCGGCCAGGATACCGACATCTCCCGCTCGATCCGCCCCGCCGTGGGCCGTTCCGCCCCGCTGATCAGGCGGACCATCGTCGATTTGCCCGCGCCATTGCGACCCAGAATGCCGAGACGCTCCCCCATGCGCAGTTCGAAGCCGACCTTGTCGAGCACGACATTGTCGCCCGAACGGGTGCGATAGATTTTCGTCACGTCGTCGAGGCGGATCATTCGGGCACCACCCGCCGCGCGACCCGGCGCGTGGTCATCAGCGCCAGAAGCGTCAGCACAAGGCAGAACGGCACCACATAGCCGAGATCGTAATGGGCGGTGATGCGCGTGCCGAAGAACCCTTCGCGCACGATCTCCGTCCCGTGGACCATGGGGATGTAAAGCACGTATTCGCGCGCCACGGGCGGAAGCGCATCGACCAGAAATGCCGCGCCCGACAGGGGAAAGATGAGATAGGACGCCGGGTGCCATAACTTGTCCACCAGCTCGCTTTCATGGCTGAGCGCGCCGAGGAATATCGCGACGGCCGCCCCGATCCACGCGATCAGCAGCCAGCCGCCTACCACCTCCAGAATATTGCGCGGCGGATCGATCGACCCGATGGCGATGAACAGCAGGGACAGCCCCGCGAACGAGATCGTCGCGCCGCCGAATTCAAGCAACACGCGCGCCACATAGATGTCGAGCACGCGAATATTGCGGTGATAGAGCAGCGAAAGATTGCTCCACAACGCACCGATGCAGCGTCCGGGCATGTTGCGCCACAAAAGCACGCTGGAATATCCGGTGAGGGCAAAGGCGACGATGGGCAGGTCGCTGCCATGATACGCCTCCGCCGCGGTCCATAGCGCCGCCACGCCCAGCGTGAACAGCATCGGTTCGACGAACAGCCAGAGAAAGCCGATATTGTGACGGCCATAGCGGGTGAGCATTTCGCGCAGGAGCAATGCCTTCAGCACGCGGCCCTGCACGCGCCAGCTGCCCGGCGGAATGGAGGATGGCGGGGATACAGGCGGCGCCACGATCAACCCTCGCGATGTTCGCGCACGCCCGCCAGCAGCACGGTCAGGATGCCCCATGCAAGCAGGCCAAGGACGAATACCGCCAGCACCCCGCCGATCCGCCGCGGGCGGATGGGGTAGTCGGGAAGGCTGGGCGGGGCGATCCGTTCGACATAGGCGCGCTTGCCCCGCGCCTCGGCCTGCGCATCGCGGAGCGACACCATCGCCGCGGCCAGTTGCTTGGCGGCAAGCTCGCTGTCGAGTTGAAGCACCTGATAACGGGCGCCCGCCGATGACAGCGAGCCGCGACGTCCCGCAACGCCCGACCGGCGCCGCTCTATTTCCCGGTTGAGCGTTTCGACCTGGCTCTGGAGATAGGGGATTTGCGGGGCCTGGGGCGTGAATTGCCGCAACTGGTCGAGCTGACTGCGGGCGGAGATCATCTCGTCCTCGAGCCGTGCGATGCTTTCAAGCCTTGCGATCGCTTCTTTTTCCGGGTCGATGATACCGGTGCGGCTGCGATAATTGGCCAGTTCGACCGCCGCCGCCCGCGCCCGTTCCTGCGCCTCGCGCGCGTCGCTTTCGGCCACTTGCAGAGCGTCGGCACGCGCCCTTCCGGATAATCGATTGACCAGATCCTCGGAACGTTCGAGCAGGCGTTCGGCGATGCGCTGCGAATCCTGGGGCCCGAAGGCGCTCACCCGCAGATGCAGAACCTGCGTCGTGGGATCGGGTTCAAGCTCCACCTTATCGAGGTAATAATCGAAGAACCGTTCCTGATTGGGCGGCAGAAGCCCGCCGAACCGATCGAGCAGGAAGATATCGCCGGCGGTATAGGCCTGGCTCAGCAGCCCGTCGCGGTTCGCGTCGTCGAGTGCGCTGCGCGATTCCAGATATTCGACGACCGCGTTGCTTTCCTCGCTCGCCCCGCCGAGGCCGCTCCCGCTGAGCATCTGGCCGAGCGAGGTTGCCGCCACCTTGGCCGGGCTGCGCACGACGAACCGCGCCTCGGACACGTAGATATCGCTGGCGAGGAATGCGAAATAGACGAACGCCAGCATCGTGGGAACGACCACGGCGGCAAGGAACAGCGGCGCAAGGAAAAAGGGCCGGGGCTGGTTCAAACGAAAGGGCACGTGTCGGTCTCGGTTCAAAAGGGTTGGCCGCTGGGCGCGAAAGCGGTGCGCGGGCCGATCCCGGCGCGACCGGCGGACGGGTTTGCAACCGCACGCGCCGCGATCATGGGCATCCAGCGCTCCACCGCGTCGAAATGATCGGTCCAGCGGGTCGGGCGATAGGCGCGCAGGGCATCGGCATGGCTTTTGCGGACGTCCGCATCCGTATGAAAGGCGACAATCCGCGCCTCCCAGGCGTCGCGGTCGTCGGGCGCGATCAGGCAGGCCAGCCCCTGCCCCACCTCGCGCAGCGCGGGCAGATCGCTGGCGATGACAGGCACGCCCTGCGCCAGCGCCTCGGCCATGGGCAGGCCGAACCCCTCGGCCAGGGTCGGCATCAGGATTGCGCGCGCACCGTGCATCAACGCGGCGAGCCGGGCATCGTCGCAATCTTCGACGATGGTGATATGGCCGCCCGCATGGCCCGACATGGCAAGACCGCGGCGAAACGCCTCCGCCCCATGCCCGAAGCGCCCGACCACGATCAGATGCGGAGCCGCCGTGCCGAAACGGGCCCGCAGCCGCTCCCAAAGGTCGAGCAGCAGACGATGGTTCTTGCGGCTTTCGATGGTGCCGACGCATAGGAAATGACCGGCAGTCGCATCGGTTGACGGCACCGTGGCGGCAAGCGGCGCGCCCGCCAGCGGCGCGCGCAGGATCGGCGGTGGCGTCAGGCGCCAGCGCGCGGCCTGTTCGCGCAGGTCATGCTCCACCGCCGCGCTGCCGACGATGATCCCCGCCCCGTGCCGCAACGCCATGCGAACCCGTTCCGTATGGCGGCGCACCGCATGGGGGCGGCAATGTTCGGGAAACCGGATCGGGATCAGGTCGTGGATCAGATAGATCGCATGCAAGCCGTGTCGCCCGGTCCACGCGACATGGGCCGGAAGGTCGAAATCGGTATGGCCGACATTGAGATACACGCCGCCGCCAATACCGGCGTGCGATCGTGCGAGACCTTTGGCCATATGCATGGCGATACGACCGCGCGGCGAGCGGGGCCGATGCTCGCCCAGCAATTCGAACAGGCGCGCCGAACCTCGCGCGTCCCACGTCCGCACGACACCGCGATGTTGCACAACGGCCCGCGCCCGCCCCCCGAAATGGCGGAGATATTCAAGGCTTACGCGGTCGATCCCGTTCGCGGGCCGCCCGCTCCAGCGCAGTGCCACGAGACGTGTTACGTCGAACAGCAGCGGGACATCACCGCCCATGCGGTTC
This sequence comes from Croceicoccus sp. YJ47, assembly GCF_016745095.1. Lineage (NCBI taxonomy): Bacteria > Pseudomonadati > Pseudomonadota > Alphaproteobacteria > Sphingomonadales > Erythrobacteraceae > Croceicoccus > Croceicoccus sp. YJ47. The sequence continues at coordinate 98,597 of NZ_CP067087.1, forward strand.
GGGGATCTTTGCGGTAGCATCGAAACTCATGACGGAGACGGCTGCCGAAAGCCTTGATCTCCAGCAGCGAAAACCGCGCAGTGCGAATCTCAACGATCGCGATACATGCGGACATGCACTTTGCGACGGTGCGGCCACGCGGCCATCACGCGGGTGAGCCATCTGCGCTCTTGCACCCATCGGCCATGTCTCATAAGGCCGCCCGGTGTGCAGGGCGGTTTCGGCACCACGACGTTCGATGCCCGCAAGGGAATGCGCATGGCGCACGGTCGATGTTCGGTTCGCAAGCGAATGAAAGTTGGCGGTGGCAAACTCCGGTCATCCTCATAATGGATTGAAAGCGGTCTTTATTGCGCATCGCGATACGATCCTGCGCTTTCTCCGGGCGCGCGGGGCCGGCGATGATGCAGAGGATGTGCTTCAGGATGTCTGGCTCAGGATCGACCGGGCGCAGAAGGTGCCGGTGGGCACACCGCTTGCCTATCTCTATCGTGCCGCAAACTCGGTCATGATCGACCGTTACCGTTCCCGGCGGCAGTCGTCGGTGCGCGAGGCCGCCTGGGCGGAAAGCCAGACGGGCGGCGATTTCGCGGCGGGCGGTGCCGTTTCGATCGAACGGATCGTCACGGGGCAGGATTTTGCACGCAAGGTCGAAGACACGCTTTCCACCTTGCCGGAAAGAACCGCCGCGATCTTTCGGCGCAGCCGCGTCGACGGCATTCAGCAGCGCGTCATTGCCGAAGAATTCGGCGTGAGCATCAGCACGGTCGAAAGCGATCTGCGCGCGGCCTACCGCGCCCTGAGCGATCTGAAAGAGCATTGGAATGAGGATTGATCGGGGGGACTCCGTCTAATGGCAGGAGCGACAATCTATGACGATCGATGACACGGTGCGGAACGAGGCGGCGGCTTGGGCGGTCCGCACGGTCGAGGACGACTTCGACGATTGGGGCGCGTTCACAGCGTGGCTCGAACAATCGCCCGATCATGCGCGCGCCTACGATCTGACGATGGCGGCGGCGGCCGATGGCGCACAGGCTTTTGCCGCGGAGCTGCGGTCCACCGCACCGGGATCGGTGTCGCCCCCGGTTCCGGCCAACGATTTCGAGCCCGTCTTCGACCGTGCTCCGCGCCGCTGGCTGGGTCCGGCGATGGCGGCTTGCCTCGCTGTCGTTGCGGCGCTGTGGCTGTGGCAATGGTTCGACCGGGCCACCGTCTATCACACCGAAGCGGGCGAGATGCGGAACATCGCGCTTGCGGATGGCAGCACGATCCGGATGGCGGGCGCAACGCGGCTCGCGCTCGACGCGGGCGAAACGCGTCATGCCCGGCTCGAACAGGGGCAGGCCGTTTTCGACATTCGCCATGACGAGGACAATCCCTTCGAGGTCGAGATCGGCGGCGCACGTCTCGTCGATGCCGGCACGGTTTTCGAAGTGACTGTCCGGGACGCGGAGGTCGACGTCGCCGTGGCTGAGGGCGCGGTCATCTACAACCCTGCGGGACAGGGCGCCCGGATCGAGGCCGGTCAAACGCTCGTCTTCGCCAGGGACGGACATTCGATCCGCAGGGGCACCATGCCCGTCGCGCAGATCGGGGAATGGACAACGGGACGGCTGACGTTTCAGGACGCCCCCCTCTCCCGCGTGGCGGACGATCTTTCCCGCGCCACGGGACACATCTATCGCGTCGGGCGCGGTGCGGACGGCCATGTCGTTTCGGGGAGCGTCACGATCGACCCGCTTCGCAGCGATCCTGCTTCGGCGGGCCCGCTTCTCGGCCTGAACGTGCGGCGAGAGGGCGATATCTGGTTGCTCGACCGGAGCTAGATCATGCGGCGCGCGCCCGCCCTTATCGCGATCGTCGCCGCCAGTGTTGCCGTCCCGGCACAGGCGCGCGAACGCGTCGTCGACGTACCGCCGGGCACCGCCGCGCAATCCGCCATCACCCTCGCGCGGCAGACCGATGCAAGCATCATCGTCACCGGCTCCCGCCTTGCCAACCGCCGCATCCCGCGCATCCGCGGCAGGATGAGCATAGAGGCCGCGGTCCTCCGCCTTGCCGAGGCGGCGGATGCGCACGCGATCCGCATCGGTTCGGCAAGCTGGCGTCTGGAGCCGCGGCCCACCCGCCGCGCCGCGCCCCGCACCCCTGCGCTCCGCCCACAGGCGGCTCCGCAACGACCGCGGGTGCAGCCTGCCCCGACCCCATCCCCCCCGATCATCGTGACCGCGACGAAACGCGATCTGCAGCTTCTCAATACGCCGGTGCAGGTTTCGCTTCTCGATGGCGAGGAACTGACGATGGGCGGCAGGGGCGGTACGGAGGAAATTACGCAGCGGGTCGCGACGGTCTCCTCCACCTCTCTCGGCAGCGGGCGCAACAAGCTCTTCATTCGGGGAATCGCGGATTCCAGCTTCACCGGCCCGACACAGGCCACCGTCGGCCAGTATTTCGGCGATATCCGGCTCAGCTATAATGCGCCCGATCCCGATCTGCGCCTGTCCGATCTCGACCGCGTCGAGGTGCTCGAAGGGCCGCAGGGCACGCTCTACGGCGCAGGGTCGCTCGGCGGGATCATCAGGCTGGTGCCCAACGCCCCGCAATTCGGCATCGCATCGGGAACCCTCGCAATGGGTGCCGCCGTTACCGCCCACGGCGCGGGAAGCGGCGATCTCGCCCTCATGGCGAATTTGCCCGTGATCGACGACCGCACCGCGCTGCGCGTGACGCTCGATGCGATCAGCGAGGGGGGGTATATCGACAAACCCTTCCTCAACCGCGAGAACGTGAACCGCACGTCGATCCTGTCGGGCCGGGCGATGATGCGCCGCGAAATCGCCGATGACTGGACCGTGGATGTCATCGGCATCGGTCAATTCACCGACGTCGCCGACAGCCAGTATTCCATGCGGAACCGCCCCGGATACGACAGCGCCGCCCGCGTGGAGGAAGGCTCGAACGCGGAATATCTGCATGCGCAAACGGTTGTGGAGGGAACGCTTGGCGGTGCGCGCCTGCGGTCCTCAACCGCCATCGCCACACAGGATCTGGAGGAACGTTACGACGCGACCATGCCGGGCGAGCCGGACCGATTGTTCGTGCAAAGCAACGACACGCGGATGATCGCGCATGAAACGCGCCTGTGGCATCAGGCGGCGAACGGCACAGGATGGCTCGCAGGTATCAGCGTGACCGACAATGAGACCACCCTGCGCCGTTCGTTGCAGCAGCGTGCGTTACGCAGTCCGACCGCGGGCGTCACCAACGCGGTGACCGAGGCGACCGTCTATGGCGAAAAATCCTTCGCATTGCTCGACAGGCTGATCGGGACGGTCGGCGCACGCTACACCATCGCGCGCCTCGCCGGCGGGGCGGAGGATATTTCCCCCAATTTCGCCCTGACCGCCGAACGCGCGCAGATCACCGTCAGCCGTAACCAGTCGGCCTTTCTCCCCTCGGCCTCGCTCCTCGCAAAGCTGACCCCGAGGGACAGTATCTACATCCGCTATCAAGAGGGGTTCCGGACGGGCGGGCTGAGCATCGAGAACGAGTTCGTGCGCCGGTTCCGCCGCGACGATACCGCCACCGTGGAAATTGGTGCACGGCACGGGGAACCGGGCCGCGGCCCCTTCGATTTCGGCGCCAGCCTGTCCTATACGCGGTGGAGCGACATTCAGGCCGATTTCATCGACGCATCCGGCCTGCCGAGCACCGCGAATATCGGCGACTACCGGGTCTGGAGCGCAAGCGGATCGGGAAGCGTGAGGCTGGGCGACGGTCTGAGGCTGAATGGCGGGGCCACCGTCAACCGAAGCCGGATCGACGAGGCCTATTTCCTGCCCGCGTCAGCCACCCGCCATGTCCCCAATATCGCGGCATTCTCGGGCCGGCTGGGCCTTGAGCTTTCCCGGCCGATCACGGCGCGGCTCGATCTCGATGCGCGGCTCTGGGGCAGCTATGTCGGGAAATCCAGGCTCGGAATCGGGCCGGATCTCGGCGACCTGCAGGGGGACTATTTCGATAGCGGGTTGATCGTGCGTGTGGGTTCGGGCGACATCGCCGGTACGCTGTCGATCACGAATCTGACCGATACGGAGGGCAATCGCTTTGCCTTCGGAACCCCGTTTGCGGTGATCCGCGCGCAGGAAACACCCCTGCGCCCGCGAACGGTTCGGGTGGGCGTGAATTTCGCCTTCTGACGGTATTGTAGTGGCTGAAGATATCGACCGGATGCATACCGCTCTCCGTTTTTTAACTGCGCCCGTCTTCGGTCAGCTCCCAAGCGGACCGAGGCAAACCTTTGTAGCGGCTCCATTCGCCTGAAGCGCAGTATTGCCCGTTCCTTCGTCGGAACGGCAACTGAGGGTTTTCGGCGCGGGTCTTGGCGTAGTGCTGCGCCTCCGCACAACCAAGGTCGGACATCGCAGCTTTGCAGGAACGTAGTCCATCTGTCGTAATGACATCCGGTGAAGCGTGACGACCAATGGAATCGCGTCTGGCGAAGAGCGAAAATACCGGACCGGTTTGGTTGGTTTACTGCCTCGGGATAGTCAACCAACCTGCGAAGCACGAACGGCTCCGACCGGTCGATGCACTATACTGCTTAAGGGCTGCGTCGGTGACCTGTGTGGTGGGCTTGCTGGTTCAGAAAGAGCACCAGCCAAATGAAAAGGTCTAACGCGATGAAGCGCCGGGCCGCTTCAGATCGCCCCGAAATAAATGCTCCGATTTTAACATTTGCGACTTGCACAACTGCTCGAAATCGAGCCTAAAGTATAGGCTCGAAGGGATTTCAAGCGACTGTCTCAAGGCAAAGGAGAACGCAGGATGAAAAATCGTGATTTGCTCTTCGATCCTGTCGATAGCGCCGGATCGACGGCCAGTGTCGCTGGACTGACCATTGCCCTCCTTCTCAATAACCAAAAGGGAGTTTGATTGTCATGACTGGTGAAGATTTTACCGCATGGCTTGCGCATATGGAGCTGAATGATGCCGCGACCGCGCGCCTGCTCGGCATGAGCCGAAACACCGTGGTCAAATACAAGGCCGAGGGTACGCCGGAACACTTTGGTTGGACGTGTGCCGCGTTGGCGTTTGGTCTGCCGCAATGGAAGAAGCCCGCCGATTAGGGAGAGTCTGGAAGCTGTAAGCTCGGACGCAAACCGCTCTCCATTTTGCAAAGTGCGCCCTTCCCGGCTTATTTTCAGGCCATGGGGTTCTGCGACTCCGACAGTGCAGCTCCTGCCGGAGGTACGCTCCCCCCGACGGTGCCACCCGCTCGCCCTTGGCCGGTCAGATCGCGGAAAAGCGTTCGATGTCCCTGATCCGCCCGGACACGACAAGCTCGTCATCCGCGAACACGATCGTGTCTGCGACCGCGTGAATAAAGTCCTCGCCCGCCCGCTTGACACCGACAACCGTGACATCGAACCTCTTGCGGCATTCGCTGCCGATCAGGGACAGACCGGCGATCGGCTTGGGCACTTTCAACCGGGCAATCGCGAATTCACCGTCGAAAGCGATAAAGTCCAGCAAACGCTCGTTCACGATATGCGCGACCCGTTCGCCCATCGTCTTTTCGGGAAAAACGACATGGTGCGCGCCGGTCCGTTCCAGGATGCGGCCATGGCGGTCGGTATTGGCCTTTGCCCAGATGTTCGGCAGGCCCATATCGACCAGCGCCAGCACTGTCAGCAGGCTTGCCTCGAGATTGGTGCCGATGGCCACCACCGCCGTTTCGAAATCCGCCCCGCCAAGCTGGCGTAAGGTAGAAATCTCGGTCGAATCCGCCTCGACCACCTGGGTGAGAATATCCTTGTGTTCGCGCACATGTTCGGGATCGACGTCGATCCCCAGCACCTCGTGCCCCATGCGTTCGAGCGTGCCGGCGACGGCACTGCCGAAACGGCCAAGGCCGATGACCATAACGGGTTTGCGTCGATCAGCCGACAATCGGGTTCTCCTCGGGATAGCGATAGGTCCGTTCAGCCGCAGTGATCGCCAGCGCCGTCGCGAAAGTGATGGTGCCGACCCGGCCAATGAACATGAGCAATATGAGGACGATCAGCGCGGACGGGGGAAGGTCTGCGGTAATGCCGGTAGAAAGTCCCACCGTGGAAAAGGCGGAGATCGTTTCGAACAACACGTCCTGCAAGGGCAAAGGCGTGACCGAGGTGATGAATACCGTCGCCGATAGCACGAGAAGAAGCGCGAGCGAGGCGACCGTCAGCGCCTGACGCTCTATCGAATGGCCAAAACGCCGCCCGAACATGCCTGCGTCGCGGCGCGTCAACACCTCTGCCAGGACGATGGCGAGCAGGACCATGAAAGTGGTGATCTTGATGCCGCCCGCCGTCCCCGCGCTGCCGCCGCCGATGAACATGAGAACGTAATTGAGCATCAGCGTCTGTTCCCGAACAGCACCGAGGTCGAGGCTGTTGAAGCCGGCCGTTCGCGGCATGACCGAATGAAACGCCGCATTAAGCAGCCTGTCGCCGACGGACATGGGGCCAAGCGTATCGGGGTTGGTCCATTCCATGGCCGCAAACGCGACAAAACCGCAGGCCAGCAGGATGAGCGTGCCAGCCACCGTCATCTTCGAGTGCAACGTCCATTGCCGCCAGCGCCAGCCATGCTCGCGCCAATCCTCCATCACCGGGAAACCCAGCGCGGAAATGACGACCGACAGGGCGATCGGCGTCAAAATGAGCCAATCACCGTGAAAACGCATGAGACTGTCGGAAAAGGTCGAGAACCCGGCATTGTTGAACGCGCTGACCGAATGGAACAAGCCATGCCAGGCCGCTTGCCCCAAAGCCATGTCCCACCGCGTCGCAAAGCGGAGTGTCAGCATGATAGCCACGGCCATTTCCACGACGACCGTGATCGTCAGGATCATCTTGATGACTGACGAGGCCGACAGCAGGTTCAGCCGGCTGCGTTCGACCTGCGTCGCCATCCGGTCGCGCAGACCGAAACCGCGCCCCGCCATCAGGCCGAACAGGGTCGCGGCCGTCATGATGCCCAGTCCGCCGATCTGGAACATGATCATGATCGCGGCCTGTCCCAGCGGCGACCAGAAGGTCGGCGTATCGGCCACGATAAGCCCGGTCACCGCCACCGCGGACGTCGCAGTGAAAACCGCGGTCAGGAAGGGGGCAGGTGTCCCGTCCGCCGTTGCGATGGGCAGGCATAGCACCGCCGTGCCCAACGCGATCGCGCCTATGAATAGCAACGGAATCAACCGGATCGGATTGCGTAACGCCTTCATAGCGAGCGGCCCATGCACCCGGTTTGCAATGCAATCAAGCCATGATCGATCCGTTATTGTTCAGGCCATGTGACCGTTCCTCGTCACCTGAATCGGTCCATGATTTGGTTCTTTCCCTAGGCGTTTTCTCCGTGTTTTGTCCGAGATGGGAGATGTCAGTCGGACGCAAACCGCTCTCCGCTTCGCAGAGTGCGCCGTTCCTCGCGTATTTTTCAGACCATGAGGTTTTGCCGCCGGGCCAGTGCGGTTGGGCGGCGGGTCTTGTGAGCCCGACGGTCGACGAGGTGGCGTTCGGAATTGAAGTGGTGGTGGAAGGGTCTGTGAACCGAGGCGAACTTGTATAATGACTTCATTTGCCTGAAGCGCAGCAGTGCCCGCTCTCGTCTTCGGAATGGCGGATGTGAGTTTTTTCCCTGTTGTTCGCGTAGCGGCCTGTCTCTTGCGCCGGCTCGCAGCCAAGGTCGAACATCGCTGCCTTGGACGCGCGGAGACCATCAGTCGCGATGACCTCCGGCGATCCGTGACGTTTCCGCTTTTTCTTCATGAAGCGCAGGCGGCTGGCTTGTCGCCGTAGCTTTCAAGCGCCTCACCCTCGCGATCGACAGTACGCCGACGGTACATCATCTCACCGTTTATGCGGACGTAGATCTTATCGAGATACCAGTTCCAATGCCGGAAGCCGCGCATCCGATTGCCCCCCTCACCACGAATGTCTGGTGCGCACAACGGGCCGAACCTGCTCCGGCAAAGCCGCGGCGTCTCTTGGCGCGGAAATCGGACACAGATCGTTACGCGCAGGCAGATTGCGTCCGGCGACGAATGGAATACCGGAGCGGGTTGGCTGGTTCGCGAGGGCGCGTCATGCAACTCATCTAGCCTCGCCCACTAAGTTGGCTGGCGGTGCCATCCTTCTGACAGTGCCATCGCCGTGAAAGGCGTTCCGCAAGCAGCAAAGCCCTATAGGACGCGGGCGTAGTTCAATGATGGAGCAGTAGCTTCCCAAGCTGACGACGAGGGTTTTATTCCCTTCATAAGCTTCAATATTTTTAAATACTTAGAGGCCTTTATTCAGCAGCTTTTAAAGCCTCGATTCGAACTGTCTACCGTCTTCGATGTCCCGGATGGTCCGGGCGGCAGCGGGACGCCGACAGCGCCCGCAATACGCTTGTGCCGTCTTTATACCCAATGGGCTCCGTACCGGTCGGGCCGGAACACATCCTAAAGAGCGTCAGAACAGGCCGTCATCATCATCATCGTCCTCCTCTTCGGCTACGGGATCGCAGGTGTCGATCTGAAGATCGCCATGTTCTGCTCCCCGCAGGGCGTGGCGGCGGTGAATTTCGCGTTCCTGCGCCATGGAGTAGCGTTGCGCGAGTTCGGCAAGGATCGCGGTCAACCCGTCCTGCGCTTCGGGGCACAATTCCGCCACATCGATGGCAGACACGGCCGGCGACGCCGTGGCCAGTGTCTCGCTCGCGGCGATCATGTCGCGTTCCAGCGCAAGCTCATTCGCGAGTTCGGTCCCGGTACGACCAAGCAGGTCGATCAACTCGCGCGCTTCGCTGCGTCCATGCTCAATCCCGGTTTCGTTCGTGTCGCACCCCTTTCGCACAATCGCCAGTGCATCTTCGAGACTGGGATGTGCCCCCATGTCGGTCGTGGCCTGGATCGCCACGCTGTTTTCGGACAGATCGTCGATCAACGCGATCATGCCATCGAGAACCATGCCGAGATCGCTGCAGAGCCGGTCGATCTCCTTTGCGATTACGAACACGGCGCGCCCCGTGCTGTTCATGCGGCGGCACAGGAGCAAGGTATTCATGGCGATGTTGCGCACGTCGATCCGCAGATCGGCGAACATTTCAAGCTTCCGCCCGAGTTCGACGAGCGTCCTGGCGATCGTATCGATGAGGCGGTTCGATTGTTGGTCCGTTGCATGGAGGCGGTCGGTGAGTTCCGCCATCTCGATGATATTATGCTCGACATTCTGCAGGATCGTACGCTCTTCGGCGCTATCCGCCTCGGTTGCGGCCTGATCATCGATGAGCGACAGGAGACGTTCGGTATGGGGCCCGATACCGCGCAGGGCCTGTAGCAGCGTATTGGCACCCTCTGCGAAGTCTTCCGCGGCCCGGCCCAGCAAGTCGGCCAGAAGCGCGTAAACATGCGCTCTTACTGCGCGTTCCGTCGCGCTATCCAGCTCCATCCGGCGGAGATGCGCATCGAGAATTCCTAGCCCTTCCACCACGTGTTCGATACGCTGGCGGGTGCTGTCGCCGACCTGAAGCGCACCGAGAACGAGAGCGACCTGGCCCTGTATTTCCTGTGCGATGGTCAGGACGCTTTCGGCCAGCTTCCCCATGGCGTCCATATGGTCGCGAAGGATGCACGCGTTTTCGGCGAGGCGTTCCGGAACGGTGGGCGGGATGCGCGCGCATTCGCGGCGAAGCGGCCCGACCGCCTCGCCCGCTTCCGAAAGGCTCGGGACCAGTGCCGTCACCATGTTCGAGATTTCACGAAGATTGCCGCGGCCGTGATCGACCCGTCCGTCAATATCGTCGACGAAATTGACGAACGCCGCTTCGCCTGCGGCCGCGATCTTCGTATTGACGCCGTAGATCTGGAGCACATCGAAGAGTTTCTGTACCTCGTCGACCCGATCCTTGAGCATGGCGGAATTGGTCAGCGCCGCGTCGAGGTCGCCTTCCCGTATCGTCAGCGCCTCCGGCAGACCGCTCAGCCGTTCGGCCAAGCTGCTCATCGTGGTCACGGCATCGACCACGGCATTGCCGTCGAGCGCACCGCTGATTCCCTTTAGGATCGCAACCAGCCGATCGATCGTCTCGATTGCTTTCATCAGGGTCTTGCCCGCGTCGAGAAAGCGGGCGTCCATACCTGCCGCAAGGGCCGCCAGCTCGTTCGACACGCGCAAAACCGCCCCCGTTCCGTCGGCGACGCTGGCGCTCTGGGGCAGGGTTTCGACGTCGAGAGTGGACATCTGGGGCGTCATCGTTCGCACGCCCGTAGCAATTCACCGGCGATATGGCCGAGCGGCACGATTTTTTGCGCGCCGCCGCGGCTGATGGCTTCCTTCGGCATGCCGAACACGATCGAGGTTGCCTCGTCCTGTGCCATGGTGCGCGCTCCGGCGTCCTTCATTTCGAGCAGGCCGCGCGCGCCATCGTCGCCCATGCCGGTCATGATGATCCCGACCGCGTTCGAACCGGCGGTCCGGGCGGCGGAGCGGAACAGCACGTCCACCGATGGCCGGTGGCGCGACACCAGCGGCCCTTCCCGCACCGAAACGTAATAGCGCGCGCCCTGACGCTCCAGCATGGTGTGGCGCAGGCCGCCCGGCGCAATCAGGACATGGCCGCGCATGACCGTGTCGCCGTCCTGCGCTTCCTTCACATCGACCTTGCAGAGCGTGTTGAGCCGCTTTGCAAAAGCCTTCGTGAAGCTTTCCGGCATGTGCTGCACCACCACGATGCCCGGAGAATTGGTAAGCAACGCCTCCAGCACTTCGCGTAACGCCTCCGTTCCGCCGGTGGAGGCGCCAATGCACGCGACCATCTCGGTTGTGCGGCGCATCGCGCCCGCGCCCGGCGGCGGCATCATGGCATCGGCGGTCAGTTTCGGCTGTGTGCCTTCATCCTTGCGATGGGCGGAGCGGCGCCGCAGACGCGCCTGCGCCGCGCCCTTGACGGTTTCGCGGATGCGCATGTGCGATTCCACAAGATGATCGGCCACCCCCATGCGCGGCTTCAAAATCACGTCGACGGCGCCCGCTTCCATCGCCTGCAGCAGGGTTTCGGACCCTTCCTCGACCAGCGAGGAGCACATCACGACCGGCACCGGGCACTGGCTCATCAATTTGCGCAGGAAGGTGATGCCGTCCATACGCGGCATCTCGACGTCCAGCGTGACCACATCGGGCATCTCTGCCTGAATATGGCGTGCGGCGGCGAAGGGATCGGAGGCCGCGGCGATCACTTCGATCTCCGGGTCGGCGGCGAGGATGGATGTCATCGCCTGCCGGACGCTGGCCGAATCGTCGATGACGAGAACGCGAATCCGTTTGCTGGGCATTGCGCTAGACCTTCTGAAACGTGGTGTTGCCGACCTGGCGAAGCGGCAGATCCATTTCGGCAATGGTTTCCGAATGACCGATCATGATCCATCCGCCCTGCTTCAGCTTGCGGCAAAGGCGGTTCAGCACCGCCTCCTGTGTTGGCCGGTCGAAATAGATCAGCACGTTGCGGCACATGATGATGTCCATCGGATCACCCACCGGATAGGAGGCATCCATGAAGTTGAGTTGCGCAAAACCGACTGCGGACCGTAGCGCCGGAACGATCCGGACATCCGGGGCTGCGGGGTCGAGCGGTTCCATCACGTAGCGCAGGCGCATGGCGGGCGGGACCGGCTGCACCTGCGCGCGCGGATAGATGCCGCGGCGCGCAATTTCGAGGACGCCGCTGTCGAGGTCGGTCGCCAGGATGCCATATTCGGGGCCACCGTTCCGCGTTGCGTAATCGTCGAACACCATGGCCATCGTATAGGGTTCGGCACCGGTGGAGCATCCCGCGCTCCATGCCCGCAGGCGCCGCGTTCCCGCCGCTCCGATCGCGGGCAGAATGGTGCTTTGCATGTATTCGAAATGCTTGGGCTCGCGGAAAAAGTCGGTCTTGTTCGTCGTGACGGCGTTCAGGAGGTGCTCCGTCTCCTCCTCTCCCGCGGCGCCGTCGAACAGGGCATCGCAATAGGCATCGAGATTGTATGCGCCAATGGCCCGCACGCGGCGGCGCAGGCGACCCTCGAGCATGGTTTTCTTCGTCTGCGGAATCTTGATGCCCGCAAGCTGATGGATAAGAGCGGAGAGCCGCGCGAAATTGCGCGACGATATCTGGTCGTCGAAGACCGGTTGTTCTGCGCGAGCTGCTGTTGACATGGCGCTAAATCCGAAGGTGACGGACGACGAGCCCTCAAGGCCGCCGGGTCAGGAATTGTCGAAGTCGACGAAAGGAGGACAGTCAGGTCAGGCCATCTGAAGCCCCGGAAGCATGGCGGTATCCGCGTTCGAGAAGACTGCGGCCAGGTCCATCAGGATGACGAAGCCTTCGTCGAGCCTCACCACCCCCTGGATATAATCGGACCGCCATCGCATCCCGATATCGGGGGCCGGCTCGATCTGTTCGGACGCAAGCGCGCGAACGGCCAGAACGCGATCGACGACAAGCCCCATCGTGACCGCGCGGTCCGCCAGAGCGAGGTCGACGATCAATATGCGGGTGGCAAGCGTAGGATCCTGCGCCGGGAGCCCCATTCGCGTCCTCAGGTCCACGGTCGGAATGCCCGTCCCGCGCACCTCGGTCAGGCCCAGGAGCCATTCCGGCCCCTGAGGCACGCGAAACACCGGAGCATAGTCCAGTATTTCGCGCACCATGCCGACCGAAACGGCGAAGATCTCATCCCCCAGGCCGAAGGTGACGACCTGCGTTTCGGCCGCGGCGGTCATGCGGCCTGACCGAAATTGGCGTCGTCCTCGTCCGGCCCGCCGCTCGACAGGTCCAGCGCGAAGCCGCGCGCGCGGTCCTGCTGGTCGGCTACGCTGTTCGGCTTGAACTTGCGGACCTGCGCCTTTGCCCTGGGTGCGGAGACCTTGGGGGCGGTCTTTTTCGCTTTCGGCGCGGCGATGGCAGCGGCTGCATCGTCCGCGGCCACGTGGAAGAACGCGATCGCCGTTTGCAGGCTTTCGGCCCGGCTGGCCAGCTCCTCGGAGGTGTTGGAAATCTGCTCCGATGCGGTGGCGTTCTGCTGCGTCACCGTATCGAGCTGCTGGATCGCTTCGTTGATCTGGCTCGCCCCGATGTCCTGTTCGCGGCAGGCGGCACTGATTTCGGAGACGAGTTCGACCGTGCGGCGAATGTCCGGCACCAGCTTGGTCAGCATCTCGCCCGCTTCGGTGGCGGCGGTGACGGTTTCGGTCGACATGGAGCCGATTTCCGCCGCAGCGGCCTGGCTTCGCTCGGCCAGCTTGCGGACTTCGGAGGCGACCACGGCGAAGCCGCGACCGTGCTCACCGGCCCGTGCCGCTTCGACCGCGGCATTGAGCGCGAGCAGATCGGTCTGACGTGCGATCTCCTGAACGATTTCGATTTTCTCGACGATGGTGCGCATCGCGCCGACCGCCTTCTCCACTGCGACGCCGCTTTCCTGCGCATCGGTCGAAGACTGACGCGCGATCTTCTCGGTCTGTGCGGCGTTATCGGCGTTCTGTTTGATGTTCGACGCCATCTGCTCCATCGAGGCGGACGCCTCTTCTGCGGCGGCGGCCTGCTCGGTCGCGCCCTGCGAGACCTGCTCTGCGCTCGCCGACATCTGCTGGCTACCCGAGGCAACCGTATCGGCGGCGGTGGTCGTGTCGCCGATCACCTTTCGCAGCCGGTCGATCATCATGGCCACCGACGCGAGCAGGCTGTCCCGATCGTTCGCCTTGAGATCGACCTTGATGGTCAGATCGCCATCCGCAACCTGGCGCACCACGTCGCGAACCGCGGCGGGCTCTCCACCGAGTTGCTTGAGCACCGAGCGCATCACCAGCAGCGCCGCGCCGACGCCCACCGCAAGAGCAATGGCGATCAGCGCAAGAAACAGGGTGCGCGCGCTGGCATAGGTGCTGTCGCCGGCGTCGCTGGCGGCGCGCCCGCCCTCGACGTTCATGGTCACCATGGTATCGAGCGTATCGCCAAGTTCGCGATACATTTCGACCGAGTTCTTCAGCACGGTCGAAGCCCTCTCCTGCTGGCCTTGCGCGGACAGGGCCATCAATTGCTCGTGCATGTTGAGATAGCGGTCAAGATCGCTCGAAAATTCCTGATAGGCCGCCCGCTCTTCGGCGGAGGAAATCAGCGCCTCGTAGTCGGTCCTCAGGTCCTGAAGCTGTTCGAGCCCTTGGGAAATGCGCCGTTCGTCGTCGGCCCTGCTCGCAGCATCGCCAGCCTCGACATAACGATATTCGCGAATTCGCAGATCCGCGACACCCGTGTTGATCCTGTGGATGCGATCGATGCTGGGCATCCAGTTTTCGGCCATGATGGTCGATTGGTCGTTGATATTGCGCATTTGCGTGACGCCGATCCACCCGAGGGTGGCGGTCAGCAAAAGGATGGCAGAAAAGGCGGCTGCCAACTTCATCTTCAGTGACATGTTCATGGGTTTCTACCTGATCGAAAGAGAAAACGGGTATAAGCGGGTTCAGGAACTGGGCCGGCTAGGCGGCGGCGATGCTGGCGGAGGATGCGTGCAACGCTTTTTCGAAGATTGCCCGAAGGTCGGGGATGATGATGACGTCGTCGCCCCGCTGAGCCAGGCAACGGACATGATCGCGGTTCCAGCGCAGCCCGACCATCGGCGGCTCCTCGCAGGAGGACGGTGCGATGCTCGCCACTTCGAGCACCTTGTCGGCGCGGAAGCCGAGCCAGATCTCTTCTGCGTCGAGCTCGATCTCGATCACCACGATCCGGCTCTCGATGGTCGGCGCGGTCGGCTCCATGTCGAACGCCAGCCGCAAATCGGCGAGCGGGATGATCTTGCCGCGAAAATTGATGACCTCGTGCACGAGCGCCGGCGCGCCGGTACGGCCGTCGCGGAAATGACGTCGAGAATTTCGCGCACCACGATCGCTTCCAGTGCGAAGATTTCGCCCTGAAGCTCGAAGTGGAGAAATTCCTCGCCATTGTCTGTTTTGATGGTTTGTCCGGTCATCGGTCTATCCCGCGGCCTGAAGCCGCTCCTCCGTATTCTGGGTCAGCGCGACGAGTTGCGGCACATCGAGGATCAGCGCGACCGTGCCGTCCCCAAGAATGGTCGCACCGGCGAACGAGGCCACGCCCCGGTGAAAGGCGGACATCGATTTGATGACCGTCTGATGGTTGCCGATGATCTGATCCACCACCAATCCGACCCTTTCCGATCCGGTGGAGACCACGATGATCTTCTGAAAGCGATCGGGCCTCATCCTGCTCGCGAATAGTTCGCGAAGCCGAAGGAAGGGCACAAGCGTACCGCGAAGGGAAATGAGGCTTCGCCCCCGATGGCGCAGATCGTCCTCGAGCGAGAGTTCGATGCATTCTTCCACGCTGGAAAGCGGGATGACATAGCGTTCCTCGCTGACCCGGACGAGCAGCCCTTCGATGATCGCCAGCGTGAGCGGTATGCGCAATGCAATCGTCGATCCCGCGCCCGGCTCGCTCGCCACCTCGATCGTTCCGCGCAGGCTGTCGATCGTGCGCTTGACCACATCCATGCCGACGCCCCGCCCGGACAGGTTGCTGACCTTTGCCGCGGTGGAGAATCCGGGGTGGAAGATAAGCTGAAGGAGTTCCTGATCGCTCAGCACCTGATCGGGTTTGATCAGGCCATTTTCCTCGGCTTTGGCACGAACGCGGTTCCGGTCGATCCCGCGTCCGTCGTCGCGGATGGTGATGACCACCTCGCCGCCCGCCTGATGCGCGCAAAGCGTGACATTGCCGGACTCCGGCTTGCCGGCGGCAATGCGCTCCTCGGGCGGTTCGAGCCCGTGATCGCAGGAATTGCGAATGATGTGAACGAGCGGATCGAAAAGGCGCTCGATCACGGTCTTGTCGACTTCGGTGCCCTCCCCGTCGGTCGTCAGCGTGATCGCCTTTCCGGTCTCCTGCGAAAGATCGTGGACGAGGCGGCGAAACCGTCCGAACAGGGTCGAGACAGGCACCATGCGCAGCACCATCATGGTATCCCGCAATTCGCCGGACAGGCGTTCGATCTCCTCGGAAACCGAGCGGAGGGCGAGATTGACGTCGCTATGCGCGATTTGCGAAAGGCGGCTCTGTGCAATGACCAGCTGGCCCACACGGTCCATCAATTCGTCGAGCCGCTCCGCCGGGACGCGAAGCGTGTCGTTCGCCGGCTTTCCCGACGCCGTCCTGCCATCGGTGCCGCCGATCTGCGCCGACGGTCCAGCCTCCTCCGGCGTCGGTGCGGTCAGCGCATTTCCTGCTTCGGCCTACGTGCCGTCGGTGGCGTGAGAGGCGAGCGGCTGGATCGACAGTTCCATGTCGTCCATCACGAAAATGAACACATCTTCGATATCGTCTTTATCGATCGCGCCCCGAAGCACGACATCCCAGCCAATATGGCATTCCCGCGGATCGAGGTCGGCGAGGGAGGGAAGCTTGTCGGTGGAAGCAGTAATCTCGCACGCGCCGAGGTCGCGCAGTTCGTCGAGGAGGAATAACGGATTGGTGCCGTTCGCCATGCATTCGGGCGGGAGGCGGAACATCACGCGCCACCCGTCGTCCTGCGCGGGAGGCGGCACGTCAGCACCGCCCCCGCCAGCACCGCCATCGCCCGACGCGGCCTCCACGGCGGCGGTGAGCTGCGCAATGATGGCGTTCTGCCGCTCTTCGTCGACATTGCCGTCCACAAGCGCGCGCATGCGATCCTGCGCATTGAGAACGATCGAGATCAATTCCGGCGTTGCGGCGACCGCGCCCTTTCGGACCTGATCGAATGCGCTTTCGCAATGATGGGTGAAACCTGCCAGCGCATCGAACCCGAACATCGCGCCCGAGCCTTTGAGCGTGTGGAGGCCGCGGAATACCGCGTCGATGAGGTTCCTGTCGCCGGGACGTTCGGTCAGGTCCAGCAGCGCCTGCTCCACCTCGTTGAGCACATCTGCCGCTTCGATCCGGAAGGTCGCCGTGGGATCGGGGAGGCCCTGCTCGCTCACCGGTAGAGCACCTTGCGCGCGACCTTCGTCAGCTTCTCGGGCACGAAAGGTTTCACGAGCCAGCCCGTGGCGCCAGCGGCCTTGGCCTGTTCCTTCATCCCGTCGTCGGACTCCGTCGTCAGGAAGATGATCGGCACACCCGCCTGCTCGGGCTGCTTGCGCAATTCGCGGATCATGGTCAGCCCGTCCATCTTCGGCATGTTGAGATCGGTGACGATCATGTCGAACTTGCCATTATTGGCCGCGGCCAGGCCCTCTTCTCCGTCACCGGCCTCTGTGACGGTGTAACCTGCCCCGCTCAACGCGATGCGGATGGCCATGCGAACGGAAGGGGAATCGTCGACCGTGAGAATGGAAGCGGTCATTGCGGAATTTCTCCATGGAACCAGAAGGCGATGTCGTCCGACGTCGCCTGAGTGAGGAAACCTGCGCGCCGCAGAAGCTGGGTGACGGGCGGGGACACGGGGTGGGACAGGCGAAGATCCCTGGCGCCGGCCCGCGCGTCGCGGCGGGCCGCTTCGACAAGCTGCACAAAGGCGAGATCGGCCGTTTTCAGGTCGCCGATCGCGAATTCGATCGCGCCGTCCTGTTCGAAAGCGGCGATCACCTCGTCGTAGATGCCGGGTATGGCAGGAAGCGTGACTTCGGCGGGAATCCTGACCGAAATCGCAGAGCGAACCGAACTTTCCATGCGTATGACGACCCATCTCGTTAAGCTGTTTTTTTCTAGAACGAAAAACGATAAAATGAGCTTAAACGCGCCCTACGCTTCCAACCTCTGGTCCGTCTTTGGAGATTGCGAAAGAGCGGTGCGGATGGACGGGAAAGGGCGGGTTTCACAGCGGCCACGGCTGCCGCCTCCATCAACGGATGACGCGCGGATACTCCCGATTTGGCGATCCCGGCTCGCGGCCCGCGATCGATCCCAGACACGAATCCGCCGCCTCATCGTGTCGAGGTCAGTCCCGACCTTTTCCTCGTCACCTGCGGGATCTGCGCAAAATGGTCTTCGATGCATGGTGCGGGTATGTCGGCGATGGGGGATGTCATGCGCGGGCGCTGTCATTCGGATGCAAACCGCTCTCCGTTTTGCGAAGGGCGCCCTTCCCCGGTCGGGTCTCAAACCCCAGGCTTTTGCCGCTCAGCCAATGTAGCCGAGCGGCGCGTCTTGTAGGTTTGGCGGTCGGCAAGGTGACGTTCGGCGTTGGAGCGGTGGTGAAAGAAAGCATGAACCGAGGCGAGCTTGTGTAACGACTTCATTTCCCTGAAACCCTGCATCGCTCGTTCGCGCAGCGACGTGTCTCTGGCTTCTGCTCAAAGCCGGAGCCGGACATCGCAGCGTTGCAGGAGCGGAGACCGTCGGTCGTCATGACCTATGGCGATCCGTGAGGCTTCAGCGTTCCTATCATGAAGCTTAAGACTGCAGCCGGGACGAAGGTCCGCCGCGAACATTGGACCGGACCTGTTCCACCCTTGCCATCCTGTCTCATGACACAGCGGCGTCAGGCCTCCGCCAGAGACCGCTGCGGCGCAGCCTGTCGCACCAGGTTGGGAGTGTGCAACGTAACGCGGTCCCGCCCTTCGTTCTTCGAGGTGTAAAGGGCGCTGTCGGCCTCATCGATCAGGCTTTGCAACGACGCATGCGGTTGAAAGCCCGCGACGCCGAAGCTGGCTGTCAGCACGTGATCCGCGTCGATTATCTCGAATTGCGAACTGGAAAGCCGTTGGCGCAGATTCTCGGCGATGAATGCCGCCTCGATCTCCCCACGTTCCGCGGCAATCAGGGCGAACTCCTCGCCACCTATCCGTGCCGCATTCAACCCGGTTTCGCGCAACAGGGCGGCAAAGCGGCGCAGCACCGCATCGTAAGCGGAATGGCCATAGCGGTCGTTGACCTGTTTGAAATGGTCAAGATCACACAGGATCAGCGCCCCGTTCCCGCGCATCGCCTGAAGCGCCAGCCGCTCGAAAGCCGTCCGATTGGCCAGCCCGGTAAGCGGGTCGCGCTCGGACCGATCGCGATAGCCGGCGATGACCCCGGCGACCACTTTTGCGATAAGCAACAGCACAATCGGCCCGGCCAGCAATCCGTTAACGGCCAGAAGCGCGCGGTCGATGTCCGATCCCGTTATCGCGGCCAGGTCCCGATGGGCGTCGAAGAGGAGGGGGTACAAGACCAGCCGGACCGCGAAAACCGCACCGGCGCCGGTTACGCCCGCAAATAATGCCCAATCAATCGGGTGCAGGACGCGCGCGCGTGCGATACGCCACGGCGTTTCCGCAATCGCCACGACACAGGCGAGATTGAACATCATTACGGCGACGATGGCGGGCAACCCCGCCGACAGCGCGGCCCATCCGGCGGCCGCAATCGCAGCGATCATCCCATGAAACGCACGCGGAGTTCGGCCTTGCGCATACAGATGGCGCGTGGTTTGCCCGATACAGGCATAGGCGACCGGCACACAGCAGATTGCCAGCACCAGCCTTGCGCCTTCGGACGTCAGTCTGCCCAGCAACAGCACCTCTGCGGTGGCGATGAACAGGCTCGCAGTTAACCATGCCAGCGCCGGCTTGCGCTGAAACGCCAGCAGCAGAGTGACGCACAGCACCGCCATGAAGCCGTAAATGGCAACATGCGCATATCCCACACTTATCGTCGTAGGCATCGAGCCGCCAGTCCCCCTGGCCCAGCGAGTATCTCATCAAGGTTAACGAAATCTTGCCGCAGCCCTAGGCCCGGCAGGGTCCAACCAAAGCCTGACCGCTTCGTCGAAGATGCCGACACCACGTTCCGACAGGCCATCTTCCACGTTTCGTAATGAAGGCGACAATCGAACAGACGCCATAATCACAACTCTGATTACCTCCGGTGACGGGTGGAAATACCCACACGGTTTGGCGGGTTTCATGGTTCGGGGCGTTCACCTCCCCCTTCTTGCGATCCGCAATTTGCCAAAGGTTCCGTCCTTTTGACGGAGCCCGGCAGTGCCGTATGTCGATCCCGCGCACGGCCAGCAGATCCCCGCCATTCCGCTGGTCCGGCGGAAATACGGACATACATCATCACCGCCAGACGGATGATTTCGGGCAAGGAGTTGAAACAGCGGAGCCGGCTGGATGGTTTCGCAGTCTGGGCATGGGTACGCCCTGCCCGCGCCCGCGCAGTTTTCAATCGGGTGGGTCAGTTCCGACAGTGCCCCAAAGGTACCTTCCCGCTAAGAGGGCCCGCCGTTCGGCCAAGGTAAAGTGTCGGACCGGTCAGAAGCCGACCGCAACCCTGAGCCCCATCACGAGCGCATCGCGCGTTCCGGGACTGGCACCCGGGTTGATCACATATTGAAGGTCAGGCTGAACCGAGAGCCAGGGCGTCAGTTCACGCGCATAGGTGGCCTCGATCACAATTTCGGAATTCGCCCTCCCCTCGTCGACGGCTGGCACGTCAGAGGCTATGGCGTGCACCACCGCGAGCCCCACCTGCTCCCCTTCCCGAGGCGAGTAGACGACGCCTCCGGACAGGAAAGCGGCGTAGGGATTGGTTGCGCCAGAGGCGATGCCGGCACGGGCGAAGACCGCGATTCCGCAATATTCCGCGCCGCTCAGGCACGTTTCGCCGCGCAGATAGGCGCCGCTGCTCGATGCTTCGCCCCGGCCATCGACCCGGTCCTGCTTTTCGGAATAGCGCCAGTCGCCGGCAAGCAGGCGAAGCGCTCCCATGCGCCAGTCCGCTTCCGCAATGGCGAGCACGCCGTCGCCAAGAGCGATCGCAGTCCTGCTCGGCCGATCCGGGTCGCCCGGCACGGCATCGAGGATCGCGGCCCTGAGCAACAGGCTTTCCTCGATCTGCACTTGTGCGCGCACCGAAAGGCTTGTCACCGGAAAAATCGACGGGCCGTTTTCGCCCGTTTGCGCGATGTCCTGCCCGATGCCGTGCGCGCTGCCGATGAAAAGCGCGGAAGTTTCAAGCGCGTCGAATTCCGAGTTCAGATCGTAAAGCCCAGCCTTGACGCTGGCCCTGTCGCCGATCTCCTGCTCGATCCAGGCCTCGTACAGGCGGAGCGCGCGCACGCCGGTCTCGATATTGCTGACGATGTGAATGTCACCCGTCAACTCGCTGAGCGATGCGCCATTGTTGTAGAGGACATAAACCTGGCCGGTCGCGCCTTTCCATCCGGCGGCACGCTCGAGATCCGCCTCGAGCACGACATCCAGATTGTCGAGATAGCGCCAGCCGTCCTTGACGCCGCCCTCGTTCCGCCAGACTTCCGCCGTATACGCAGCCGATAGCCGGAACGCGCTCCCGGGCTGTGCATCGGCTGGCAGATCCTGCGCGTGCGCCGCGCCATGGCCAAACGCGGACAGCAGCATCGCGGCAAGTGCCGCAGCGATCCTTTTGCGCATGAAGGGATAGCAGGGATTTTCGCGAACGCGGGACATGGTAACGGACAGGCTACCCGAAAGTGCGGGCCACCACTCGCTTTAACGGGCCAGATGCTGTCTCATTTCGCTCTCGGATCGTCATTCGGATTTCCTTTTGACGAGGCGGTCCATCCACCGGCCCAGCGCGCCGTTCGCGAAATGGCGCCGTATGCGGGCGTAGTCGGACGGCCTCTCATCCTGCCCCAGCTTGAAGTACGGCACGCTCTCCATGATTTTTACCCGAAAGCCGATGATCTTCGTCAAAAGCAAGTCGGCCCGCGGCCCCATCCGGCCCATTGTCCAGCCGTCCTCACCCTCCATCAGCCGCGTGAGGATCGCGACCGACCGTTCCGTCAAATCCGCGTCCATCTCGACCGTACCGGTCAGCCGCGCCGATGCAAAGTTCCACGTCGGGGCCCAGTCGTCGCGGCCCACGATGCCCGGGGGGACATAGGCATTCGGCCCGAGGAAAAGGAACGAGGCAAGCGGTTCGCGGACGAGGATCTCCACCGCCGGGACCCGCAATGGAAGGTGGCCGAGAAGTGTCGTCGGCCCTTCCCCGTCATTCCCCTCCGCGACAACGGGCATGAGCAAGGCCGCTGCCGGGCTGGCGTGCGGCACGATCCAGCAAAGCGGCATCTGATCGAGCAAACCGCGCACGGCGCCGTCATCGGCGGAGGAAATTGCGCTCATCCACGCCGCCAGATCGACCGCATCCAGTCGGCGGCATCCGCGATGGCCTCACGCGCCAGTGCCGATATGCTGACCGCTTCGAGAAAGCTGTGCGTCGCGCCTTCATAGACATGCAGTGCGACATCGACGCCGGCCTGCGCCATTCGCGACGCGGTTTCGCGGTTCTCATCGGCGAGAATATCGCACTGCGCAACGCAGAAGAACGCCGGAGGCAGGTCCGCGAAATTGCCGTTGAGCGGCGTGGCAAGGGGATGCGGCGCGCGGTCATCGCCCCGGTAATTGCGCCAGAACCAGTCCATCTCGTCGGCGGTCAGCATATATTCGGGACCGCCGTAGCGGCTGTGGCTCTCTCGCAACCGTTCGTCGAACGCGCCATAGTTGAGGATCAATCCGCCAAAGGGCGACCGCCCCGCATCACGCATCCGCATCGCCGTCGCAAGCGCGAGATTCGCGCCCGCGCTATCGCCGCCGACGATGGCATCGGTCATCTCCATTCCGTAATTCGCGCCATGCGTTTCGAGCCATCCGACCGCCGCGCCGATCTCGTCAAGTGCGACGGGGAAGCGCACTTCGGGCGACAGGCTGTAGTCGACACCGATGATCGCTGCGCCGCTGCGGGCCGCGTATTCGCGCATCAACCTGTCATGCGTGTCGAGGCTGAAACTGGTCCACCCGCCGCCATGCAGATAGATCAGCGCCGGGAGCGGCCGGTCCGTCACGGGACGATAGATGCGCAGCGGCGCGCCTGCATCCTGCGCCCCGATCTCGATCGTTTCGGCCATCTGCGGACCGCCGCTGCGCCATGGTTGCCTGACCTTCTCGGCAATGGCCCGGCGCTCGGCAATGGTCTCCCCGCCCTTGGTCAGCCGTTCATATTCCGCATTCACCGCACGGACGAAGCGGCGGATTTCGGGATCGATGTCATCGCCCGGCATGATGGTCTGGCTTTGTGTCATGCGCCCTTCCCGGCATCTGCATATATTGGCGGGCTGCCCTTTGATTGCTTCGCGGCCTTGCGCCGCGCAACGCGGGAAGACCGTTTCTTCCACCAGATATAGAGTCCCGTGACCGACTGCCCAAAGGTCACGAGACCCAGTACGAAAACCAGCGCCAGAGAGGCAAAGCCGAAAATCTCGCCGCTGTGGAGCGGATAGACCACGCGGATCATCGCGAGGCCCGCGCTGTCGGAATAGGGATCGACCTGATGCCGCCATTCGCCCGTATCGCCGTCGAAATAATGATCGACCGGTCCCAGCTGCCGATAGCTGAGCTCGCCATGGGGCGAAAACTTGACCCCATACAGGTTCCACTGCGGCAGGTAGAGCATCCGCGCCGGCTCCCAGTCGAGGCCGATCGCTTCGGCATGGGCCTCTGCGCGCGGAAGGACATCCGAGAACGAAAGGCGGGGAACGGCGCCCTGCGGAAACGGCGCGTCCTGATCGAACAGATCATGCTCGAGCGGGGAAACAGCCGTCACGGCAGGTTCGTACGCCTCGCTCCAGAAATTGAACGCAATCGAGGTCATGGCCAGCACGGCCAGAAACGGGAGCAGCCACAAGCCGCTCGCCCTGTGGAGATCGAGCAAAAGGCGCGGGATCGCACTGGAGCGGCGAAATTGCCAGTTGCGCCACCATTTTTTCCAGAACGGCCCCTTCTCGGGCGTGGTCAGCACCAGACCCGCGATCATCGCGAGCAGCCAGAGCACGGCGATTGCGCCCAGAAACAACCGTCCCGGCGTGCCGGTTAGCAATTCGAAATGCAGATCCGCGACCCCGGCCACGAAATTTCGGGGACCGAGGCCGGGCCCGGTTTCCCTGCCCCCGATGACCGATCCGTCCGCGGGGTTCAGAAAAACCTCGTCGAAGGCGGGGGCAATGGCGCCCGGCCTCGCGGAAAGCTCGGCCGCAATGGATCGGTTGGCGTCGCTGCGAAGCGGGAAAGCGGTCACCTGCAGGCCGGGATGGGCCGCCTGAAACGCGTCGATTGCGGCCACGGTGTCAAGAGGCGTCGATGCGACCGGGTTCGAAGCAGAAAACAGATCGGAATTGAGCGCATGGTCGAGCGGGGCCCGAAACACCAGCAGGCTGCCCGTCAATCCGGCCACGGCGAGAAACGCGAGGCTGACGAGCCCGCAATAGCGATGCAGCAGCAGCAAAAAGGCGCGCATGGACCATCCCCTCCTCATTCGCGGCGCCGCCCCGTTGTGCGGCGCCCGTCTGGCTTACCATTTCGATCCTATGTCCCAAACCCCGCACGCGCGACATCCGGGCGGGCCGCTCTTTATCGCGCATGGGTCATAAGCTGCCGTATTGCAAACGTCTCGCAATATTAGCTATGGCGAGAGCGTCACAGTTTTGGAGCAAACTCGCCTTGGTGGCCAATTTGCGATGATGGATGGCCCATCCACGAAACCGGCCTGATCGAAACGATGCGTATGCTGCCCCTGCAATATTATTTTCGTCCGTGGGGGTCATCGGGCGCGCAATTTTTGCCAAAGGGGATCACTTCGATGTCGCATGCTTCACGTCTCTTCTCCGGAACGGCGCTGGCCCTTGCCATGCTGTGTCCGGCCCATTCGTCCTCCGCGCAGGATCGCGGCGTGGAAACCATCGAGACAAGCGAAAATGGCGAGCGCGTCATCATCGTGACCTCCGAACGCTATGTTCCCCAAGGCAGGCTGACCGCGACGAAGAGCGATATTCCGCTCGTCGAAACCCCGCAGTCGATCAGCGTCGTCAGCCGCGACCAGATCGACCTTCTGAACTTCATCGATGCGCAGCAGGCCGTCCGCTATGTCGCGGGCGCCACGGGCGAGAATTACGGCCCCGATTTGCGGTTCGACTTCATCCAGATCCGCGGCTTTCCGCCCAAGCAGTTCGTCGACGGCCTCGCCACGCCGGTGACGAGTACGATCTATTCCAACGGCATCGACCTCTATGCGTTCGAAAGCCTCGAGATCCTGAAGGGCCCTGCGTCGGTGCTCTACGGCTCAGCACCTCCGGGCGGCATCTATAATCAGACCAGCCGCCGGCCCAAAAGCGTCTTCGATGGCGAGATTTCCGCCATGTACGGCACCGACGATTACAAGCAGCTGGGCATGACCGTCACCGGCCCGGCGTCGGACGCGCTCGACCTGCGGGCCACGGTGATGATCCGCGACCGCGGGGCGGAGCGCGATTTCGTCGATGCGCAGCGCATCTATGCCGCGCCCGCGGCGACCTGGCATATCGGACCCGATACGCGGCTGACCGGCCTTGCCTATTACCAGTATGACGAGGTGAACGGCGACACGAACGGCTTCTTGCCGGCGGCGGGCACGCTGCTCGACAATCCGAACAGCAAGCTTCCGCGCAGCGTCAATCTGGGCGAGCCGGACTACAACCGGTACGAGCGCAAGCAATGGGGCGCCGGTTTCGAATTCGAGCAGGATTTGGGTCCCGACATGGGCCTGACGGTGAATGGCCGCTATGCCGACTATGCGGAGGAACAGCGCGTGATCTATGCCGCCGGTTTCACCGACGCGGCCATGGATACGGTCTATCGCAACAGCTATCCCTATCAGGAGGACGTGACGTCGCTCACCATCGACGGGCGTTTTCATGGCAAGTTCGACACCGGCGGGATCGAGCACAATTTCCTTGTCGGCGTCGATTACCGTGATGTCGACAATGATGCGCCCTTCGGTTTCTGCAGCCCGTTCTTCTGCCCCAGCGGGGCGAGTGTGCCCGATCCGATCAATATCTACGACCCGCAATACGGTCTGCCGGCAGGCTTCGTGACGCCGCCACTCGACACGGTGTTCACCGACCAGACGTTGAAACAGACCGGTCTTTACGCGCAGGACCAGATCGCCATCGGCGGGCTGCGCGTCTTGCTGTCGGGCCGCAACGACTGGGTCGATCGCACCAGCTTTGGCACCGATGGCAAGCAGGACGAGTTTACCTGGCGCGCGGGCGTGTCCTATGTGACCGATGCGGGCGTCGTCCCGTATGTCAGTTATGGCACATCGTTCGAGCCAGTGCTGGGCGTCGACATCGCGGGCGATCCGCTCAAGCCGACCACGGGCGAACAATGGGAAGGCGG
Source organism: Croceicoccus sp. YJ47 (assembly GCF_016745095.1). Lineage (NCBI taxonomy): Bacteria > Pseudomonadati > Pseudomonadota > Alphaproteobacteria > Sphingomonadales > Erythrobacteraceae > Croceicoccus > Croceicoccus sp. YJ47. The sequence continues at coordinate 124,837 of NZ_CP067087.1, forward strand.
CGTAAAATATGATGCGCGCGGCCTGGGCGAAGGGATCGACCTGCTGCTGACGGCGGCTCTGTTCGACATCCGGCAGGAGAACGTCACCAGCGCGGTCTATTCCCCCGTGTCGGCGCCCGTCGGTTCGACGCAGTCGGGCGAGGTGAAGGTCCAAGGCGGCGAGCTTGAGTTCGTGGCCCGCATCCGCAACCAGCTCGCGATCAACGGATCCTATTCCTATACCGATACCGAGGTCGTGGCGAGCGAGACGCCGCAGGAAGTGGGCGCGGCGCTTCCGGTCACGCCCAGGCACAAGGCATCGCTGCTGGCCGACTACACGTTTCAGCGTGGCTCGCTTGCAGGCTTTGGCTTTGGCGCGGGCGTGCGCTATAACAGCGACGGGGCCGGCAGCCTGCCGGGGCCGTTCAACCCGATCGTTTTCGAAACGGGCGAAGCCACACTGTTCGATGCGATGCTGCACTATGACTTGCCGAACTGGCGCCTTGCGATCAACGGATCGAACATTTTCGACGAGCGCTATGTGGCGCGCTGTGCCGATGCGAACAATTGCAACTTCGGCGCGGGGCGGCAGGTGATCGCGACGGCAACGTACAGGTTCTGAACGACAGGTTCCGGCTGCGATGGAGGTGGAATGATGGATGCAGGACGGCTGGCAGGCGCAATCGCCAGCGTCCTCCTGCTGTGGACGGCGACGCCCGATGCCGATGCGATGGGACGCACAGAGGCCGATGGGACGGCGGGTGTCCTCCCCCCTACGCCATCCGGCCTGCCGCCCATCCCGCGCGCCGAAGCCGGTGCGACACTCCCGCTCGCGCCGGAGCGGGAAATCGCCTTCACCGTAGAGGAAGGCACCGCGCTCCAGCCCGCGCTGTCGCCTGACGGGCGCACGATCGTCTTCGCCATGCTGGGCGATATATACACCCTGCCCAGCACCGGCGGCCAGGCACGCGCCATCACGCGCGGCATGGCCATGGACACGCAGCCGGAGTTCTCTCCCGACGGACGATGGATCGCGTTCCTTTCGGATCGCTCCGGCCCCGAAAACATATGGATCATGCGGACCGACGGCAGCGAGGCACGGCAAGTCTCGTTCCACGGGGGCGACCCTGTGTTCACCTCCCCTTCGTGGAGCGCAGATGGCCGCGCCATCCATGTTTCGCGCTTCTGGCCGGACCGGAACGCCTATGAATTATGGGGGATTGCGCTGAACGGGGATGGCATGGGCCGTGTCGTCATACCGACCGAGGGGGACGGCACGACGCGGCATGCGCTGGGCGCCGTACCGACGGCGGATGGCGGGGCGCTGATCTATGCGCGGCGCGAAGGCGATCTGGACCTGGCCTCGCCTGTCGAGTGGCGCATCGTCCGCCGCGATTCTGTCAGCGGACGCGAGGAGCTGCTGGTCAAGGCGGTGGGCGACATCCGGCTGGGCAAGGTGCAATCCAGCGCCTTTCGCCCCGCCCTTTCGCATGATGGCAAAACGCTGGCCTATGTGCAGCGACGCACCGGGGAGACATGGCTGCGGCTCCATGACCTCACGACCGGGCGCGAACGCGATCTCGTGGAGCTGGACCCCGATGCGCTGCAGGCGTCCTTCTGGAGCGATATTGCGCCCCGCGTGGCTTTCACGCCCGACGACGCCGCAATCATCTTCAGCAAGGGCGGCAAGCTGCGGCGGATGACCCTTGCGACCGGATCGCTGGAGACGATCCCCTTTCGCGCCGAGGTGAAGGCCGGACTGGCCCCGCTGACGCGCGCGCCGGTGCGCGTGGAAACCGGGCCGGTGCGCGCCCGCATCATTCAGCACCCGGCCTTGTCGCCCGACGGATCGACGCTCGCCTTCTCCGCCCTGGGCACGCTCTATACCATGCCGGCATCGGGCGGGGATGCCGAACCTGTCGCACCGGGACTGCCCCCGCAATTCCATCCATCGTGGACCCGGGACGGAAAGGGCCTGCTGTTCGTGACGTGGACCGCGGCCGAGGGCGGCCATGTCTGGCGGTCCGATCTGGACAATGGCAAGGCCGAGCGCCTCACGCAGGAGGACGCGTTCTATACCCATCCCGTCGAAGCACCGGACCGCAGCATCGTGACGATCCAGTCGCCCACCGCCGACCGCCTCGCCCGCTATGTCGAGTTCGGCCAGTTCCGGCAGGCCCGGCTTGTACGTCTGGGGCCGGGCGGCGCGGGGACCGAGGTTCTGGCCGAGGGCGACATCGGCGGAACGCCGCATTTCCTCGCCGATGGGACCTTGCTGCTCAACCGGCCCGATGGGGTCTATCGCATCGACACGGGTGACAAGATCATCGGGGTGACGGGCCCCAACTGGTATTTCGCACAAGGAGCGGCCGAGGCCGACGACATCCGCATCAGCCCCGACGGCCGCCTCGCGCTCGCCCAGATCGCGCAGCAATTGCATCTGGTGGAGGTGCCCTCTGCCGGGGACCGCGTGGTGTCCTTGTCCGATGCCGGCAGCCATCGCCGGTTGAGTGACGTCGGCGCCGATTTCTTTGGCTGGGGCGCGGCGGGAACGACGGCATATTGGTCGGTCGGTTCCACGGTCTTCAGCATGTCGCCAAACAGCCCCGGCATCGCCTCGGTCACGGCCGAGGTCGTCTTGCCGCGCGACGTTCCGCGCGGGCGCCTGTTGCTGACCGGTGCGACGGCCATCACGCAAGGCCCGCAAGGTACGATCGAAAACGCGGACATATTGATCGAGAACGACCGGATCGCAGGGATCGGCCCGGCTAGGACAATCCGCGTTCCGGAAGGCACCGCGCGCCGCGACATGGCGGGCCGTTTCGTCGTGCCGGGGTTCATCGATGTGCACGATCATGTCGCCGACATTCGCCGCGATGTCCTCGATTTCGAACCGTGGGGCCCTGCGGCCAATCTCGCCTATGGCGTGACGACCGCGTTCGACCCCTCGACGCTTACGGTCGACATGCTGGCCTATCAGGACGCGCTCGATGCCGGGCTGGCGCTCGGCTCGCGCATATTCTCGACCGGGACGGCGATCTTTTCGTTCAACGATTTCCGTTCGCGCGGGGACGTGCGTGATGTCCTGCGCCGCTACCGCGATCACTACCGGCTTTCGAACATCAAGATGTACCGCAGCGGCAATCGCATAGTCCGCCAATGGATCGCGCAGGAAGCGGTAGATCTGGGGCTTCAGCCGACGGCGGAAGGCGCGCTGTCGATGAAGCTCGACCTTACCCACATCCTCGACGGTTATTCGGGGAACGAGCATGCGATCCCGCCGCCGGTGCTCTATGACGATGTGACACAGTTCCTGGCGCGCAGCGGCACCAGCTATGACCTGACGTTGCAGATTACCCATGGCGGCTATCCGGCGCAGGATTTCTTCATCGCCCGGGACGCGCCGCATGACGATCCGAAATATGCCCGCCTCGCCCCGCCATGGTTCCGAGACCAGAAATTCTGGCAGCGCGAATGGACCGATCCGGCGGGTTATGTCTTCCCCCGCACCGCTGCGAGCGCGGCACGGGTTTTTCGCTCTGGCGGCCTCGTTGCCATCGGCGCGCATGGCGAAGTGCCCGGGCTTGGCACCCATTGGGAAATGCAGGCGCACCAGATGGGCGGCTGGACTCCGGCGGAAATCCTGACGGCGGCGACCATCAATGGCGCCAAGGCGATTGGCCGCGCGGCGGACCTCGGCTCGATCGAAACGGGCAAGCTGGCCGATCTCGTCATCCTTTCAGCCGATCCGCGCATCGACATCGCCAATACGCTGACCATCGAACAGGTGATGAAGGGCGGCCTACTTTACGAGGGCGGCACGTTGGCGCAGGTCTGGCCGGACAAGGCGCCTGCCCCGGCGTTCTGGTTCACGCCTGCCGGTCGTGCGGCTGATTGATGAAGGCGCTGGGCGGCATGCCGAATACGCGGTGGAACGTGGCCGTAAACGCGCTGGGGCTTTCGTACCCCACCTCATAGGCGACGATTGCGACGGGCTTGCCTGCCTCGATCAACGGAATCGCGGCCATCAGGCGTACCTGCTGGCGCCATGTCGCGAGGCCAGCACCCGTTTCGCGCCGGAATGCGCGGGTGAAGGTGCGCCGCCCCATCGCGGCAAGCGACGCCCATTCGTCAAGGTCGCGCTGATCCGCAGGGTCGTCCATCAACGCATGACACACGCGCAGCAGGCGCGGATCGCGGGGCATGGGAAGATCGCTGGGGGTCACCGCCATGCGCCTGATTTCGGACAGGAGCAGGCTGGCAATCGTGCCTTCGCGCCCTTCCATGTCATAGGCAGGGTGGAAATGACCGACCTCGAACACCAGCGCGCGCACAAGGTCGCTCACCTCGATCACGCGTGCTGTCTGCGGATTGGGATCCAGCGCCGGATCGATATACAGCGTATAGGCCGATACGGGCCCACGGCACTGCACCTCGTGCACGAGATGCGCCGGAATCCAGATGGAGCGGCGGGGCGGAAGCATGAAGACCGCCTCGGCCGCGCCGATCATCATCACGCCCGCACTGCAATAGGTCAGCTGCGAACGCGGATGGCTGTGCGGCGGATCGCGCATACCGGCCGGATATGCGTCGGCGAACCCCATGATCGGCCTCGTGGCCAGCGGATAGTCGGCGGAATGTTTCATGCCCCTCGCGCGTCCCCTTCCCGCCAAGGTTTCGCGCATGACGTGCAATAGTCAATCGGGCAATTGGATGACGATTCCGAATGCTTGCCAGCCAAATCGCTGCAAATGAGGTAGCTTGCGGGGAAACGGGATGCCCGAACGCTTCCCGTAAGCCTGCACGCCTGAAGAAAAGGGTTGGAGGCGTCAATGGGAAGCAAAGCAGGGATAACCGCTTACAAATCCGCCCCTGCATTCGCTGTCGAATACCCTTGCGGGCTTTCGCGGTGAGCACACATTCGGCGCTTTCGCCGCACTGCAAAGCCCGCAGGTCAAACCAACCAGATACAACGACCCCGCCTGTTACAAACCTGCTAGGCGGCTCGGCAATATTCGCAAGCACTGACAATGAATGGCCTTTCGCCGTCCGCAGTGCAGAAGTCCGCGGCTGTCTGAATATCAGCCTTCCCATCCATGTCGGACAGGACGACCTTCGCGCCGTCGCCCGCAAAGACGTACGCGGAGTTGTCAGTCGGATGCAAACCGCTTTCCGTTTTGCAGAATGTGACCTTCCCCTGCCATTCTTCTGGTCGTGAGGTTCTGCCACTGCACCAGTGCGGCTGAGCGGCGTGTCTTGTAAGTTTGACGGTCGGCGAGCGGGCGTTCGGAAGTGATTGCGGAAGCTCGCATGAACCGAGGCCGCTCCGCATCGCTCGCTCTCGTCGGCGGAGTGGAAGACGGGAGTTTTCAGCCCGATTGCTGGCGCAGCAGCCCATCTCCTGCTTCCACGAATGTCCAGATCTGGACATGGCAGCTTTGGAGGAGCGACGCCCATCTGTCGTAATCACATCAGGCGAACCGTGACGCTTCAACGCCTTCATCGTGAAACACTGGGCTGCACCTTTTTCCCTCGTTTTCGTAATGCAGCTTTCGAGGGGTTCACCCTCCTGATCGACGGACGTCAGAGGGTTTCTTGGCTCGGGGTATTCAACTCACCGAACCCGCCTTGCGCGATTGACCAGACGTACCACCCTTCTGACAGTGTCAGCCTGCGTCGAAATCGGTAACCTTCATTTTGCGCAAGATCGGGAACGACGCGCTGGCTCTGAAAGCGTAATTGCTGGGGCAAGGAGATCAACATGCAGCCAAGTCAACGCACGCGATACGCCGATCGGATCGAACGCGCGATCGCCTTGCTTCAGCAAGAACTTGCCATCGGAAAGGTGCCCTCGCTGGACCAGCTTGCCGCGGCGGCCGCACTATCGCCCTATCACTTCCATCGCATTTTCCGGATCATGACCGGGGAGACGGTGGGCGCCGCGATCAAGCGTGTGCGGCTGGGCGGAAGCTTACCGCTGCTCGATCAGGGCATCTCGGCCGCAACCGGACAGAGCGGATATGCGACCAGTCAAGCCTACGCCCGTGCGCTCAGGGAATCCACGAGCGTAGCCCCTTCTCAATTGCAAAACGATCCCCACCATCGCGCCAAAGTGGCGGCATCCCTCTCAAGACCTGCGATCGAGAAGGATGTCGACGCGCCTGCGCTTGAGATATCCATCATTTCCCTCTCGCCGCTTCGCCTCTCGATCATTCGGAACGTCGGCGATTACCAGGAACTCAATCACGGCTTCAACTTGCTGTTTGAGCGGTTGCTGGAGCACATGGCCCCTATGACGTCACTGGGCTTTACGGCATTCCCTACGATGACCCGCAAGAAGTGGACAGCAAGGACTGCCGCTTCGATTGTGGGGTAACGACGACCGACCGCGTCCCGGCCGAGTGCGGCATTGGCGAAATGGACATCCCCGGTAGCCTCACGCTGCGAATGCAGCACATTGGCGATTACGATCTGATCCACGTGGCGGTCGATGGCCTCTATCGTGAGGCTGTTCTTGCCGATCTTCCTATCGCAGCGCTCCCGCTTCTCATTCATTATCTGGATGACCCGGAAGAGGTGCCATTCGATCAACAGCGTGCCCTCATATACATCCCGCTTGAGGGAGCTTCATCCGCCTGCCCCCCTTCCATCTGTGGAGGCTCCTGAAGGAACAAGTGGTAAATTCAGGTCTTGGCAGGAGCCGGATGCGGCCATCTGTCCGGCCTGTCGATGCGGCGCATGGCCCCTGGCCCGTATGGGAGCTCGCGGACGCGAACCGCATCGCCCACGGCGCGCTGTTGCCACGGTAGAAAGCCTTGGTTCGACCGGCCCCGTCTCGCCGATTGTCGTGCCATACCCTCCAGCATGCACTGGTTTACGCGCCAGCATCTGCTCAAGCCATTCGATGACGGCGCGCAATTTTGCAAAACCGGAGGCGCAGCTATCCAAGCATTTCAGATAAAAGCAGCACGGAAGCCAACGCCCCCAAGCGCTGCCGGTCATTCAGATGAGGTTCGCATCGAAAACGTCTTGTCGCGATAAACGATCTTTTGCATCAGTGCGACCAGCTGCCCCTGCTCCTGCGGCGACAAGCCGGCCATTGTTTCGGCATTCACGGACCTCGCCGCCTCGATTGCCGCATCGCGCAGCCCTCTTGCATGATCGGTCAACCAGATCCGCTGCACCCGGTAGTCGGCCTCGTCCTTTGGCGCCGGACAAGCCCGTCGCGTTCCATGCGCGCCAGCGTGTTGGCCATGGTGGCCTGTTCAATGTCCAGACGTTCGACCAGCTCCTTTTGCGTCAACCCGTCTCCCTCCCACAGTTCCAGCAGAGCCGGGAATGTGCCGGGGGTAAGCCCGAGCGGCCGGATGCGCGCAGCCAACCCTCTCTCGAACAGCCGCGCCGTGTGATTCACGAGGTATCCGGCCGACAGGTCTTTGTGAAATTTCATATCGTGTCGATAGCACTTGCATAGCAAGCTATACAAGAATACATAGCTGACTATGTTTTGAAACACGCGGAAGGTTTCCATGGCGAAAATGATCCACCCCATCGCAGGCGCGATCGCCCTGCTCACGATTGTTTGCTTCTGGTTATCCACGGTGTCGGCAGAGCTGATGGGCAGTGAAGCGATGCTCGTCACGGTCAAGACCATCATCCCGTGGGGCTTCCTGATCCTGATCCCATCGCTGATGGCGGCAGGCGGCTCCGGTCTTCAATTGGGCAAGGGATTGCGAAACCCGTTGGTCGGTGTGAAGCGCAGGCGCATGCCCATCATTGCAGGCAATGGTATTCTGGTTCTGATACCGTCCGCTCTATATCTGTCGTTCAAGGCTCAGGCGGCGTCTTTCGATGCCTCGTTTTACATCGTGCAAACGATTGAGCTGATCGCGGGCGCCGTGAACATCGCCCTGCTCAGCCTCAACATGCGCGACGGACTGCGTCTCGCCCGCAAACGTCCGGCGGTGAACGACGCCAGTGCGTGAGCAAGCTGCATATCCCTGCGCGTGGCCGCTACAAATGCTCCCGACGGGAGCGACAGCAGACCTTCCACGTTCCGCAGAGAGAGCGGAAATCGGACATACATCATCACCACAAGCCGGATTACCTCCGGTGACGAGTGAAAATACCGAAACGCGTTTGGCTGATTTCTCGGCTCGGAGTATCCACCTCCCCTACCCTGCGCTCCGCAATTTTCCAGTGGTACCATCTTTCTGAGAGTGCGTTCATTCCAAGAGTTCGCGACCGTCGCTGGGCGGGGATAAAGATCCAAGCGCAGAGCGGAAATCAGGTCGGGCAAGGGATAGCGCAAGTCGCGATACGCGCCTTTGCCAATCCGTGCCGGGCGATGACAGCACCCTATGCGTCAAGGTCTGCGCAGATATCGTGCCAAGGGAAAGACCGGATGCGATTGTCGATCATAACGGACGCGGAATTGCCACCCGGCTGGTTGAAGGCGGCGTTCATGGGCGCGCCTCTTTCTCGAGCAAGGCAAGCTTGCGCTCCACGCCCCAGCGATAGCCCGACAGCGAGCCGTCCGTCCTGACCACGCGATGACAGGGAACCGCGACGGCAATCGCGTTGGCACCGCAGGCCTGGGCGACAGCACGCACCGCCCTGGGGTTTCCGATCCGCGCCGCGATTTCGGCATAGCTGGCAGTCTGACCGGCGGGAATGTCTCTCAACGCCTGCCAGACCCTTTGCTGGAAGGCGGTTCCGCGAATGTCGAGTGGCAAGTCGAGGCCGATGCCGGGCGCTTCGACGAACCCCACAACCTGGGCGACCAGTCGTTCAAATTCTTTATCGCCGCCGATAAGAGCCGCCTTCGCGAAGCGATCCTGAAGATCACGCGCCAGCCTGTCGGGGTCATCGCCCAGCAGGATCGCGCAGACGCCTTTCGCGCTGCACGCGACGAGAATGGAGCCAAGCGAGCACTCTGCGACGGCGAACTTTATTTCCGTGCCGGCACCCCCGTCCCTAAAGGCGGTGGGCGTCATGCCGAGCATTTCGGAAGACTTTTCGTAGAAGCGGCTGCCCGAGTTATATCCGGCGTCATAGATCGCCTGTGTGACCGTGCTCTGCGCCTCCGCCAGCGCATGGCGAACAGACTTCGCTCGATGCGCTGCCCCATATTCTTTCGGTGTAAGACCCGTGATGGCCTTGAACTGGCGATGAAAGTGGAAGGGGCTGATCCCGGCAGCGGCAGCCAATGCGTCAAGGGTTGGAAGTTGCTCTGCAGTCTCGATCAAACGGCACGCCGCGCTGATGGCTGCCGCGCTTTCTTCGGAAATGGAAATGCCATCGGGATTGCACCGTCTGCACGCGCGGAACCCTGCTCCCTCGGCAGACCGGCAATCTGAAAAGAAGGTGACATTCTCTCTTTTCGGAAGGCGCGACGGGCAGCCCGGCCGACAAAAGATGCCGGTCGATGTCACGGCATAGACGAACTTCCCCTCAAACGCCGTATCGCGGCGAACGACCGCCTCCCAATAACGGTTTTCATCAGCGGGGTCAGAGCGTCTGATGTCGCTTTGTTTATCGGGCCGCATGTCCGTTCCCCATGAATAGTCCTTACCCTGTCTGCCAGTGCCCATCACGCAGTTCTGCTCGCAACCCGATTTCTGCGGGTTCCGCAAATTGCCTAGCAACCGGCGCAGCGTCTGAAACTCCGCATCTTGCTGTCAAACTTCGATGCGACGCGTCCTGCCGCCAGCCGTCCGGCCTGTGGCCCCGACGAGGATTGCTTTGACAGCAAGAAGCGGAGTGGCGGGCGGACCGCGCTCACATAGGTTGCTGCCATGCACGAAAGCAGAAAAGGTGTTCAAGCATGACTTTACTTGAGGGCAAGGTTGCCGTCGTCACGGGCGCATCCTCCGGCATTGGGCGAGCCATTGCGCTGATGTTCGCCGAGCACGGCGCGGCAGTCGTCCTGACAGCGCGACGCCAGGCTTATCTTGATGAGGTCGCGAACGAGATCCGCAGCAAGGGAGGACGCGCCCATGCGTCTGCCGGAGACATCGCCCTTCCCGAAACCCATGCGCGGATCGTCGCAGAGGCGGTACGCGAATTTGGCGGCCTCGACATCGCCATTAACAATGCCGGCACGGTGGGTGTGGCAAAGCCGCTGGCCGAAATCGCGCCCGAAGACTGGCAACACACGCTGACCGTTAACTTGACGGCCGCCTATCTGGGTGCGCGCAGCCAGATCCCTGCGATGCTCGAGCGGGGCGGCGGCTCCATCGTGTTCACGTCCAGCTTCGTAGGAACCAGCGTCGGTATTCCCGGCATGGCCGCGTACGGTGCATCGAAGGCCGGACTGATGGGGTTGGTAAAGGGGATCGCCGCCGACTATGCCGCCAAGGGCATCAGGGCCAACGCTCTTCTGCCGGGCGGTGTGGATACCGACATGGCAGGCGATCAAAGCCAGAAGGATTGGGCAGCCGGGCTCCACGCCATGAAGCGGATCGCTCAACCCAAGGAACTCGCGTCCGCCGCACTTTTCCTTGCCAGTTCCATGGCCAGCTTCGTCACCGGATCGGCTCTGTTCGCCGATGGTGGCAACGCTGCCGTGAAGTAAACAGCCGATGGGTCGCGAGTGCGAAGGCACAGCGCAATGACGCGCACCACAGGCAACCCGCCTTCGCATTCTGGCGGGCGCACTCCCATGGCCCCGCTGATCCAGACGCCCACCGTCGCCGGATAGCTACTTCCGGCGCACCTATGCGCTACGTGCGCTTGAGCAGGACGCCCTTTGCCATTTTGCGGCGATCGGCGGCACAAAGGCTCATTTCGGTGGCGATCTCCGGCAAATGGCGGGCTGGATAAGCCATCATATCGCGTGGCCGAGGAATTCCTCATGCTCATGGCGTTCGATGGCGGAGCGCTTCGGCATGAGGTTGACCGCGATCCTGGCGCTGAAACCGCTGGCTGCCAGCAGGTCACGGGTCAACTTCGATCTCGGCATGGCGCAGCGCGATGATGTTCGGCGGAAACACCGGTGGGGTACCTCAAGATTGCGTGCCGGGTGGCGAAGTGCCAGCAATGTCGTGCTGGCGATCCGCAGAGCGTTAAGGCGCCAAACGCGGAACTGGATGGCCTCCGGAGGGAAGCGGCGCCGTTCGAAGTACGCGGCTCGCGCAGCTTGCGACGACATCGCCGACAACCGCAGTCAAATCCTGCACCATGCGTAGCGTGCTGCCCTTGACCGCCGGGTTCCCCGGTCATCGATCCCGCGGCAGGACACTCGGCGTCGCAGAGACCTGAAAGGTCCCGACGACGCCGTCACCAGCATCAGAATTCAAATCCGGCGCGAAGGCCGACCGTGCGCACCGAATCGATGGTGAAACGCTGGTTGTAGGACAGGATGCCCGATGCCGCGTCACCGGGCACCTGGTCCACCGACGAAGGCCGGATCTGGTTGAAGCAATTGCGGCAGAAGATCCCCAGCGACCAGTTGTCGCCCGTGACCCCGGCATTGGCATTGAACCGATCGGTGGTCGGAACCTCCTGACCAGGCGCGAAGCCGGTGCTGTAGGACGAACGGTGATACCACGAACCACCCAGAACGCCGTCGATCGCGTTGGTCAACGGAACATTGTAGTTCGCGAATACCGTCGAGGTGAAGTCTGCGGAGAGAAGTACCGGCAGGCCGGCGGCATCGAAGAAATCGTCGGTCGCGCAGGAGGGATCGGTCTGCTGGGGATAGCACTGGGCGCTGGGATAGCTGTCGTACGACGCGTCCAGAAACGCCGCGTTGGCCCCGACCGTCAAGCCGCTGACCGGCCGCAGCGTTACCGTGGCATCGATGCCCTTGGTCGTCGCCTCGGCCGCATTATCGAGAATGAAGGTCTGGAGCGGGACGTTGAACGCCTGCACCTGAAGGTTTTGGAACTTCGTGTAGAACGCCGCGAGGCTGAAGGTCAGTAAGCGATCCAGCGCAGTCCCCTTGATGCCGATTTCGCCGCCCTTGGAGATTTCGGGCTCGACCGCGATCGATGCACCGGGCGCCGGGGAACTGTTGGAAAATCCGGGCCCCTTGTAGCCCCGTCCGTAGAAACCATAGACCAGGACATCGGGCGTAGCCTGCCAATCGGCGCTCAGCTTCCAGCTGAAATTGTCGGCCTCGATGTCCTCGTCGGTGAAGTTGTTCGGTACGCCCAGAGTGACGAAGTAATTGCCGGTGTTCTCGGTCAATTCGATCGAAACCTCGTCATGGGTGTAACGACCACCAGCCGACAGGGTCAGGTCGGGAACAAGCTCATAATCAAATTGGCCGAACACCGCGGAGGAGCGAACGCTCTGTCTGATATCGCTGTCCTGCCCCAGGAACCCGGAGTTGCTGACGCTGCACGCAGGCGGCGGTCCCGGCTGGACCACGGCATCGACGCAGAAGGGAAAGTTGACCGCGACGAAAGGCGGCAGACCGTTGAGCCCTTCGCGCAGGACCGTGTTGTGGGTATCGGACGAATAGTAATAGACGCCGACCTGCCCTGAGAACGGTCCGCTATCGGGCAAGGCGACCCGCACTTCCTGGCTGAACTGCTCGTAGTCGGTGGTATTGGCATTGGTGTTCAGGAAGTTTCGCGTCGTGAAATCGGTGTCGAACTGGAACTCGGTATCGAGCTTCCGCCATGCCGTGATGCTCGTCACCGTCCAGTCGTTGGCGAAGTCATAGCTGAGATTGGCGGAAACACCGCCCATCTCCAGATCGCGGAAGCTGGGCCCGTCGGCGGCGGCTTCCAGATTGTCGAAGCCCGGTGTCACCCCATCGGCTGCCACGGCACCTTCCACCGTCGAACCGTCCGCCAGATAGCGATAGGTGAGGTCGGTAAAGCCTGCCGTGCCGGTGGAATTCAGGTAATCGCCCTGGAGATAGACGGTGAGATCGCCGATTTCGCTGAGCCACTTGGCGCGGCCGCCGTATTGCTTCAGCACGGGCTCGAAGCGCGTGCCCGCGGCAGGCTTCTCGATCACCTGCACCACCGAGTCCTGCTCGTTATAGACACCGGCCAGGCGCACGGCGCTGTTGGCGCCGACGGGCAGATTGATGGCTCCGTCGACGGTCCCGCCAAGGCCATTGCTTCCCGGGCGATAGCGGGTCACGCCTTCCGCGTTCACATAGCCCGAAACCTCGCCCGGCACGGGGCGGGTGGTGATGATGTTGACCAGACCGGCCGAAGCGTTCTTGCCGAACAAAAGACCCTGCGGCCCGTTCAGCACCTCGACCCTTTCGACATCGTAGAACGGCGCGGCCGCGAAGGCGGCAGTGCCATAGACGACTTCGTCCACGACCTGCGACACGGTGGGTTCCAGCGTCGGCGAAAAGGTCGTGGTGCCGATGCCGCGAATGGAGAACGTATCGTCGTTGCCGCTCTGCAGGCTGGGCGCAAGCTGGGTCAGCGAAGACAGATTGTTGATGCCGCTCTGCTCGAGCTGCTCGCCACCGATGGCCTGCACGCTGACGGGCACTTCGAGCAAGCTCTCGCTGCGACGCGTGGCGGTCACGATGATCGTTCTGTCGGAATTCGAATTTACAGAAGCGTCGGCCGCGTCGCCTGCGTCCGATGACTGCGCCATCGCGCTGACGGGCAGGATCGCGGCCAAAGCGAGCAGCGCCGCGCCGAACTGAGAATATTTCATTTTTTTCTTCTCCTCATTGCCCCCCGGTAGTCGTGCGTGCCACCGGCGACCCGTAGTTAAACCTGCGGTCCAGCGCCCGTTCGCGGCAGAAGTCCGGCTATTGACGGTATCTTCCTGGTGCCGCGGTTCAGAGGCTTGTTCTGGTCAGTGAAAGCCCGGAGGCCTCGTAATGCTGGCGCTAAAGTTCACTCGATCACGCGTGGTCGAGCGACCGGGCATGCAGCGAGCCGGGCATTCCGGCTGGCAGCATGACCCTTCCATCAGCAATGCGTGTGCATCCCTTTGAGCATCTACTCATCCCTCCATGTTTCGGGCCTATTCAGTCCGGCGCCAAGCGATGCTTGATAGCGGCAGGAACCGGATCCGCAGGCCTCATTTGAGCAATGATTAGATAGAATCGCTGCAAGCTGTCAAGCAGATTAAGCACCGATTAAATTGCGGGCGATTACGGGTGCCCAGGATTTAACGCGCAGCCGTTCTGCTTTGTCGCGATCAATACCGGTGTCTTGTGGAGCCCGGCCTCGCGAATGCAGCAGCCGAGCCGTCACACGGCCCGTATCCTCACGTTCCGGAAGGATATTTCCGCGCCCTCGATCTGCAACAGGATGCGTCCGCGGGTGATCGGGACATAGGTCGAGGAGTCGCCCCCCTTTTGCCTCTGGAGGCCGTAGAGCGCCGTCACCAACCGTCCATTGACGATGTGCGCGGCGCTGTCGCCGCGACAGATCAGCTCGACGGTATTCCAGCCATCCAGCGTGTCGAAGCTGCCATCGGCCTTGATCCATTGACGCAAATTGCCGCCGGCATCGATCTGTGGCGCATAGCGCGTGTTGCCCGGAAAATCCGTCGGCCAGGACGGGATGCCACCGGCAGAGATCGCGGGGATGGCGCGGTGGTTGACGGGGATCGCGTCGCCCGTGCTGCGTTCCATGATCTGGTATTCGACACAGTCCGGCCACAGGAAGTCGCGGCCCGACGGGACATGGTAGAGAATGCCGCTGTCGCGCTTTGCCAGGGTGCGCGGTTCGTAGCGCCGCGTTCCCCATCTGTATTCCAGGCTCAGGTGATAGTCGCCATATTCGGTGGCAGTCGCGATATACCCCATACCGGGCGCCGCCGGGCCGGTATATGCGGGCCCCAGAACGTGCATCACACCATCGTCAAAGGCGATCACGCCATCGCGGTCGTTCGCGCCCACGCCATCCTGAAAGAATGTCCAGCCAGCAAGATCGGAGCCATTGAGCAGGTCGGTCCAACCACCGTCGGTTTGCGCGCCCTTCGCCGGTGCCGACAAAAGCCCGCCGGTAGCCACCGTGCATCCCGCCCCCGCCAGGAGACCGATTGCCTCGCGCCTTGAAGTCATCTGAAACCTCCCCGTCTGATTGTGTTCTGATGGGATCGATCCGGTCGCGACAAGGAGCCAACGCGAAGCACGTCGCGTACGGTGACGCGGTGCAGCGATTGCCGATTGTGGCGCCGCCCGGTATCGCCAGTTTCCTGCCCGACCGGCGCGCCAGGGCAAGCACGGTCAGCCGTTCAGCGCGCCAAGGTGTGTTTCCCAGTTGATCGTATCGTTGTGCGAGTGGGTAAATCCGATCGCGCGTTCGTGCGCGACGCAAGCGGCCGATCGGTAGGCGACGATATAGGTGCGCCGCCAGCGATCGGGCGAAGTGTTGCCCCCCGATCCATGGACGATGAGTTCGTCATGGACGGTGATGTCCCCGCGCTTCAGCGGCAGTTCCACAACGTCATCGTCAGGCATCACCTCGGCGCTCAGGATATGCGATTTGCTGCGATCCTCACCCATCAGGGGGCGGTGCGGGCGCAGGCCCTGTTTCTGCGAGCCGGGGATCACCACGAGACAACCGTTTTCCGCATCGGCGTCGTCCAGCGCCAGACTGCACGTCGCGGTCAGGGGCTCGGGCGTTCCGGTGGGCCAGTACCCCAGATCCTGATGCATGGTGAAGACCGCATCCGGCTTTGCCGGGCGCTTGGCAAGAAATTGGTCGTAGTCCAGCGTCGCCGTATCCCCCAGCAATTGCCGCGCGATCGAGGCCGTACGCAATTCGTAGAGGTTGCCGCAAAGTTCGGGGCGATAGGTCCTGGGCAGCACCGCGTTGACGAGGCTGAATTCCTCGAACTTACGATCATAGGGGCCGGACATGTCGCAGAAGTCCTTGCCCATGCCGGGGACTTCGCCGCGGATGAAGCGATCGAACAATTCCTCGATACCGGACAGTTCGTCGTCGGTCATCACCTGGCGCAGGGTAATGTACCCGTCACGGTGAAACCGCTCGATCTCTTCCGGGGAGAGAATGAAGGCAGCGCCTTGTCGGCCAAAGGTCGTGGACATGTCGAACGGCATCCTTGTCTGTCCGCTCGAGCGGCGTCTTGGGTGACGATTATTAATCGGCGATTAGATGAAGGTCAACGCTCTCGTGCGCCCATGCGTAACGGCGGGTTGCGCCGGGAACGGGAAAGCGGCGTTGCTGGCCTGCTCGTCGCCCCGGCGCACATCCTGGCCATACCGGGGGGCACGTGCGGCGCTCCCCTTGCATATAATCTAATCAGCGCTTAATCGAACCTCTGATTCGATAATGACCCCGCACCCGCAAGGCGCGAGGTGAACAGATTCAAGGGAGACCCTGCATGGCCGGACAATTCAAATACGGCGTATCCGCCTACAGCTATGGCGAGGATTATGGTTCGGTCATGGCGATGGAGGATGTTTTCGATCACATCGCCGGAACCGGTGCCACAGGGATCGAGATTCTTGGCGAGGGACAGATCGAAGGCTACCCCAATCCCCCCACCAGCTGGCTCGACCGGTGGTTCGGCCTGCTCGAAACGTACGACCTCGAACCCACCAACATGTGTTCGTGGGTGGATACCCGCATCACGCTGAAGCACAGCCTGACAATCGAGGAGGGAGCGGCGGAACTGGAGCGCGACCTGCGCCTCGCCCATCGGCTGGGCTTCAAGTTTCTGCGCCCCAAGTTCGGCGTCATCTCGCATGACCTGATCCCCGATCCGCAGTGGGAAGCCTATACCGAGCGCAATCTCGATCTTGCGGCGAAACTGGACGTGGTGATCTGCCCGGAAATCCATTCCCCGACGCCGATCAAGCACAAGGTCGTCGACGGCTATATCGACTTCATCGAACGCACCGGCAGCGAGAATTTTCGCCTGATGATCGATACCGGCATTTTCCAGGACAGGCCGTTGACGCACTGGGGATCGCATCAGATCAACGAGGAGGCCCGCAAGCACATGGAATTCCTCAACGGCATCGCCGTCGATCCGGAGGATTTCCTGGACGTTGCGAAATATGTGGCCTTCGTCCAGGCCAAGTTTCACGACATCGACGAGAATCTGGAAGACCAGAACATTCCCTGGAAGCCGGTGATCTCCGCCATCAAGCGTTCGGGCTACTCCGGTTACCTTTCCAGCGAGTACGAAGGCTGGCGCGCGCCCTGGCGCTCGATCGACCAGGTGCGGCGTCAGCACGTCTTGCTGCGCAAGCTGGAGCGCGAATTCGACGAGGGGCGTCCTTAGGCACCCGTCGTCCAACCCGCGCACAATCCATCCAGATCGGAGTTTATTCCATGCTTGAACATCAATTGATCCAGGGCACCGGCTTTCGCAATTTCGGCCCCGACGGCGCACGCGAAGGTTTTGCCGTCCGCATCCGTATTCCCAACTATCACGGCACCCGCCTGTCGCAGATCGATGGCTTCGACGTGACGGTCGATGGCGAGTTCTTTCCTTTCGAAAAGAACCGCTTCGGCATCCGCGACGAAGTCTACACGCTGGAAGAAATGCGTGAGGAAACCGAGGCACGCTGGGGCTTGACCGAGTGGGGCGAAATCCTGGTCGACAAGCCGGGCGGTCTCGAACCGGGTGTGCACACGGTCGAAGTAAAAGCGCGGATCCGCTATTCCTATTTTCCGCCCGATGTACATATTTTCCCGACCCATGCAGAGCGTCTGGCCACCATCTGCATCCCGTGATCGCACGGTTTCGCCGGCAGTCCTTCACCGGGCTGCCGGCGTGCCAGCGCTTATGGGAATCCGTTTACGCAGCCCGCCCGCTCGCAACCTTGCGGCGGCGGGCTTTTTTGTTTCACGAGGCTCGGCCCGATATCCGGCCTCCCATCGCGCTTGGCAAAACCTCTGTTGCCCGGCGCGAAAATGTCGCCTCTGGCGGGCCTTGCGAATTATCGCGAAGCCTTCTCATCGCCGCAAATGCTGCTAGATGCCGTTTCAGGACAATCGAGGGCCGGAATGACGCAGGCGAAAAACCCCTACCACAAGGAGAATTTGCGACGGGATTTGCTGGATGCCGGGCGCGATTATCTTGTGACCCATGGGCATACCAGCCTCTCGATCCGATCGCTCGCGCAGATCGTGGGCGTTTCGCCCGGTGCGCCCTACCACCATTTTCCGGATCGACGGTCGCTGCTGCTTGCGCTCGCCATCGAAGGGTACGAGGAAATGATGGCAGGCGTGGGGAAGGCCGTCGGCGGGGCCAGCGGAACCGCGGACCAGCTGGAGGCGATGGGCGTCCATTTCATCGCCTTCTCCAAGAAAAATCCGCACCTCGTCGAATTGATGTATGAGAGCGAACTGACCACGCCCACGCTCGATCGCCAGCTTCTCGATTACCAGATCCGCGCGCACAAGGCACTTCGCGGGCTGATTGCCGAACATCTGCCGGACATTACCGAGGACGAAGCGGACGTGCGCACGATCGCGTTCTGGTCCGCGGTCTACGGGTTTGCAAACATGCTTCGCAAGGGACTGATCTATCCGGACGGGGTCATGGATTTCAAGGAAAGGCAGCTGTCTCTCGCCATCGTCCATCAGGCGGTTTTGATGGCCATCACCTAGTTGCGCGTCTTCCCGGACGGTCCGGAAAAAGCGCAGCATGACGGGACCCGAAAGGCGCCGGAGCGCGCAGCGGTGCCTTGTCGGTATTGGTCGGGCCGAACGCCTCGGCGTTGCCAATTGTCTTCCACGGAATCATCGATCAGCCGGTCGACCCACAGATTGGCGAGGCGGATCCGAACGGTCTTGGCGCCTTCGCTGACAAAAAACTTGATGTCGCTCGTAGAGGGTCGGGCACGAAGTCGTGGCTATAGATAGCCGTCCCCGCAAAGTACCGCAATTTCAGCGCGGCCTACGATGTCCATGAAACAAGCTGCGGCAGCGCCATCGCGTGTCCCGCGCCGGGAAATTACCGCTGCCAGTCCCGGCTGAGATCGACACGATCCTGCGCCCTCATCGTCGCCTTTCCGGCTTTGCAGGTTCGCCCTTTTGACGAAGGACCACGTTGGACGATCCGCCCGTGGCCATTTCGAGCGGTACGACGATGCGGCCGCCTTCGACGCGATGGGCTGCCGTCCCGCGCCGATCCGTAACTGCGTCCCACCATTCGGGACGACACCCGTGGGTGCAGAACGAAAAATCACCCGCAATGGGCCGTCCGCTGCGGTTGAAGACAAATAATTTCTCCGCATCGGGTAATCCCGAACAGTGGGGCGAGATGCCGTAGACGAACCCTTTACCCACCCGTTGCGACGAGGCGTTGTCCGCCAACCACAGATCGTCGGCAACCTCGCTCCAAGGGCGCATATCATCGGCCAGGTTCGGGCTTGCTTCGGGAGGCGATCCGACGAAAGAATGCGTTCCAGCGTCGACAGCGTCATGCGCATGCCGCCGCCCAGCACAAGCAGTCGATAGCGAACGCCCCCGTCCAAAACGAGCGCGCCGTCGCCAGTCATGCGGAGCGCGTGCCGCAGTCCTTCCTCGCCCACAAAGTCGAACCCCCAGCCTTGCGGCAGACCATCGAAACTGTCGGCAGTTATCGTGCGAACTGCAAAAAGCTACCATTCCGTATACGCCATCGCGGCATAAGCGAATGGTAAGCCGCACAAGCGAAGCGATAGGAACAACGACATCGGCCGATTTGGGATCATCTTGAATTGAATTTCCGAGATAGTTGTTTTTCCAAGCCTGATATTGCTTCCGAGAGTTATGATCAAAATCGCTAAGGACTGCGAAGCCAAATTTGCGCGCATCCTTTGCTTGATTAGGAAAGCTGTCCGCTACGATCCCCTTTGCGCAGGTCGGTGCCCGGTGCCCACCCCTTCGCAGAACCATTCTTGTCGTACCAAATGAGGTGCTTCACGATGCCGCGCGTTCGGACCTTCGATCCCGCGCCATCTAATCGGTGATTATTTTGGTTGGTATGTTGTGTTTTCCCGCTATGCCTTCATGGAGAGGAAGAACGGGTTCCAAGACAAATGACGCGCATGTCGAACAGCTTTGCACATCTCAGCCCCCCTAATCGTCGAGGCCGGAGAGCGGTCGGGCGGCGAAGAATCGGGAAGGAAGCGATTGTCGGGGTGCTCGCTCTGTGGCTTGCCGGCTGCACGCAATCGGTCTCAAATCCATTGGCAGATGGCTTCGCCGACCCGCCTCCGGCGGCGCGACCGTATACTTGGTGGCATTGGATGAATGGCAACGTCTCCGCAGATGGTGCGGAGGCCGATCTGCGCTGGATGCATGAAGCCGGCATGGGCGGAGTGCAGCTTTTCGAAGGCACGCTGGCGACACCCCGGGTTGTCGATCCACCGCTGATCTGGTCCTCGCCGGAATGGGGTGGAGCAGTCGCGCGCAGCGCACGTGTCGCGCAGGAACTCGGCCTTGAACTGGCTATCGCGTCCTCGCCTGGATGGAGCGCGACAGGTGCGCCTTTCGTTCAGGCCTCGGACGCGATGAAAAAGCTCGTATGGTCACAAGTCGAGGTGCCGGGCGAAACGGCTGTCGGTTTGCTCCCTCCCCCGCCTGACGTTGCTGGCCCCATCCAGGATATCTCGGCTGCGCACCCTGACCAGGGGCATGCACTCTACAAGGACGTGCGCGTCCTGGCCTTTCCTTCTGTCGATGCAACCGCGCCGACGCCGACCGTCACGCATGGCGCAAGCGAACTGCTCGAAACCGGCATGATGACGGATGGACGTTATTCTGCCGCTACCGCCGTGCCCATCGGCCCTGAGGGTAGGGCAAATTTGACCTTCGACTTTGGCGCTCCCACCGTGATCACCGCTTTCGAACTGGGTTTGAACGCAGCAACAGGTTTTGGCGCACCGCCAATGCCGCAAGCCGTACTGAGTGTGAGCGCGGACGGCAGGGACTTTCGCACCATTGCCGATCTTCCGGGCAATACTGCAGGACTGCGCACGATAACGTTCGCGCCGGAAACGGTTCGCTTCGCGCGTCTGGAACTGACTCAGCGACCGGGGGGCGGGCCACCTGCCCCATCCGGCACCGTGGCCATACCCGCTCCGCCCGCGCCCGATGCATTCTCCCTGACGGAAGCCCGCTTTTCCGGGCGCGCGCGGATCGATCAGTGGGTCGAGAAGGCGGGGTTTGCCACCACCCCGGACTACTACGCGCATGACACGCCGGGTACGGCTGATGTCGACGCAGTCCCGGCCGCAGATGTGGTCGACGTTACGGAGTTCCTGCAAGCCGACGGTTCTCTGTCCTGGGTGCCACCTGCCGGACGCTGGACGATCTTGAGGCTGGGCTATTCGCTCACGGGCGAAACGAATGGCCCCGCACCGGCAGAGGCGACCGGATTGGAAGTGGACAAGCTCGACGCCGATGCCGTGGAGCGGTACATCACACGCTATCTCGACATATATCGCGCAGCCGTGGGCGAAGAGCTGGTCGGTGACCGAGGCATTCGCGCGCTCTTGAGCGACAGCATCGAGGCGGGGAACCAGAACTGGACGCCGCGAATGATCGAGCAATTTCGGACATTACGCGGTTACGACCCCACGCCGTTCCTACCAGCCCTCACCGGCGTCGTGATCGAAAGCGCGCAGGCCAGCGACCGTTTCCTGTGGGATTTCCGCCGCACCATTTCAGACCTCGTGACCGAGGCCCATTACGGCACGCTCGCTCGTATCGCGGATGAAAGCGATCTTACCTACTACGCGGAAGCCCTCGAGGACCGTCGCCCGCAACTGGGTGACGATCTGGCAATTCGCGCACGGGCCGACATTCCCATGGGGGCGTTCTGGTGGGCCCCGAACGGTCGCCTCGAACGGCCGACCTTGGCAGCGGATATTCAGGGCGCCGCATCGGTGGCGAATATCTATGGCCGCGCGCTGGTCGGTGCAGAAAGCCTGACGGCCTTCGGCCTACCTTTCGCTTTTTCCCCTGCCGATCTCAAGCCTTCGGCCGACCACGCCTTTGCGCTGGGTGTCAACCGGATGATCATCCACACTTCGGCGCACCAGCCACTCGACGATGCACGACCGGGTTTCTCGCTCGCTCCGCAGCTTGGCCAGTTCTTTACCCGGCACGAAACGTGGGCGGACATGGCGCGGGGTTGGACGGACTATCTCGCGCGCGTTTCGTGGTTGATGCAGCAGGGCCGCCACGCGGCTGAAATCGCCTATTTCGTGGGCGAGGAGGCGCCGGTGACGGCCCTCTATTCCGAACGGCCTTTCGAAGGCGTGCCGCAGGGCTACGGCTTCGATTTCGTTGGCGCAGAGGGCCTGCGCTCAGCCATTAGCGTGGCGGCGGACGGCACGCTTGTCTCCGATGGCGGCGTCACCTATCGCCTGCTGGCGCTGGGCGGCAGTAGCGAACGCATGACCTTGGCGACCCTCGAACGCATCCATTCGCTTGTCGGCGAAGGAGCCGTACTTGCCGGCGCGAGACCCGATGGCACACCGAGTTTGGGCGATGACCCGCAACGCTGGAGCCAGCTTGCGGACGAACTCTGGCCATCCGGCAGCAGCAGTCCGCATCGCTTCCAAGACGGCATGGTCTACGAAAGCCTGGACGAGGCTCTGCGCGAAACTGGCACCGCCCCCGATTGGTTTGCCGAGCCTGCTGCGGATCTTATCGTGCAGCACCGCGAACTGGACGATGCGGAGATATATTTCGTATTCAACAAAGGCCCACGCGCGTTTGCCGGTGATTTCTCCATGCGGAGCAGCGGCTATCGACCCGAACTCTGGGACGCCGTAACCGGTGAGCGTGAAGCGCTGGCCCATCGAACCGCGCACGATCGCACCCTTGCCCGGCTGGAAATACCCGCAGGCGGCTCTGCGATCGTGGTTCTTGCCGGGGATGATGTACCCGCAAGTCCGGCCCGGCAAAGCATGGCTCCCGGCGCAGAACTTGACCTCAACGGTGACTGGCAGGTTGAATTCGGTGAGGAAGCGCGATCAGTCGCCATGCCTCGCCTGATATCGTGGACCGATTTGCAGGAGGCGGACCTGAGGTACTTTTCCGGAACGGCGCGATATAAGCGCGACGTTCACGTCCCCCCGGATGCGCTGGCAGGAAACCCTCGCATCGAACTGGAGCTCGGCGAAGTGGGCGACATGGCGGAAGTGTCGGTGAACGGAACTGCGGCAGGTATCGTCTGGACCCGGCCGTACACGCTCGACGTCACCTCTCTCGTAAGACCCGGCGACAACAGCTTCGAGATCCGCGTCGCGAATCTTTGGGTCAACCGCCTGATCGGCGATGCCGTCCTTGGCACTCAGGATGCGATGGCGTTCGGCCCAACCTACACTGCGGACGCGCCTCTTCGCACGTCGGGCCTGTTAGGACCCGTGAAGCTGCGCGTCTTCGCAAGCCCTGCCCCCTGAAGCTCTCGTCCTGTCGGTCAGAAGTCTCCGGCTTCATCTAAGCAACGGCGAAGTGACAAGCGCGGTGAGCGAAGGGTTCTTACAGGCCGGGGAACTCACCTGCGCGCCGTCGGTGACGAATAGGTTCGGTATGTCGTTCGCCTGACTCCAGGCGTTGAGCACGTTGCTTCGCTGATCTCGGCCTACGCGGGCACTGCCCATCTCGTGGATCGCAATGCCGCCCACGCCGCGCTAATCAAATCCGAACAGCACCCTGCCGCCATCATCTCGGTGGCCTCGCGCCTGGCGTCGGCTAGGGCGGCCGTTTCCTCACAGCCATGGGCAAAGGCAATTTCCAGCTGCCAAATCCCATGCTGGTCGGTCTTTGTGCGTCTCAGCTACAAACGATTGGATGGGCGCAGCATGTTTTCCGCAAGGGCAACCATTACCAAATGCCAAATGCCGCACGTGAATTTGGCCAGAAGACGAACCCTTCTCCTATTGCGCGCGTCATTGCCGGGCATCTGTTTCACACGATACCGGCGCCCAGCCCCACGGCCTTGCGCTCCTGCGCCTTGCGTTGGCGGTACTGGCTGTCGCGATAGGCCTGCAGCCAGTCGATTGCGCCGCCCATTTCCTCGCGAGCCCTGGCGAGGATGGGGCCGACATCGGTTTCGTAGGCCGTACGCAGAATGCGGAAAGCGAGCATCGCGTCGTTCGCCTCCTGCGCCGCTCGAAGAGCATCGCGGTCAACCAGCAACGCACGAACATAACATCCGGCGATCGCCTCTGCCGAGGACATCATGCTTTCGATGGGATCGGTGACATTGTGCGACTGATCGATCATGTAGGCAGGATCGAACCCGGCGCGCGGGTTCAATTCCGCTTCGACAAGCTCGTTGAACACTAGGAAGAGCTGATGCGGGTCAATCGATCCGCTGTCGAGATCGTCGTCGCCATACTTGCTGTCGTTGAAATGGAAGCCGCCGAGCTTTCCCGCGCGGTGAAGACGGGCGACGATCTGTTCGATATTCACGTTCGGGGCGTGGTGGCCAAGATCGACAAGGCACTTGCACTTGTCGCCAAGTTCCTGCGCCGCCATCAGCGAACTGCCCCAGTCCGAAATGACCGAGGAGTAGAAGGCCGGCTACGAACATCTTGTGTTCGAGCATCATCTGCCAGTCGCCGGGCAAGGCAGCGTAGACCTGCGCAGCTGCCTCGAGATAGCGATCAAGCGAGCGACCGAGATCCTGTTGGCCGGGGAAGTTCGTGCCATCGCCCACCCACACGGTCAGACGACGGGAGCCGATCTTCTGCCCGATCTCGATACACTCTATATTGTGTTCGACGGCCTGCTGGCGCGTTGCTTCGACGGTGGAGGCGAGCGAACCCGTGGCGTAGGTCTGCGCCTGCCCCGGCTGATCCTGAAAAGTGTTGGAATTCACCGCGTCGAAGCCGAGGCCGTAGCTTTCTGCCTCTTCGCGCAATCCGGCGTAATCTTCCACGCAATCCCAGGGGAAATGCGGGCTTACACGCGGCGTGGTACGGCCAAGCTGATGGATTACAGCGCAGTCTTCCAGCTTCTCGTGGATGTTGGTCGGTTCGCCTGCGAGCGGGAACTTGGCAAAGCGGGTGCCTCCCCGGCCCGCGCCCCAGCTGGGCACCGCGACTGACCAGCCCTTGGCCCTGTCCTTCACGGAATCGATAGCAATGCCGCGCCGCTCGAGTTTGCGGTCGAGGCTGGCGTAATCGTCTTCCAGAGCGGCCGCGTTGTCCGCATTGCCCTGCGCGATCAGGTCCGGCGAAATAACCGTCTTCTGCATGTCCTCTCCTCCGCTCCTGTTAGCGCGTAAACGCCTGCACGTTGCCCGCATCCACGTTGAGCATGTTGCCGGTCGACTTCGCGCTGGCCTCACTGGCGAGCCAATAAGCGGCTTCGGCAATGTCCTCCGGGAGAACGTCGCGCTTCAGCATCGAGCGGTTGCGATAATGCGCTTCAAGCTCTTCACCTGCGTCCACCTTGTTCGAGGCGGCGCGTTCCTTGCGCCAGTCGCCGTCCCAGATGCGGCTGCCCTTGATGACAGCATCCGGATTGACGACGTTCACTCGGATCCCTTCGGGCGCGCCTTCAAGCGCGAGGCACCGCGCAAGGTGATTGGCGGCGGCCTTGGCGCTGGCATAGGCCGAGGCTCCCGCAGCAGCGGCAATCGCATTCTTCGATCCGATAAAGACGACCGACGTCCCGCCCTGCTCCTTCATCTGCTTCAGCAGGCCCCACGCATGCTTGGCTGTGAGGAAATAGCCTTGCGCCAGGACATCGTAATTGCGATCCCACAGCTCTACGGTGGTCTGCTCGATCGGCGCGCTCGACGCGATGCCGGCATTGGCCACGAGAATGTCCAGCCCGCCGAATTCGCGCGCACATTCGGCAAAGGCTGCTTTCATCTGCGCCTCATCGGTGACGTCGCAGGTGACGCAGCGAACGACATCCTTGCCGAACTGTTTGGCAAATCTTTCGCGAACTTCGGCCACCACCTCGCCGTCGCGGTCTGCGAGCATCACGCAGGCGCCTTCCTTCAGCAGGCGCGCCGCCGTCGCCGCACCGATGCCGCCGGCCCCGCCCGTCACCAGCGCGATCTTGCCGACCATTTCCCTCGGCGCAGGCATGCGCTGCAACTTGGCTTCCTCGAGCAACCAGTATTCGATGTCGAAGGCTTCCTGTTCGTCCAGCGCAATGTAATCGCCGATGGCCTCGGCCCCGCGCATGACGTTGATGGCGTTGAGGTAGAACTCGCCAGCGATACGAGCCGTAGCCTTGTCCTTGGCAAAGGTCATCCGACCAACGCCTGGAACCAGCACGACCACAGGGTTGGCATCGCGCATGGCCGCGAATTGGCGCGCTTGCAGCGGTCGTAATAGGCGGCGTAGAGGTCGCGATAATCCGCCAGCGATTGCGCGAGATAATCGTCGTCATCCAATCGCGCCGGATCGAGCGTAAGCGGAGCGATCTTGGTGCGCAGGAAATGATCGGGACACGATGTTCCAAGAGCCGCCAGTCGGCCGAAATCCTTCGAGCAGACGAATTCGAGCGTCGCTGCGTCATCGGAAAAATGGCCGATCTTCCGGCGGTCACCGGTCATCAGGCCGCGAAGGCGCGGCATGAGATCGGACGCGATGGCCGCGCGATCCGGCACAGGATCGTGGATCGCGCCGCCAAAGGCCGGGTTGCCGGCAAGCCTGGCGTTCAGATATTCTGCCGCTTGGGCAATCAGGCGCCCGGTCTGCTCGTAGCAATCCTTCGCCGTATCGGCCCAGCAGATGATGCCGTGCCCGGCCAGCATCGCACCCTTCGCCTGCGGATTGGCCTTCGCGAAATCGCGGATCATGACGCCAAGGGTAAAGCCCGGACGTTTCCAGGGGAGCCAACCGATTTCGTCCCCCCAGATTTCCCGCGTTGCCGCCTCACCGCCGGACGAGGCCGCCAGGGCGATGATCGCATCGGGATGGACATGATCGATATGCTTATAGGGGAGCAGCGAATGCAGCGGCGTGTCGATACTGGCTGCGCGGCTGTTCAGGTTGAACGTGCAGTGCGGCAGGAAACCGACCATCTTGTCGTCGTCCTGCTCGCCGTCATAATGGTTTTCGAGCGCGAGAAGCTTGTCTTCGTAGAGCGTCGCGAAACCATCGAGCGTCATGGAGCCGATGTCTCCGCCCGAGCCCTTGACCCACAAGACCTCGACCGGCTCGCCGGAGAGCGGATCGGTCCCCATGACCTTGGCCGAAGTATTCCCGCCACCGAAATTGGTCACGGTGAGGTCGCTGCCAAGCAGGTTCGAGCGATATAGCAGAAGCTCGGGCTCACTCATTTCAGCGGCAGCGGCATCGTCCCAGCGGCAGCCAGGAATAGCGAAGGGAATGGCCTCTCCGGCAAGCGTGGTCTGCATGGTCATGCGCCGCAGGCTAGCGTTTTCACTTTTCACAAGCAATCATTTTCGCTATTCAACAATCATCAATGCGCATTTCGACGCAGAAAGGGAGTGGGATTGAGCAGCGGTTACGCCATTGTGCTTGATGTTGGTAAGACGATGAGCAAGCTCACCCTGTGGTCGCGCGAGGGCCGCATTCTCGACCGCATTACCCGTGCGAACGGGCCGGCTGACGGCTTGCTCGACACCGCCGGTACAGCCGATTGGGCAATCGCGACGCTCAAGCGCTGGTCCGGCCACCCCATCGAATATATCGTGCCCGTGTCACACGGTGCCGCAGTCGCGGGCGTCCGCGATGGCGTGCCGGCTTTCGCTTCGCCCGATTACGAGGTGGCATTGCCGCCCGAGGTGCTCTCTGCATATCGCCAGCAGCGGGATCCTTTTGCAGAAACAGGGTCTCCCGCTCTTGCTGCCGGCCTGAACTTCGGCGCGCAACTCCATGCGCTTGAGGAGGCCGCACCGGAGGCCTTCGCGGATACGACCCTGATGCCCTATGCCCAGTACTGGGCTTGGTTGCTGACCGGCATGGCCACGAGCGAAGTCACGAGTCTTGGCTGCCATTCGGACCTCTGGAACCCTGCCAAAGGCGAATTTTCCGCCATGGCTCGGCGCCGTGGCTGGGCCGGAAAATTTGCCCCGCTGTCGAAGGCTGGCGACGTGGTCGGCACACTCAAACCCGGCCTCGCCCGAGAGACCGGTCTGCCCGTCACTACTAAGGTGCTTGCCGGACTGCATGATTCCAACGCGGCGTTGGTCGCCGCGCGCGGATTTCCCGAAATCGCCGGGAACGAAGCGACGGTACTATCCACCGGCACGTGGTTCATTGCCATGCGGCTCCCGGCAGAACCCCAGGACTTCACGGCCCTGCGAGAAGGGCGCGATTGTCTCGTCAATGTCGATGCCGATGGCCAGGCTGTTCCCTCAGCCCGCTTCATGGGCGGGCGCGAGATTGAAACCCTGATCGAGATCGACACCCGCCGCGTCGACATCAAGCCCGACCAGCCGCATCTGCTCGCCGCAGTTCGCGGCGTGGTCCAGAGCCAGGCCATGGTCCTGCCCACGCTCGTGCCCGGCAACGGCCCCTTCCCCGCATGCAAGGGAGGATGGGTCGACAGGCCTGACGACTGGTACGCCCGCCGCGCCGGAGCCTGCATCTACGCCGCGCTGCTAGCCGACGTCTCGCTTGACCTGATCGGATCCAGGGACCGTCTCTTGATCGAAGGGCGGTTTGCCGAAGCCGAGGTTTTCGTCCGCGCCCTCGCATCGCTGCGTCCGGACATGACGATCTACACGGCCAATGCTCACAATGACGTGAGCTTTGGCGCCCTTCGCCTGATCGACCCTTCGCTCCAGCCTGATGGCGAACTGCAGCGCGTCGAACCGTTGTCCGAAGACCTGACCGCATACAAGGCGGCGTGGCATGCGCGCATCGGCACTATCCGATGATCGCGGCTTCCGTTACCGACTATCGCGAACTGTCACGCCGCAAGGTGCCGCATTTC
This sequence comes from Croceicoccus sp. YJ47, assembly GCF_016745095.1. NCBI lineage: Bacteria > Pseudomonadati > Pseudomonadota > Alphaproteobacteria > Sphingomonadales > Erythrobacteraceae > Croceicoccus > Croceicoccus sp. YJ47. The sequence continues at coordinate 153,603 of NZ_CP067087.1, forward strand.
CTGTTCGAATATATCGACGGCGGCTCCTATGGCGAGGTGACGCTACGCAGAAACACGAGCGACCTTGCGCAAATCGCGCTGCGCCAGCGGATCCTGCGCGATGTCTCCCGGATCGACCTGTCGACACAATTGTTCGGGCAGATGCTGTCCATGCCGCTTGCACTCGCGCCCATCGGGCTCGCAGGCCTCAACGCGCGGCGCGGCGAATGCCAGGCCGTACGTGCAGCCGAGAGCGCAGGTGTGCCCTTCACGCTTTCCACGGTTTCTGCCTGCTCGATGGAGGAAGTGGCGGCCGCTGCATCCAGGCCGATCTGGTTTCAGCTCTACATGCTGCGAGACCGGGGCTTCATGCGCGAGATGATCCAGCGCGCGAAGGCCGTCGATTGCCCGGTGATGATGTTCACCGTCGACCTGCCGCTCCCCGGCAGCCGCTATCGCGATGTTCGCTCCGGACTGTCGGGCGCAGACAATCTGAAGGGCGCGATGCGCCGCACATGGCAAGTGCTCAAGCGGCCGCGCTGGGCGTGGGACGTGGGCGTCATGGGGCGCCCGCTGTCGCTGGGCAACGTGGCGGGGGTCATGGGCGCCGATGCCCCCATATCGGATTTTCTCGCCTGGCTCGGCAGCAATTTCGATCCCTCGGTTACGTGGCAGACGCTCGACTTCATCCGCTCGGAATGGGACCGCCCGCTGGTGATCAAGGGCATCCTCGACCCCGATGATGCACGCGAAGCGGTAAAGCTGGGCGCAGATGGGATTGTCGTCTCGAACCATGGAGGCAGGCAGCTCGACGGCGCCCTTTCGGTTGCCCGTGCCCTCCCCCCGATTGCCGATGCCGTGAGGGGCGACATGACCGTACTCGCTGATGGCGGGGTGCGCTCCGGCCTCGATGTGGTGCGAATGCTGGCGCTGGGCGCTAATGGCGTGCTGATCGGGCGCCCCTGGGTCTACGCGCTCGGCGGACGCGGCGAGGCAGGCGTGCGCCACGTGCTTCACCTTATCGAAGCCGAGATGCGTGTTGCCATGGCGCTCACCGGCACAACCTCAATCGATCAAATCGACAGAACAGTTCTCGCACGGGGAGGGGATTCATGAGCCAGGTAGAGATCGTCGACGATCCGCATATCGAAAAGGATAACTGGAAGGGCACGATCCTTGCCGGCCTTGCCAACTACATCGACAGTGGTTCGATCGTTTCGGGCGCCGCTGCGCTGGCATTGTGGCAGAGTATGTATGGGCTTTCGGATAAGCTGCTTGGCCTGATAGCCGCCTTCGGACCCAATGCTATCGGCGCGGGCGTGGGTGCCATGATCGGCGGCTGGCTTTGCGACAGGCTGGGCCGCAAGCGCATCTATCAGTACGATATGCTGGTCTATGCCCTGGGTATGAGCATCCTCGTCTTTGCGGTGGCACCGTGGATGATCGTGCTGGGCTTCATCATCGTCGGCCTTGCTGTGGGTGCGGATATACCGGCCAGCTGGTCGTTGATTGCCGAGGAAGCGCCCGACACGCGGCGCGGCAAGCATTCGGGGGTCGCGCAGATATTGTGGAACCTCGGCCCTGTCGTCGTGCTGCTGATGAGCCTTTTCTTTACCGATTTCTTGGGGCTTGGCGAGCTTGGCGCGCGCCTTGTCTTCGCACATCTGGTCCTCGTCGCCCTCGGTCTTACGTTCCTGCGCCGCAAGATGCGCGAAAGCCGCCGGTGGGAGGAAACGCAGCACGCGAGCTACTCCCCTCCCCCCGTCTCCGCCCTTTTCAAGGGACGCTATCTCGTCTCCATCGCAGGCCTGGTCGGGATCTACGGGTTCTGGAACCTGTGGGCGGGCACCAACGGGTTGTTCTTCCCCTACCTTATGGAAACCCTCGGCGTTGCCACCCATTCCCAGAGTATCGCGCTTCAATGCCTCAATTTCTTCCTCGGCATGGTCGCCAACTATTTCATCTTCATGAAGTTCGTCGACAAGGTGAGCCACAGGACGATGTTCATGGTATCCGCCCTTATGCAGGTGGTGGGAATGAGCCTGCTGGCGATTTTTCCGCTCACCGTTCCGGTGGTGATCCTGCATGTGTTCCTGCTGGGCTTTTTCCAGGGCTTTGGTGCGCAGAGTTTCTTCCAGTTGTGGAGCGCCGAAATGTTCCCCACTGCGCTGCGCAGCACCGCTCAGGGACTATGCTTTGCCGTGGTGCGCATTACGCTGGGTGTTTTCAGCTTCTTCGTGCCGATGCTTGCGTCTGCCGATTTCACGGTGCTCGCCTGGATCCTGACCGGGTTCCTCGCGATAAGCGCGTTTGTCGGATGGTTGTGGGCGCCGAACAATGCGGGCAAATCGTTGGAAGACATTCAGTATGAACAACAGGCAGGATAGGGATAATCACCATGCACGCGACCGAGCGGGAGGAGGCGATACTGGCGGCGCTTGGCCGGAGCGGCTTCGTTTCCTACCGCGACCTTGAAGCGAACCTGGATGCGTCCCCTGCAACCATTCGGCGTGACCTCAGCCGGATGGAGGAGCAAGGCCTGCTCTCGCGCGTCCATGGTGGCGCGCGGGCGACAAGAAGCGAAGGCGATAGCGAAGTCCCGACGCTGAGCCTGCGCGGGACGCCGTTCGAGAAATCAATTGCGCAGAACCTCGCTGCGAAGCGCGCCATAGGAAAGGCGGCTGCGGCCCTGTGCGAAGCGGGCGAAGGCGTTATCATTGATGGCGGATCGACGACCTACCACATGTGTCCGCATCTTTCCGGGCTTGGCCTTCAGGTCCTGACCAATTCGCTTCACATCGTGAACGCCTTGCTTCCGCAGGAAGGTACGACGTTGCTGGTCCCATCCGGAACTATCTTCCGCGAACAGAATATCATTCTCGCTCCGGGCGGAGAGGACTCCATGCCCCGCTTTCACGCGAGCAAGCTGTTCATGGGTGCCGCCTCGATCGGTCCGCAAGGCATCGCGCAAACCGATACCGTGCTGGTCGCATCGCAGCGCCGATTCATAAAGCGGGCAGAGAAGATCGTCGTGCTTGTCGACAGCCACAAATTCGAAGCGTCTTCGGGAGCAATCGTGTGTGGACTCGATGAAATTGATACGGTGGTCTCCGATGCAAACATCAAGGGCGAGATCTGCGCCATGCTCGAAGACAAGAACATCGAACTGATTGTCGCAGGATAGGCTTGGGAGAGCATCCGGACACCCGCAAAAACCCCTCCCGTCGACGTGCGGATTATGATTCATTGCGTGCATTGGACGAAGAGTTTCGATGCAGCCAAAAGCCCGTTTGCACGGGCGGAACACCTTGCGCGGTTGAGCACGGATGGGGAACCGATCGAGGATCTGCTGCCACGGCGGAGTTCGCGCGCTTCTGGCCGCTTTTGACCCCGGCGGCTTGGCTATAGCGACCGAGCCGAGAGCGGTCGGCTACCGGTTGATCCGGTTACGATGTGCAGGGTGCTGGTGTTCCAGGCTCAGCATACTCTATCGGATGCGCGCTGAACCCTGAAGCCCCAAAGGCGAGGGATGCCAGAACGCATGCCGCGCGCCAATGCTGCAAAGTCAGCCTTGCGCGCCCGGGTTGAGCATGTCTCCGCCCACCAGAAGAACCACTATGGGCTCTTCATCTGCACCATCGGCATTGCCAGGGCGCAAGCCAAACTCACGCTAGCCAACCTCATAGACAACTTCGACCGCTTGATCTTCCACGAACCGCGTGTCTCCACGGTGATAGGCGCGCCTGAGATCCGAGGAGCCACCTCAAAAGCCGAGAAACATCTTCGCAGAACAGCCCATCGGCGCCTACCAATGCCACCTCTCACGCCGCCTCGGCGGTCCGGCCAATCATGCCGCCAAACGCGTGTTGCGGGCGTCCACCTCGGATCAACCGCGCTATCGCTACCCGTTACGACCAACTCGCAACAGCTTCCTCGAAATGGTCCATCTTGCCACCGCCAGGTACTGGCTCAAGTTGTCCACGCCCCCTCGGGAGACCGCTCCGCCATCCGCTGTGAAAGAATGGAATGAAAATACTTGTTCCACTACGGACTGACTGATAGCCTTTCGGCAGAAAGACTTCGAGCCAAGCGCCCACTTGCCGCGATACCTTGCCGAATATTTCCGAGGTATCGCGGATACTGCGGCTATCCGCCGATCGCCGGCATGCGTTGGTTTGTCGTCTTTTTGAACGAACCACGGTTCCAATAAAAAATCGTTTTTGGGTGTTTTGGAGAGGCTGATATGCATTTTCGACTTATGCTTGGGATAACTGCACTTGCGTGTTCTCTGCCGTTCTATGGAGAAGCGGATGCGCAGCCTGCACCCGATCAGGGTTCCTCTGTCGAAGCTATGGCGTCAATTCAGGAAGAACCCGCGCCGACCAAGGCACGCAAGCTCAACATTCTGATTGCCGCGGGCCGGGTTAGCCAAGAACACGACAACGAAAATCGCACTTTCCGTTTTCACAGCAATCTCCTGACAACGGTCCTGGAGGACACCGGACGTTTCCGGGTAAGAGTTATCGAGGATTTCGATGCTATCGGAACCGAAATGCTCGAAGGATACGATGCGGTTATTATCTCCCGGGAAGGGCGCGATAACTATGTGGAGCCTGCCGAAGGCGTAGGTCCGCGGGTGGATCAGGCGCTTATCCAGTTCGTGAAAGACAAGGGCAAAGGTATCGTCTGGTTTCACAGTTCCTCGGTTCAGGAAGAGGACTGGGGTTGGCCGGATGAATACAACAAGATCCGTGGCGGTAGCGTGAGTGCTGATGATGGTTTGCGCAGGGCGCCGACACTTGATTTCATCGGACAGGTCGACACAACGGCCCATCCGATCACCGAGGGCCTCCTGCCGGAGATATTCTTCACCGGTGACGACTTCCTGGTGGGCGCGCGCGTGTTCCCGGGGGCGAAGGTGCTCATGACCGTGAACGATGACATCGAATGGTATCGGCGCGCAGACTGGCCGAACAAGGCGACTGTTCCTGTCCCGCAGGGCGACATTACGCAGCTCCCCAACATTGGCAAACCGCAGCCCGTTGCCTGGATCAACGAGTATGGTCGCGGTCGTGCATTTACGATCATGCCCGGCCATGACGTCGACACGTTTCGGCGGTTGGACTATCTGGTCCTTCTGGCACGTGGCGTGGAATGGGCGGCATCGGGCGATGTCACATTGCCAAGGCCAGATATTCTGGGGCCTAACCGTTTCACGCCCTGGCCATTTTTCAACGGCCCTGATGATCACGAAAGCCGTTGGGGAGATTGATCCCGTCGACGGCGAGGTGCGGGGATGGCAGATGTGGCGGCACGGCCAGGAGGACCGGGTCTCTTGGCGCGGGGCATCCGCTTCCCCTCCCCGCACCGAGATTTTTGCCAGAGCTACCATCCTTCTGACAGTGCTGTGCCGCTTGGCCGGGCAAACGAGAACGCGGAAGCCACAGTAAGGCGTCCCCACTACGGCAAATCCCGGCCCGGTTGCGGTTATGACAGGCAGCTTTCGGTCTCGATCCAACGAAAGCTGTCGTCACAGCTTCTCCGGTCATGAAGTAATCCAGAAGCATCCTCACCGCAGCCGGATCCGCTCGCGATTTGATTGACAGTAACATTGCCTTTAAGCTTTTCGGCTAGACGACAATCCTAGTCGAATTTTGGGGGCATTCATGCAAATTCTGGTGGACCTCCACCTCGTCGTGTTCGGTCTACTCAGCGCGCTTGCCGCCATCTGCCTCGCTATTCACATCGCCTTGAAAGCTGGCTCGGCGTTGGCCTGGCTTGCTGCGACGCTTGCTTGCGTCGGCTTGGAAACGCTCGTCTTCCGCTATGCGGCTCACTCCGACCTTGGGGTCGCCGCCATGAGCTTGCTGGTTCCCTTGGCCTATCTTTTTGGGGGCAATGCCATCCGGCAAAGCCTCAAGCTCGAAATCGCGAACGGCAGGCAGCTCAGGATATTTGCTTACCTCATAGGGCTGTCTCTGGTGATGATCCCAGCGGGCGCGCCCATTTTCTATCAATGCATTCCTTTCCAGTCTGCTAGCGTTTACATTTTTTACGAGGCAATCCGGATCCAGATGCGCCAGCGCGACCGAAACCTAATCGATAACGCCTTGTTGCTTCTCTGTATCTGTTCGATGATCGGCGTTGCGATCCGCGCTCCAATGTTTCCCCTTCTGCTCGGCGAACCGACCCCGATACAGGTGATGAACGTCGACATCTTCGAAAGCATTTTCATCGATGCGCTCAGCCTGCTGACCGCGGGTCTGGCCATTCTGCTGGTCGCGAAAATCGTCGCAAACGTCATCGCGCTACACAAGCATCAGGCAGAGCACGACGATCTGACCGGCCTCTTCAATCGCCGAATGTTCGATGAGGTCGCTAAACAGGTCGAGGGCCGGACGGGCTCGGTCATCATGTGCGACATCGACCGTTTCAAGGGCGTCAACGATGCCTATGGTCACCAGGTCGGAGATGATGTCATCCGAACCGTTGCATCGATATTCACGCTTTACGGCGACTATGCGGGCCGTTTGGGAGGGGAGGAATTTGCCCTTCTTCTCGTCGATACGCCACAGGAGGAAGCCGCTCTGATCGCCGAAGCAATCCGATTGGAGTTCCACCAATTCCGTCACCCTGCGACTGGCGAACAAGCAGCATTCAGCGCGAGTTTCGGCGTCGCGAGTTTCGGGGCCGGAAAAGATATGACGACTGCCTTCGAACAGGCGGACAAGGCACTTTATTGCGCCAAGAAGAAAGGGCGCAACCAGGTATGTAGAGACGAGACAAATCCATCAGCCCAAGCAGCTCTGGAAAAGGCCGCCTGAGGGCAATCCGACGGCTTTTGGGCCGGGAGCCGACTGTCCGGTTTTGATAGGAAACATTGAGCAAGCTTGCGTCTTTACGACCAGCGAACAGGAGTTTGCTGTCGAAATAGGTCCGCGGTTCTCAGCAACCCTTCCCAAAGACGTTGATCAGGAAATCGGAGACGGCGCGCACGGCGGGTGCATTGTGGAGGTCCGCGTGAATGACCAACCAGACCGGCCTTTTTTCGGGCTGCTCCGGCGCCACGCGCATGATGTCCGGGCAGGCATCGCCCATGATGCAGGGCAGCAAAGCGACCCCCAGTCCGGCGCGCGCGGCGGCGAATTGCGAGGGGAAATCGCTCGTCAAAGGTCGAGCGGCCGGTCGCCCGCATATTCCTCCAGCCACCGCTGCTGAGCGACATGCGCGAGCGTTTCGTCGAAGGCGATGAAGCGCCATTCCGCAGGCGGCTGCTTCGCGATCGGCGCGGTTGCATAGAGGGCGAAATCGACCTGCCCGATCCGCCGCACGATGTTCTGCTGCCCCTGGGGTTCGACCATTCGCACGGCCAGGTCCGCCTGCCCACGATCGAGCGAGGCAATATGCGAGTTGCCCGAGAGCACGATCCGCAGGTCGGGATGGGCCGAGCGCATCGCGCCCATTGCCGGAATGATCACCTCGCTCACGAGAATGGGCGGCGCGGAGAGGCGCACCGTCCCGGTCAGCGTGCCGTGCGCGGCGTAGCCTGCCCGCGCGACCTTCAGCGCGCTGTGTTCCATCTCCTGCGCGATGGCCGCGACTTCCCGCCCTTTTTCGGTCAGCGGCGTCGAGCGCGCGAGACGGCGGATCAGCTGCTGCCCCAGATCGTCCTCCAGCGCGGCAATGCGGCGCGAGACGGTCGCGTGGTTCACGCCGAGCCGCCGCGCGGTGGCCGCCAGCGATCCCTCGCGCTCCAGCGCCGCGAGAATGCGGAGATCATCCCAGTCCATCTGATCGTTCTTGCACGGGAGGCGTGCAAAAGCATGCAATTTCGCAGCGCTGCGAAAAGCCTAGAATGGCGCCCAGACCCAAACAGGAGCCTTTCATCATGATCCCCCCGCTTCCCCTCGGCACCGACGGTCCGCAACTCCCCCAGCTTGGCCTGGGCTGCATGGGCATGTCCGAATTCTACGGCAAGACCGACGACGCGCAGTCGCTGGCGGTGCTCGACCGCGCCTACGCGCTGGGCGTTCGCATGTTCGATACCGCCGATGTGTACGGCAATGGCCATAATGAAGAGCTGCTCGCGCGCTTCCTGAGGCAGGGGCGCGCAGAGGCCTTCGTCGCGACCAAGTTCGGCATCCGCAAGCAGCCGGGCGAATATGCGCGGACGATCGACAACAGCCCGGACTATATTCGGCAGGCCTGCGATGCGTCGCTGACGCGGCTCGGCATCGACCGGATCGACCTTTATTACGTCCACCGCGCCGAGGCCGGTCGCGCCATCGAGGAGACGATGGGTGTGCTCGCCGATCTGGTCACCGCGGGCAAGATCGCACGCATCGGACTGAGCGAGGTTTCCGCCGACACCCTGCGGCGCGCCCACGCGGTCCATCCGGTCGCCGCGGTGCAAAGCGAATATTCGCTGACCACCCGCGACAGGGAGGCCGACGTCCTGCCCACCTGCCGCGAGCTGGGTGTGGCCTTCGTCGCCTATAGTCCGCTCGGCCGCGGCCTGCTTTCCGGCGCGATCGACCGCGAAACTCTCGCCGAAGACGATTTCCGCCGGCAGGCGCCGCGCTTCGGCGAGGACGCGCTGGCGGCGAACAGGGCCCGCCTCGCAACCCTTTCGGCCATTGCCGACCGGCGCGAGACAACCCCGGCGCAGGTCGCGCTGGCATGGGTGCTGGCCAAGGGGGCGTTCGCGATTCCCGGCACCAAGCGTCTGGCCTATCTCGAACAGAACATCGCCGCAGCCAGCCTGACCCTGTCCGCCGACGAGATCGACCGGCTCGATAACGCCTATGCCCCCGGCACCTTCGTGGGCGAGCGCTACACCGCCGAAGGGATGAAGGGTGTGAACGCATGAGCCCGTTCGCCGCCACCGACCAGTCGGTCCGGATCGGCGCGCTGGCGATGCGCCGGGTCACGGGCGGCGCGATGGAGGAAATCCTGTCCGCCACCGCCGCCCGCTCCCGGCGACTGGCGGACAATCTGGTCACCCATGCGCTCGGGTCGGTCATCGCAGATGCCGCGCTGGGTGTTGGTGAACGGGAGCTGGAGACGATCGCCATGCTCGGCGCGCTGGGTGGGTGCGAAGCGCAGCTGCGCACGCATATCGGCTTCGCCCTCGATTGCGGCCTGTCGCCCGGCGAAGTCATGGCCAGCGCAGAGCACGTTTCGGTCTATGCCGGCTATCCGCGCGCGCTGACGATGGCGCGCATCGTCGAAGAGGTCGCCGCCGAACGCGGGGAAACCCTGCTCACCGCGCGCCCCTTGGCGCTGCGTGACCACACGACCGCACTGTTCGACAGCGGCGGCGAGAAACCGCCGATGGTGCTGCTCCATGCATTGGGGCTGGACTGGCGCATGTGGTCTGACGTCATTCCCCATCTCACCGCGCGCCACCGCGTCATCGCCATCGACCTCAGGGGCTTCGGCGCAGCGGCAGGCGCGCCGCATGTCGCCGATCTGGCGCATTACGCGGCGGATGTCGCGGACCTGCTCGAACGGCTCGGCATCGCGCGGGCGCATGTCACCGGCCTGTCGCTGGGCGGTTCGATCGCGCTCGAACTGGGCCTGCAACGGCCGGATCTGGTCCGCGGCCTGACTGTGATCGCGGCGACGGCATGGTCGTTCCCCGCCTTCGAGGAGCGCGCACAGGCGGCCTAGAACGAGGGGCTGGAAGCGCAGATCATCCCGAGCCTGACGCGCTGGTTTCGGACAGCCGATCTCACGCGCAACGACTGGCCGGTCCGCTACGCGCGAAACTGCGTGCGCGCGTCATCGGTCGCGGAATGGGCCGCGGCATGGCGTGTGTTGGCGACGCTTGCGCTGGAAGAGAGGCTCGACCGGCTGGATCCGCCCGTGTCGATCATCGCGGGCGAGGTCGACCGCTCGACCCCGCCCGAGTTGATGCGACGGCTCGCCGACGACGTCACCGTCATTCCCGATGCGCCGCACATGATCGCGTTGACGCATCCCCAGCAACTGGCGCAGGCCATCCTCGCCGGCTGAGCGCGTGCGGCGTTAGAGGCTGTCCACCACGCCGCCATCGACGCGCAGGGACGCGCCGGTCGTGGCGCTGGACAGCGGCGATGCGACATAGGCGATCATGCTGGCCACCTCCTCCACGCTCGCCGCCCGCTGGATGATAGAGGTCGGGCGGTTCTCCATCACGAAGTCGGCGGCGACCTCTTTCAAAGGCTTGTCGCTTTGCGCGGCCTGGTCGGCGAGCATGTCTTCCAGACCTTCGGACAGCGTCGGGCCGGGCAGGACCGAGTTGACCGTCACCCCGGTCCCTGCCAGCCGCTTCGCGAGGCCGCGCGCAAAGGCGACGTCGGCGGTCTTGCTCACGCCATAATGGATCATGTCGGCCGGGATGTTGAACGCGCTTTCGGAGCCCAGCATCACGATCCGGCCCCAGCCCTTGTCGACCATCGCCGGGGCATAGGCGCGCGACAGCCGCACCGCGCTCATCACGTTGATCTGCCAGTGGCGATCCCATGTCTCGTCGTCGGTATCGAAGAAATCGGCCTACTCGAAAATCCCGGCATTGTTGATGAGGATGTCGACCGGTCCGGTGGCGGCGTGGATCGCCTTGCACCCCTCCGCCGTGCCGACATCGCCGGCCACGGGCTGCGCGCCCGCCGCTATTCGCCCGGCAGCCTCGGCGGTGCGGCCTTCATCGCGCCCGTTGACGAACACGCGCGCGCCGCAATCGGCGAGCGCTCTGGCGGCTGCGAAGCCGATCCCGGCGGTGGAACCGGTGACGAGGGCCGAACGGCCGGATAGGTCGAGTTTCAATATCTGTCTCCTGAGTGGATGAGTGTCACCAACGCATCGGCAATCGCATGGTTGCCCCGCGCGCCCGGAAGCCGGTCGCCGCTGTCGGAAGCGGATGGGCGAGCAGGCGATCGAGATCGAACAGGGTGGCCAATCCGTGATGGGCGTGGAGCCAGTCGTTGAACGCCGGGCGCGGCGCGTCCTTTTCGGGCGTCCAGTAATCGCCATCCATCGGCGTGCCGGGCAGCGCATCGCCAAAAAGGGGGCAATCGTGGAGAGGATCATGCGGGCGGCGCCAAGCTCCGGCAGTGCGATCAGGCAGCGCACCCCATCCTGCAATGCGTCGAGCCTCACCAGCGGCTCGTCGGACCGCAAGGGCGTGCCGGGCCAAGCGATGTCCTTGGGCCCGATCAGGACTACCACAGTATCCGCCCTCGGTCATCGCAGCCTTGTAGGAGTGCTGACCATCCGTCGTCATAACGTGTGGAGAGCCGTGGCGCTTCAGTGCATTCCTCATGAAATGCAGAGCGGCGGCTTTGTCCCTGGTCTTGGTAACATAGCTTTCAATAACTTCACCCTCGCGATCGACGGCACGCCAGACGTACGTCATCTCGCCATTTATGCGGACGTACATCTCGTCGAAGTGCCAGTGCCGATGACGAAAACCCCGCATTCGGCGATCCGCTAGCGGCGAATGTCCGCTGCGAACATCGGACCAAACCTGTTCCACCAGAGCCGCACCGTCTCGTGGCAGATATCAATGCCACGTTCCGACAGAAGATCTTCGACGACCCGCAAAGACAGCGGGAAACGAACGTCCAGCATCGCCACCCGCCGGATCACCTCCGGCGAAGAATGAACATACCGGAAAGGGTTTGCCGGTTTCCTGGCTCAGGGCATTCCCTTCCCCTACCCTGCACCGACCATGATTCTGACAGCCCCTGTCTATAAAACGGTCTATGCTGAAACCGCGGTGACACCATTTCGGCGTGAAAGCGTTGATGCCCTATGAAGCCTGTAACACCCGATCCCGTCGGCCCAGGTCAGGAGAGCGTCTGGAGCTATCCCCGCCCTGCCATCGCCGAACCCGCCGCCGCCCATATTCAGATCGTGCTCGGCGGCCAGATCATCGCCGATACCAGACGCGCAATTCGCACACTCGAAACAAGCCACCCGCCCACGTACTATCTCCCGCCCGATAGCATCGAACTCGGCGTGCTCGAAGAAATCGGCGGCACGAGCTTCTGCGAATGGAAAGGCATCGCCCGATATTTCGATGTCATCGCGGGCGCAGAGCGGCGCGAGAGCGCGGCCTGGTCTTACCCTGACCCGACGGCATCGTTCGAGATCCTGCGCGACCATGTGGCTTTCTATCCCGGAGCGATGGATGCCTGTTATGTCGATGGTGAACGGGCAACCCCGCAACCGGGCGATTTCTATGGAGGCTGGATCACCTCATCCGTGGCCGGCCCGTTCAAGGGCGTTCCGGGCAGTCGCTTTTGGTGAAAGCCGATCCCCTCGTCACGCCGGACGGACGCTATATCGTCGTGCGGGGGCGGTTATGGCGACGGTCCGATCCGCGGCTGTCGGACGCGCGGCGGCAGGAACTCGTCGACCGACTGATGGATGCCCGCCGTGCCGTGGGACAAGCATTGCGTTGCGATAGTGAGAACGTGTCCGATGCGCGTGCTCAGGTCGATGCGGCCAAGACCGCGCTGGGTGAGCGGGGGCCAGTCTGGTGGTCCGACGGCGCGCCCGATCTGACGCGCCGCATGGCACGCAACACGATATACGCGGACTGGTATGCGCAAAGTGCGGAGCAGGCATAAGCGACAGGCATCGTTTGCCGGTCGGTTCGTTCGACAGGGTCGCCGATGTAGGCCACCTTGCACTGAGCGCGCATGACCGCTGCATTGATCGACTTCGTACACGCCTTCGATTTGACAGGTGACGGCGGTCAGGCCAGCGTGGGCTGATGTGCAATCTGTATCGCATGACCAGCGCCGTTACAGAGGTGGCCGAAATGTTCGGCGTCGCAGCTCCGCATGGAAGCAATGTCAGCGGCGAGATCTACCCCGGCACAGCGGGCCTGGTTTACGACGGTGATAGCCTGCGTTCCATGGTATGGGGCTTTCCTTTGACCCTTAAAGGCAAGCAGGGACAGCCCTTGAAACCAAAGCCTGTAAATAACACGCGCACCGACAAGCTTGGCAGCGGGTTCTGGAAGGCGAGCTTTGTCAATCGCCGTTGCCTGATACCGCTCAATGCCTTTGCCGAAGCGGAAGGCGCCGAGGGTAGCAAGACGCGCACCTGGTTCAGCCTTCCCGACCAACCGATTTTTACAGCCGCCGGCATATGGCGGGATAGCGCGGAATGGGGCCGGGTCTATTCGATGGTGATGACCGATGCCTGCATCGCGCTAGAGGACATCCACGATCGTTCGCCAGTGCTGATTTCGCCAAGCGACAGGACGCGCTGGCTTGCAGGTGACCCCAAAGAGGCGAAGGCGCTATGTGCGCCTTACAGGGGCGAAATGACCATTGACCGAACCCAAGCGCCCTGGACGCGCCAATGACATAGTGTTCCGCTCCTATGAGCCAAAGTGGAGCTGGTTGGCGAGGATGGGCTGTTGATTTTTACGCCCTGTCCAAACAGTGTCGTTGTTCCATCCGAATGACCGCAACGACCCATGGCGATAGAAAAGCCGCCATTCCGGACACGACCCCATCTCCGTCGATCGAGAGGTTATTACGGCGGCCTGGAACCGGCCATCCGGTAAACGCGATCTTTCCCGTTTCAGAATTTTCAACTAGCCATCTCGGGAAAGGCGTTCGGGAACAGATTCCGGGAAAAGGATGGACCGGACGATTGGCGGCGCGATAGCGCAGGCGAACGTACCGCAAAAGTTCCCATTCGCGAAGACCGTGCTATTGCCCCGGCGGGGGCACTTCCGTTCGACAAGGGGGTGAAGCGAGTTGGCTAAGGAACACGAGTACACCTGCCGCATCGATTGGACCGGCAATCGTGGAGACGGCACACGGGCCTATCGCGGCTACGATCGCACCTGGGACTTGGTGACGCCCGGCAAGCCAACTATCAATTGCTCAAACGATCCGCTTCTGGGTGGCGATCCGACTCTGCCAAATCCGGAAGATCTTCTTCTGGCCTCGTTGTCGAGCTGTCATATGCTCTGGTATCTCCACCTCGCCAGCACGTCCAAGATCGTGGTCCATCGCTACACCGATGATCCGCTTGGCGTCGGTGAGATCCACGCGGATGGATCCGGCCAATTCCTCCGGGCCACCTTGCGGCCGACGATCGTCGTTGCCGATGGCACTGACATTTCACAAGCAAAGACGATCCACCACGAGGTTCACCGCTACTGCTTCATTGCCCGCTCAGTAAACTTTCCGATTACATACGCGCCGACGTTCGAGATCGCCGTGGGCTGACGCCCCCTTTCCCGAAATTCGATCATTTTTAGCAAAGGTGGTCCCGCAGAAGATGGCCGCTTTTCCCCTTATCCCGAGCCAGAAGTCGACAGTCGGCAAACCACCCGCCCACTTATCGCCGTTCGAGGCTGGGTTCGAACGGGCCAGCAGGGGATGGACGGCTTTTGACGCAGATCGAAAAAAAGCGGCTATTCGTCAAACGACTCTAATTGCGGACATTAGCTAAAGTCGGCGGCTACTGGTCAGTCGACCAGACAAACACCGTTCGCAGATCGCAGTCCGAAGGTTCCTCGCCTTCTTGAAACAAGCGCACCCGTTCTATTGCTGCTCGTTGTTCTACAGTGAAACGAGTGGAGGATTCGAAATAGGCAGTTCCCTGCCGACCGTTCCAGATTGCGATGACGTATTTGCCGTCTTTTCTTTGTTGAGCAAACTGGCCTGGGCGGCCTTCAGCTGGCTGCATCACAAGTCGTCCATTAGGACGACTCGCCCAACCGATCCCCCGAACAACAATCGAACCAAAATCACCGTCCCACCGGAAACTACCACCGTGGATGCCACCTTGGAGTGTGGTGATCTTTTCGCCGGGCCTCACGTCAATGATCGGTGAATAGCCGCAGAATCTGGCCGGCCTTTCGAGCTCGGACGCTGTGGCTGGCGATGTGATCACACCAAGCGAAAACAGAATTACGAAGCACGCCCTTCTCATGCCGCTTAAGCTAGCCTTTTCACTATCAGCTTCCCACCCCATTCTCTCCCGTTTTTTCGACAATTCTTTTTCTCGAAACCTGCCATCGCAGTATTCGCAACCTAACATCAAAAACTGGGGCCACGAGCGGACCGTCCATTGTTGGCCTCAAATTGCGAAATATAGACATCCGCGGCCCCATAAGTCGGTGTGAGGCGTTACGAGCACATGACCATGCACCACACGCGCACGGGGCGCGGAAAACCCCTTCTCCTTGTCCACGGATTGGGGGCAACCTGCGGCTCGTGGGACACGATCTCGCCTGCGCTTTCTCAAGTGAGGGAGGTCATCGCCGTGGACCTGCCCGGCCACGGGCAGACACCCGAAGAGGCCGACAGCGGCACGTTTGACGGGCTGGCGCGCAGTTTGCACGACTGGCTCGGCGCGGAGAACCTCACAGGTATCGATATGGTTGGCAGCTCGCTGGGTGCTCGCCTTGTGCTCGAGATGGCGCGGCGTGGCCAGGCGGGCGCGGTTGTCGCACTGGATCCGGGCGGCTTCTGGCAAGGGTGGGAGCGGACGTTTTTCAGAGCCACCATAACGCCATCGATTGCCTTGGTTCGCGCGCTGCGACCGGCGCTTTCTGCCATCACCGGAAATGTCGCAGGCCGGACCGCGCTCATGGCCCAGCTCTCTGCAAGGCCGTGGGCGCTCGATCCGGCATTCGTTGCGCGTGAACTGAAGTCATTGGCTGATACGCGCACCGTCAATTCGCTTGTGAAGGATCTCGCCAACGGCGCAATGCAGGATGGCCCTGCGGACACGGCTGCGCCCGTTGTCATCGGATGGGGACGCAAGGATCGGCTGTGTCTACCGCAGCAGGCGGATCGCGCGATCAAAGCCTTCCCTGAAGCGACGCTGCACTGGTTCGAGCATAGCGGACACTTTCCGATGTGGGATCGGCCAGAGGAAACCGTTCGCGTGATTCTGGATGCAACGAGCACCTCGGAATCGAAATAATGCTGCAACTGAGCGGTTTGCAAAACGATGGCCTATGCAGGGGCTATTCCCAACGGAAGGCCCTTTGTGGGATGCTTGCAGACCGGCAGCTTTCGTGGAGGCTTATGCGGGAAGCTGCCATTCAGGATACGACCCTATTTGCGAAGGCTGGCGACTAACATCATCATGGACATATGAAGGCCACCGTATTCAGCATTGGTTTGTCAATCTGGCTAGCACTGTCAGGTCTAATTTGGCTGGTCGGGTTTGGCCTTGCTGGCAAGCTTTACCTGCCGCCGCTCGATCTATCTACAATATCAACCTTATACGCGCCTTGGCTTGTATTGCTCACAATTGCGGTCAGAGCATGGATGGGCCGTGAGCAGAATGCCTGACGCCGCCATCCCCAGCACACACACGGTTCCAAAAATGGCCGGTCAGCAAACGCCCCCATCGTCGAAGGTCGACGGCGATCCAGTGAACGCAAACAGCGAACTTAGGGTCTGGTGATTGACGCTGTAGAATAGGGCGAAACCGTCTCCCGCCCCAATGCAGTATAAAGAACTCGGCCGGGTTTTGTTGCAACGAGCACCTGCGGCTTGTCGTCAACCTGCCGCGCTGCAGAAAGCTCTGCCATCAGAACTTGGGCCAGACCTTTCCTACCATGCCCAGGTTGCGTTACGATGCGATCGCAGATGAAAACATCAGCCTGCTCGCGCGTGGCTCGACCGGCGCGTGCATGAAGTAGCCAGGGGAGTGAGGCGTCCGTCCATCGCACCGGTAGCAACGTGTCTAATTCGTCGGCTGAACCGCAAAGCTTCATAAGATAGCCTGGCTCGTTGATGATCCGACGAAGCGTTTGCAAACCGGGCTCAGGTTTCGGAAAAACCCAGCGCGCGATTTCGCCATTCGAGTTTGTATCAATACGAAAGCCCCCGTATTCCGGGACCGGCATCGGCAATCCGCGTGCGATCGAGCGAGCCGATAGCCACGCGTTCAAGAGCAATGGATCAACACCTTGGCGGGCCATCGTTTCGTGTAGTTCGCTCGGCAGCTATCCGTCGACAGAGATCGAAAGCGGACAATCGTAAAGCGACCTGGTCTTCGTTACGTAGCTTTCAAATACCTCACCTTCGTGATCGAGGGCACGCCAGCGGTTCATCATCTCGCCGGGAACGGGCTGGCAGGTTTCTTGGCTCGGGGCATTCCCCTACCCTGCACCGCGGCTTCTGGCAGAGATACCATCGTTCTGACAGTGCCGTTCTCTCCAATTGACACCTATCGCTAACATTATCAGAATACCGGTTCTATTTTGAGGAACATTGCCTGTATGCTGAAACTTTCCCGACAGATCGATTACGGCACCGCGCCTCGACCCTTCGCCTTGACAGACACCACCGGTGAAGTCCGCAGGCTGGCTGAGTTCACCCACGACAAGGCCCTGCTTGTCGCGTTTATCTGCAATCACTGTCCCTTTGTGCTGCATTTACTTGATGGATTTTTGGAGTTTGCCCGGGAATATATACCCCAGGGTCTGCAGATCGTCGCAATTTCGGCCAACGACCCCACGGAATTCCCCGAGGACAGCCCGGAAAAGATGCAAGAACTGGCGCAAAATAAAGGGTTCCCCTTCCCTTACCTCCACGATAGCGAGCAGGATGTGGCACTGGCCTATGGCGCAATCTGCACACCCGATTTCTTTCTTTACGATGGCGAGATGAAGTTGGCCTACTGCGGCCAATTCGATCCAAGCCGACCGAAGCTGGGCCACCCGCCCATGATTGGCACCGAGCCGTATCGCAACACGCTGCCCGTTACCGGCGAAGATCTGCGCCGCGCCGCGGATGCCGTGCTGGCTGGCCAGCCCGCCCCGCAGCCGCAGGTGCCAAGCGCGGGCTGCTCGATCGCGTGGAAACCAGGCAAGAACCCATGCTGGGGCTGAGCAGCATGGATGCCTTCTCGAAAGAATTGCTACCTATTCGATCCCTCACCACTCGCCTGTTCAGGTCATGATCGGCGACGCCGGCGGCAGGACACAACCATTGACGCAAGCCGGCGCTGGCGATGCGCAGTGGAAGTCAGGGGATTTGCGGCCAACATCATACGCAGCCTGGCACGCTTGCGCCTCCTGACCTGCTCCACTGCCGGTGGCGCGGCCGCGTTCCGTATTTCCCGCGATCGCGCTTTACCCGTAGATTTGCGCGAAAGGCCTACAGAAGGCAAATCCGTGATTTCCAAGTCAGTGCTTTGCCATGTCTTCGGCGGGGCGGACGAGCCACACCTGCGTGGTCTTGCAGATAAGCCGCGAACATTGAACCAAACCTGTTCCACAACCGCACCGTTTCATGACATATGTCGATGCCGCGTTCGGACAGGAGATCTTCGACGTTCCGGAGCAAAGCGGAGAGCGGACATACATCATAACGACCAGTCGGATCACTTCCGGCAAAGAATGGAAATACCGAAACGGGTTGGCTGGTCACTTGGCTCGGGGCATCCACTTCCCCTACCCTGCACCGCGGCTTTTGCCAGAGGTACACTCCTTCTGAAAATGCCGTTCAGACCTGTCGGATTGGCGCCTCTCGCTTGGCCGCCCAGCAGCAGGATGCGGCTTTCCACTGTGGCCGATCCGGAAATCACGACCGGTTCGGGATCGTATGGTCCCAACAGATTGTTGTCGCCATGTATCGCCATAAAAGCTGCTTTGCGAAATGCCGACAGTATCGATCAATCATGTCACACGCTATCGCTATCTGCGGGACGTGGCCTTTGGCGAGCATCGCATCCTCGTTCGCCCACGCGAAAGTTTCGACCAGCGGCTGCTGGCCGCCGAACTGACGATAAGCCCCGAGCCCGAGCGGCTCCGCTGGTTGCAGGATGTGTTCGGTAACGCGGTGGCCATCGCCACTTTCGCTCCGTCGACGCGGGCGGAAACGCTGGAAGTCCGCGGCTTTGCCGAAGTCGAGCATATCCCCACCGAGCCGGAAGCCATCGCAGTCGAGGATTACGCAGCAACCTATCCGTTCACCTATTCGGCCGCCGACATGCCCGACCTGCTGCGTTCGATCGAGCGGCAATACCCCGATCCCGATCGCACCATCGATGGCTGGGCACACGGCTTCCTTCCCTGCGGTCGATCGCGACCAACGCTTGAACTGCTCACCGACATGACCGAAACGATCAAGCGCGACTTTTCCTATAGCCGGCGCGAGGAAAAGGGCATCCAGACCCCGCTTTTCACCCTTTCGAAAGGCGGCGGCACGTGTCGCGATTTTGCGGTGCTGATGATGGAAGGAGTACGCGCCCTTGGCCTCGCCGCGCGGTTCGTGTCGGGCTATACCTATACGCCTGCAGGTTCGGGCGCGCGGATAGGCGGGCACAGCACCCATGCCTGGGTACGCGTGTTCCTACCCGGATCGGGATGGATCGAGTTCGATCCGACGAATGCCATCATCGGCAATCGCGGGCTCATCCGCGTTGCGGTCGCCCGCGATCCGCAACAGGCCAGGCCGCTCTCGGGAACGTGGCTAGGCCAGAAGGGCAGCCAGATCGACATGGATGTCGACGTGCGCATCAAGCACATCGGGATGGATACCGAACATCCCGATTTCGAAACGACGGAGCAACCAACATGCTGATCAGGGCCGGGTACGATATCGCCTTCGAAACCGACCAGGACGTGCCGGTGGTGGCGCTCCTCAATGTAAGGCCCGAACGCGAAGCCGACTTGCTGACGCCGGACCGGCTGAAAGTAGAGCCGCAGGTTCCCATCGAGCATTTCAACGATCATTTCGGCAATCGGGCCACGCGCTTCGTCATACCGAAGGGCGGCATTACGATCCGCAACGATTTCGTAATCGAAGACAGCGGCAAATCCGATCCGGTCGTGACCGATGCGCAGCAGCATCTGATCAAGGATCTGCCGCCCGAAACGCTGATCTATCTGATGAGCTCGCGCTATTGCGAAGTCAGCCTGCTGACGAACGAGGCTTGGGAGATTGCCCGGTCGACTGCTCCGGGCTGGGCCAGGGTACAGGCGCTCGTCGATGCGGCGCATGACCGATTATCATTCGATTACATGAAGGCTGACGACCAGCGCACGGCCCGTATGGCTTTCATCGAACGCTACGGCGTGTGCCGCGACTTCGCACACCTGGCGATCACGCTATGCCGGGCCGTCAATATTCCCGCCCGCTACTGCACCGGGTACTTGGGCGATATTGGCATCGATCCGATCGACGCACCGATGGATTTCTCAGCCTGGTTCGAGGTCTATCTGGGCGGCCGGTGGTATGCCCTCGACGCAAGGCACAATCGCCCCCGCATAGGCCGCATCACCATGGCCCGGGGCCGCGATGCTACCGATGCCGCGATCACGACCGCGTTCGGCAACGCCAAACTGATCGAATTCAAGGTGCATACCGACGAAGTCGCGAGCGCCGACATCAGCCAACCGCCTGCAGAAACCGCGTTGCCGCAGGGGGCTTGAACCCGGTCGTTTCCAGATCGGCAGCTTTCGACGCGACTTATGCGGCAAGCGGCCATTTTGCATCCGACCTCGTTGCGGACATTGTAACGGATCGATAGCCTAGAAGTGCATTCGTCAGGCGAGCAGCAATGACCTTATATGAAATCGTGATCGCGCTGGTCATCGTCCTACTTACAGTAACGGCATGGATGGTCAGCACTCGTCGAAACAACCGGGAAATCGATAACCTCGATTGTGAAGACGTTAATCAACTGAAGATCTGTTTGGCAGATTGGCTATTATCACGCGCCGAGAAGAAACTTTACAAATTAGGCTGGCAACTCGTTCGAACTGAAAGTCGGCCCCAAAGACGAGTCTGCGCTTGGTTTGAGCGAACGAACAGCGAGACGGCCTTATCATTGAAAGACGTCTTAAATCGACTTAACCGTGCGGGCTATCTTAGCGCCGTTCCTATGACGCTGACCAAAGAGGAAGGTCAGCCGCCTGCCTGACCGAAGTCAACAGACCCCCCAATCTCAGACATTCGGATGCCCTGTCGCGGTATTTAGAAACAGACAGGCGGCTATCGCTCTAGACGCACAGGTAGCGGGCTAGCTGCTGAAGACCCCAGTTGCAAACAACCGGACTAATGAGAAACCCGATTTAGAGCAGCCAATCGCCTAGCGCGCCTCTTCGCGATTTTCGCGCTCCGGTCATCAGAAGGGCAATGACGACAGATCGGGGTCGACCCAACCCCGGCGTGCTGACACACTGAATAGCACTTCGCGGCTCCAATATTTGAGCAGCCAATCTGGGTCGCCGTATCGAGATGCCATCAAGGCGTAATGCACGTCACTGAGGGGCACGTCTTCGGGGTAGCTGGCCAAAAAGTCACCCGCCCCGCGCATAGATGCCAAGGTAACAGTATGATGATAGCCACCTGTATCGGTGTTTGCGGTATTGGTAGCCTCGTTATAGCGCGAAATCAGCATCCGTATTTCGTCCGCTTCGGTAAGATCGCGGCGATGGCGACAAAGCCAAAGCGCGGCAGCGAAGTGACCTGCATGTGTCCATTCGCTCTTCGGTAGTGTGCAGTCGATCACGCCCGATGCGACACGTTTGATGGCTGTTTCGTCGATTTTCCGCATTGTCCTGTTGTCCTAAGAATAGGCCCAACCGGCATGAAAAACCCCGCCGATTGGGCGGGGTGGTCAAATCCAGCTAACGGGATGGTCTCAACCTATCCACATCAGCCGAAGTCGCGCAAACACCGCCTCAAGATTGCGGCGTTGTTGTTGAAGCTTTGCAGTCACGCGGGTCATTCGCATTAAATAACATCGCTCATTCTCGCGCTCAAGCCGATTTCAACTTGACCATCGGTTCCACGAAACACGGCCCTGGGCAAATCTCCGTTTTCGACCTTCCAAATCTTGAAACCTGCCAGTCGGCAAACCACCCCATTTTTTGTCGTTCGCATCTAGTGCCGTCGGCCCCGATAGTGGACAGGGCAGCTCAATGCATTTTACACCCAAAACCCGCCATTCCGCTTGCGACCCTATCTGCAAACACCACGAAGATTTCGAGACTTTGCCGTAAGCAGACGTTGGCGCATCAACGTCAGCTGCATTCGAATTTCGATTGCATTGCAACCTCCATTGGAGGGAGCAGGAGTGGCTAGATGTACAACCTAGCTGTAGCAAATATTTTTTCGAAAGTATGCGAACCTAGAAAAGAGGAGCTTTAGGCTTGAGAGCAGGCACCGTAGCTGTCCTCCATACGCGCTAGATTTTGCGCGACGGTCTCCATCCCTGCGGTAGCACGGTAGCGGTCGGCAGAATCGATGGTGCTCTCCAAAGTTTGCGGCACGCGCGAGCCCTCTCGGCATTCGAACTGTGTGGCGTAGCGCTGCTTCCCCGCAATTTTCAGCATCACACGATCATAGAGGTAGGCGTAATCCTTGGCCGAAACCTCTTGATTGTCGAGCAGCGCTTCCATTCGCCTGAGCGCGGCAAGCTGTAATGCCGGATCTGCGTCCGCATGTTGAGTGAGTAGCCAAGCATCGTGCGCAGCTTCCTCTCCCACTACGCTGATCTTCGGCCATGCACCCGACGCGATCAGCCCTTTCAAAAATTCGCTGTTGGCCGCATCGGCCTTCGCCATTTGCTGGCTCAACATGTCCACGGCAATGCTTTGTTGCAATTCATCCAAACCGGCGAAAATCTCCGTCCGGCGAAACGCCGCGATAAGGGCACCACGAACCATCTGGTCGGCTACGAAACGTATGCGTAAACTCCCGGGAAGATACGCATCGTCATCATTCGACGACCGAAGTGCGTAGTCGCTGGCATAGACAATGCCGCTCACGAGTGGGCGAACGGTTGCGAGGGCGTCCTGGAATTGCGCCCATGTTGTCCCTTCGGCTACCTTCATGCGGTTGAACGCACTGCATTCATAGACGATGGAAGAGGCCGATTTTTCGACAGGTTCGATACCCATGGAACGCAGTTCAGCGACAACTTCTGCGCGATGCCGCTCGTAGCATTCCGCATCGTAGGACATCGCAGCCTGCGATACCCGCACATCTTGTTCACTCGCCTCGGGAAAATCGCCGCGCATCCACCGGTAGTCGCCCATCGCCGGTCGTTCGTTCTCTACAAAAGGTTCGAGCAGCGCCGGAATTGCCGAAGCGGCATCATCGGTTCTGGCATGAGCAACAACGCTGCTCCCTATTGTAAGAAGCGTAGAGAATATGACTGCCGACCGTATTTTTTCAAACATTTCGCAATCCGAAAACCTGTGGCTGGGACGGCAAGTAAGTGATGCGCTTTACAACGATAATAGCGCAGTAATAAAGGGGGACCAGCTCACCACCCATACTTGAGTGTCAGCTTGCTCTCAAGCGGTGCCTGGAAGCGGAAGGTCGCAAAACCACCCCATTTCCTGTCGTTCGCTACTCACGCCGATGTTTCCGGTAGTGGGCATGGCAGCTCATCGCATTTTCCGCTTGAAACCCGCCGTTCTGGAAATGGCCCTAATTGCGGACGTACGGTGGGGCGTCACCCTTGCCTGAAAGCCGTCGTTGCGAGAGAACCAGTGCCAAGACTGAAGTGAATGCAATTTCTGGGGAGGTCGCAAGGTGTTCAATAGCCATTTATCCTGGTATCTCTTGCTCGCGGGCATGGTCTTTGGTTCTCCGGCAATAGCGCAACCGGAAAGCGATCATGCAGAACTTTCCGACCCAGATGGAACCCCGATCGTCATCGGTTCGGTCCACCGCATTAACTCGGCTGTCTATGGCGATGAGCAAATCATTACCGTGCGACTGCCGAGGGGATATGCGGATGCCCCGAAGCGGCGCTATCCGGTGGTATTCTCGGTCGACGGCGGGCCGGACCAGGATTTTGAATTGCTTTCCGGTATCGCCGCCGAAGCTGAGTTCTCAACCAGCTTTGAGCCCTTCATCCTTATCGGCGTGCAAACGAAGGATCGCTATCGCCAGCTTACACCGGAATGGACCCGGCTCGATCCGGAGCGCCTGAGCGATGCGTTTGGCGATCGTATGGTGCCGGGCGGGGCCGACCAGTTTCGACGCTATCTCGAGACCGACGTCATCCCATGGGCGACCGGACGCTATCGGACCGGGCGCAAAGCGCTGACATCGGTGTCGTTGGGCGGTCTGTTCGTCATCGATACTTTTCTGGCAACGCCCGAACTGTTCGATGATTATATCGCATTGACGCCCAGCGTCTGGTGGGATGGCGGACGGATCGTGGACGAGGCTGCTGCTAGGTTGGCCCAACAAGATGCCTCGAACCGCCGCGTGTACTTTACGATGGGCGACGAAGGCGTCGGAAACCGAAACGGCCCGTGGCTGGAGACGCTAGTCGCGGCGTTCGAAACCTCAGCGCCCGAAGGGCTCAAATGGGCGTTCGTGGATCGCTCTTCCGAAGAAGAGCACAGAACGATGGCGCTGACGGGTTGGCTCGACGCTTTCCGCACTCTCTATCTCACTCCCTCGCGGAGCGGCAATCCGCTGTCCCTTGCCTACGACGATTTTGTGGCCCCGACCTACTCCGCCGAAGCACGCGCCAACTTAGATGCGGGGCCTTGCCGCGATGCGATCGCGACCGCCGTGACGTTCGAGGAAAAGAATAGCGCTCCCGCGGCGTATTACGGTCGCTGCCTGCTGATGAAGCCTGGTCAAAAACTGACGGCAGGCAATTTCGCGTTGGGGGAACTCGGTCTCAGGGACGATCAGGAAGCTGTCCATGAATGAGGAATATCGGTTTTCGATTGTTCTGCTCCAGAAACGCGGATCGGCAGGTTTCCGCCCACAAACGGCTGTTTCCGTCGACCAGAATGCGATCCCAACGGGTATGAGATTTTGGACAAAATCTGGGCCGATTGCGGACTCGCCGGTTTTGTTCAGCGCCCGGGTGCTTCCATGCTCGAATTGAAAACGATCGCGAGGGGTGGGCTTATCGACCATCATACCAAAGCCTTCAAAGACAACCGTCACAAATATGCGAAAAGCCCGTTGAGTGAAGCGGATCAGCCTATCGTGGCGATTTATCCTGGGTTCACAATGACCTCCTTAATGTTACCTTGTTACATTGGAGGACCGCGTCTTGATTTGGATTGCCGTCATTCTTTCATGCGCTCTGGCGGCATGCACGGATTACTCCGCTGCGGATGCGCAAAAGGAGGCGGGCGCTTTCGCCACCATACTGGAAGCGCCGATCTATGCGCCGTTCGAGCGGTTAGGGCCGGAACCCTATTCCCCCACTTTGCAGGACCGCCGCACAATCCTCGCCGACCGGATCGAAGAACGGAACCTGCCCGTGCTTCGCCGGATCAAAAAGGGCGAGATGGGCAATTTCGGCGGGATCGAATGGCGCTGGCGTGACGGGCCGGAGAATGACGGACTAGGCTCACTGACCGGGGTCGCCTATTTCCTGCGCGCGCCCGATGCCAGCCTGAGACGTTACACGCAAGACCGCCTGTTCGTCGCCGCGCAGGGCGATTTTTCCCGCGTCGACCAAGAGACGGTCGCACGCGAATGGGCCGAGAGGATCGGTCGCGAAATTGCCTCCGAAGGCTTCGGCAATATGAGCGTGCCTTGGCTCGATATCTCTCTTTCCGAAGCGCGTTTCGAAGCCCTCCGCCGGGAGAGTGGCTGGGAAATTCCGGCAAATCTGCTGCTGCGCTTCAGCGCCTATGCAGTACCCGACCTCCCGCAGCTGACCGAGGATGTACGGTCCGATATCCGTTACTTTGCCGCGAGCGACAGGATCGCCGGGGCCACGCCCGATATCGCGACCTTCGATGCCATCGTACTTCGCGACGGATGCTTCTTCATCGATGAGGAAGGCGCTGCCGACCCGCTCGCCATGTTCGGCATTGGGACCGGGGTCTATCGCGACAGCGAAGGTCACATGGCCTTTCGGTCGCGCTATTCGAACTACCAGCCCCGGCTCGCGCGCGTCGGCACGCGGATGCAACTCGGCTATCGTAGCGAGATGGCCAATCCGCCCGCCGAGTTGATCGAAGCTTGCGGCCAACATCGTGTGGTTCTCGTCAAATCGCTCGACCAGGCGGCAGGATATGGCGGCGACTGGTTCGCGGTGAAGCAATATGCGCAGGAACACGACCTCAGCGATGCAGAGGCGATGAAACATGCCAATGACTGCGTCGCGGAACAGGAACAGATCATCGCGGATCGTCGCCTGCGGGCCAGCGCGGCCGAACCCCAGCTTTGCGCGCAGGTCACGCTGGTAATGCCTCGGCAGCCGGCACCTGATGGAACGGGGAGCCAGTCGTGATCAAGAACAGGAAAACGGCTGTGATGCTGGCCATCGGCATGCGCTGGCTGGCCGCGCAACGGCCATGACCGAAGCGCAGCCCATCACCATCGACAGCAATGGTTTTGGCGGCGAGGCGCAGTTTCATGGCTCCATCGCAGCGATCGACGGGTGCATTGTTACGCGCAACGGCAACAGCACTGTGCTGTTCGATCGGGGCGTCACCCTGCTGCCGACGGGCGATGGCGTGTTCGACCCGGCGACCGGCAACAGCATTCGCTTCGGTGCGCGCATCACAGGCGGCGCGGCAATCCTGCGTGACGCCGGGCGAGGATGGTCCATTCGCGAGATCGAGCGTTTCTATGGTGTTACGATCCCTCCGGCGTGCCCCAAACATGATGTGACGCGGTTGCACCATTTGGAGCCGGTACAGGAATGAAGCACGTAATTTTACCACTGGCGGCAATCGCTTTGGCAGGGCCCGCTCTTGCGCAGGATGAAAAACCACTCTTCGAGGCCTGCCCCGATCTCACCATGGAAGAGATCGAGGCGATCGAGAATTATAAGGGCCAGTATGCGGAAAACGCCTGGTATGCGCGCGCCTATTGCGTGAGCGTGGAAGAGGCGCAGCGGCGGATGGAAATTCAGAACCGCGGTGCGATTGGCCCCCCGCACAGAGCCGGGGCCGCGCCCCGATACCGCGCCCGATGCCGATCCGGGTTCACTCCAGGTCATGCTGATGGAGAAGGAGCCGGACAGTTTCGCCGGGCTGTGGATCCAGCATCAGCCGGTCTATGGCGTGGCAGTGGCGTTCACCCGCAATGCGGCGGAAACGCTGGCGAAATATACCAGCGATCCGATCTACATTCCGGTGGAGCGTCCCGGTCCGACGCTGGTGGAATTGCGCGCGACGCAGGATCGCATGGTCGCGCTTCTTCGGCAGATGGGAATCAACTGGTTCGGCGCCGGTTCCGACATTACCAAAGGGACGGTCGAGATCGATCTGGGGCAAAGCGCCGACCCGATCCGCGAGGCTGCCGCGCGCGGCGAGTTCGACCTTCCCGGCTATGTCGTGTTCAAGGAACCTGCACCATTCCCGTTTCCCGCGCCGCCCATTCCGGCAGGCGACACGCGCGTGAAGGGCTTCCCGCAGTTCGCCAATCGCACCGATGGGATGCCTCGCACATTGGTGGGAGTTCCGGATGTGCGCGCCCGCCTTGAGCTGCGCAACGGCTGCCTTTGGCTTTACCCTGAAGGCGAGGAGCCGAAAATCGCGATCTGGGAACAGAGCATGGCGCTGGAAATCTCCGACCCCGGCACGGTGGCGGTGATGAACCGCTTTTCCGGCGCAAAGGTTTATGTCGGCAGCGACGTGGTGCTGATGGGCTTGCAACCCGGCGAGGTCGAACCGCCAAAGGACGTCGTCGGCGCAAATGGCTGCCCCGGGCCCCTATCGCGTGGTGCGCGGCATCGTCCCCCGCGAGGTGTGGGACCAGCAGCAGCGCGAGGAAGGCATCGCACGCAGGCAGGCCGAGCTGGGCAACAAAGCTGCTGCACAGGCGGATTACGAGGCCGATATGGCGCTGCTTGCCGATCTGCAGACGTGGCGAGCTGATTTGCTGGCGGATCGCGGCGATGTGGTCGCGGCAATCTGGATCGACGAGGGTCAGGGCACCGCGCACATCTTTCACACCGATGCCGTGACGAAAGAGGCACTGGTTCCCTCTACGCTGCAAAATTTCGTGGCTGCGCAAGTCGTGCCGCAGGGAGCAAATGCGCTGGAGGAAGCGCGCGCCGATATCGCCGCCCAGCTGGAGGCTGCCGGGGTCGAGGCGCAAGTCGCTGTCGATCCGCTTGGCGGGACGGTCGAAGTACGCCCGGCGGATATCGCTGCATTGTCAAAGGCGGCAATTGCCGGAAAGCTGCGTTTCCCCGCGCTGGTCCGCATCGCGGCGGAGAGCCAGAGCGCGATCTACCGGCAGGATATCCCGATCCGCAGCGATCCCGAGGCGATCTGGTATCCGCTGGAGGCGCATCCCGATTTCGCCGCGATCCGCGCGCTGGTGGAGGAAACTCCGCTCCCCTATTTCGAACCGCCCCCGCCCGGGACGCCTGTATCGCGGCAGGAATTGCGCAGGCCGTCGAAAGCCGGGTCGCTCCAGCAGACGCATTTCCTGATCGCTTACGGCCTCACACTCGACAGCATTCGTAAATTGCGCGCAGCGGGCTTCGACCCGATCGAGGCGCTCGACGCGATGAACGGTCGGCAGACGATCGAAAAACGGGCCATGACCGCAACCGATATCGTGGTTGCCGAGCCGGCGGGGATCGACATAGCGGACGAAGGGACCGACGGCTTTTCTTCGAGCGTCCGCTGGCGCGTGGTCGAGGTGTTGAAAGGCAGTGCGAAACCGGGCGACGAGCTGCGCCAGCGCCTTGCCTCCGGCATGCGTACCGATGCCGCGGGCGTGACCCGCTATGGGCAGGGGATGGACGATCCGACGCTGCTGCCCGGCCTGCCAAATTCGCTCGAACCGGGATCGCGCTGGGTCCTGCATCTCAGCGACGCGCTCTATCGCCATTCCGCCTATGTGCAGGGCGGCGAAGGTGCGGCGCGTACCGACGGCAAGTGGTACGTCAACGTGCCGTGGATGGCGCCGTCACTTCTGGACGATGACGGTATGGTCCGCCCCGTATCCGGTTTCCCTGAACCCGTAGCGCTCGATGAACTGCGCGAGCGGATTGCCCCGATCCAGCACGCATTGGGTTTGGCGCAAGCAGGAGACAAGCAGTGATGCGCGGGGTTCTGCCAATTGTCGCGCTTGCCGCGCTGGCGCTACCGCAAGAGGCGCAGGCCTGCGTTTACACGCAGCATCCCGAAGACGTCGGCTATACCAGTGGCCAGTATTTCGCGAAGGAGATGCTGACCGCCGCGACCTATGCCGATCTGGTACTGGTCGAGGACGATGGAACGCGGGGCGGTGGCGAGAGGCCAACCGGGATCATCACCCTGCGCACCATCGCCCGCTTCAAAGGCAACAGCGCCGACCGCTTTATCGTTTTCGGAAGCCCTCTGACCTTTTCATCGGACAAGGAGCGGATATTCAGCGCCCCCTTGCAGCATTTCACCAGCGAAACGGGGCAGGTCACGCCGTTCAGCTATACGGAGGAACGACCGACCTTACTCTTTCCGCAGGCGACCGCTCCCGGCAGTCCCCCGCCACCACCGCCGCCTATGACCAGTTGCAGCCCGCCTGCACTGATGGCCGAGACCGGACGCTTCTACGTCGTCCTGCGCGATGCGGAAGGCCGGGTGCTCAACAGGCTCACGATGAGCGACGGCAAGACAGCTTCACCCAATTATCCCGCCTTTGGCTTCGTGCCGGTAACGTTGTCCGATGAGGATTTCTGGCTCTATTCGGTTCGACTTGCGGCTGATGGAAATGTGCCGGACACTGCACCAAGGCTGCTGCATATCACGCCCGATACCGACCCGGCCCGCGTGGAACGCGACTTGCGCGCCGCCGGGGCGACGATCCGCGCGGCCTATTATGCGCGCGGCGCGTTCATCGAAGAAGTGCGCCCGTCGCCGCACGAGCAGGCCGCCCCGTGGTTGGCCAGCGCAACGGATTATCTCGCGCAGAGTCAACGTGGCCAAATCGGCGACCCGCATCACGGCGCGGCGGAGTTCCTGCGCGCGAAGCTCTCCCCGCTGCGACGCTACGGAACCGGGCTCGGCTATGAAGTCGCGCAGGCCTTCACCCGCTCGGTGCGCGATATACAGCAGGCGAAAGCCTCCCCGCGCCTCATTGCGGTCGAAGTGGCGGGCGATCCACACGCCCTGGCCGGCAAGCCCTTCGTCACGCGCATCGCCCCGCTCGACCGGCAACCCGACCGCCTGCCGCAAGTGGACGGCGCGGACGAAGCAGAGACTTTCGCCGCCATGCAGCGGATCGAGCGCGATATCTGGCTGCTCAACGGCGGCGCAGGCAACAGGCAGGGGACTTTGCCGTGAGACGGGCGATCATTTCTCCCCTCCTGATATGCGCCGTCCTGACAGGATGCGGCGAGCCGAACGACATTATCGTTCCAGAGCCGGAAATCATCCCGACCTCGGGCATTTCGCTGGGCGGGATGAGCTTCTTTTTCCCGGCTGGTCTGGAATTCGAGGGCGACACGGAAACCTGCCCCAACCGTGCCAGCGAATGCCCTTTGGGTGACGATAGCGTGCATGCGGTCTGGCGATCAGGCACCCTGCGCTTTGATTACGTCCTCGATCATTTCGGCAAGGCAATGACGGACGACGAATGGGGCGAGCCCATCACCATCAACGGCAGGCCCGCCTTTCGCAAGATGTTGGATGATGGCGGCAGGCGCTATCTCATCACCAACCATTATGGTGGATCGGAAAGTTCGGCAGTGGCGATCTGGCGGGAAGAGGAAGAGCCGATCTTCTGGGGCACCTGCCATGACGACGAAGATTGCGACGCGGTGTTGCAGACTCTCGCCAGTGTGACCATGCGCGCCGCAAGCCAGGAATGCGCGCTGATGTTCCCGCCGCCGCCGCCGGACTTCGTTCCGCCGCCCGACTATTGTGAGGATTGCTCGATCATTGCGCCACCGCCCGCTCCGCTGCCTGGCCCGGAACAGATGCAACCGGCAGCGCCGCCCCCTCCACCCGCACCCGGACCATCGGGGGCCGAGGCGCTCTGCAAGGAATATGTCGATGAGGCATAAGATCGCCGTGTTTGTCCCTTGCGTCGTCTCCGCGCCAATGCTGCTGGCTGCTTGCGCCGTCGCCGGCCCTTCGCGCGAGGCGCTGCCGACACCTCTGCCCCCTGCGCCGCCGCCGTCGGAGCCGGGCGGGCTTGCGCCGATCACCGATGCCGTGAAGGCGCTCTATGGCGAATGGCGGCAGATGTCCGGCCCAGGTGTCTCGCCGGAAGACCGGCTCACGATCTGGAGCCCGATGTTCTCGTTTGGTAGCGGCTGCGAACTGACACAGGGACAGATGCGCGATCTGAGCGATGGGCGATACGCACTGGACGATTACACGCCCCTTGCCTCAAATTGCCAACCGCAGGGGCGGCTCGCCCCGTTCGATGCAGGCGAAGTGCGCATCGTGCCGGTCGATGACGACACCATCAGGATCGAGCGCGGTGGTGAGACATGGGTTTTCACCAGGGTCGACGTGGCAGCGACCGTCCCGCGCGAAAATTTCGTGCGCGGTGAGTGGCTGCTCGCGGACCGACGCGGCAGGCCCCATCGCGGCGAGGAGCTGACCCGCGTCACCTTCGGGTCGGAATACAGCGTGGATGCCGAAAACTGCGATTTTGCGGCCAATGGCTGGCACACCGACCGCGACGGGGAAGTGCGCACGGGTGGCTCATACTACCGGATGAGCGCAAGTTGCCGTGTTGAGACGTTGGGCGACGAATTGGCGAAGCTCGGTGCCGAAGCAAGCTACCGCGCCGATCTGGTGGAGACCCGCATGACGGTGAGGATCGGAAGAGCGCAGGCGACACTCGTGCCCGCCGCGCGTTATCCGGAACTTGCGGTTGATGCCGAGGCCATCGCGCCGCATCCCCTGGCGGCCGAGCTTGCCGAAAAGGCGGCAGCGATGCCTGCCGAACAGCGCGTCGGGCTGGCGCTGAGGGCCGTCGGCCTGGGCGGCGAGGGAATGCCCCGCGTGGAGAATCCCGTCGATCCGCGCGCTCTTGCTTTCGCCGGAATGACCGCCTGGCACTACGCACAGGCGCAGGGGGCGGGGCTGCTGCCTGCTCCCGGCACGGAAGCGCGCAGTCTTGCCGAACGCTTTGCAATTGCGCCCATCGTCGTGCGGGCGGTGCTGGAAGGCATCCGCCCGGTCGACCGCAGTGACGGCCTGTCACTCGATTACCTTTACCGCGTGCGTGAAGGCTGGCGCGGCGAAAATCATAACGGCGACCTGCTGATCGTGCGGATGCCACCGCTGGAGGGCAAGAGCCGCTCGCCCGTCATCACGCCCGAACCGGGAGAGGAGGTGCTGCTGCTGGCGAGCCGTACCGGCTATCTCGCCGGGCGTCTGGTGGCAGGCGACCCCCCGTCTTTCGACACGCGCGTTGTGCAAATGACACTGCCGCTGATGCGGATTGTCGATGGCAGGCTGGCCGAAGCGGTGGAAGGCGCGGACGTGCTGGGGGCGGCCAGCGATGTTGGGACGACAGTCGAACACGCACGCGCTTTGGCGGTGCAGGTCGATCACGGGATGGCCCGGATCGCGCCGCCCAGGTCGACCGACAGTTTCGGCAATCCGACGGTGCGGCGCTATTTCATAACCCGCATCGGCGATCGCGTGCTGCCCGATCCCACGCGCCTCTGGATCGAATACGACGGCAGCACGAATTTGGCCAATCCGAATGGTTATGGCGGTGTGACCGCGTTCCATGATGGCTGCACGCCTGTCGGTGCGATAAGCGAAGGCGGCAGGACCATGGCTTTCGCAAACGCGATCGCTTGCCCCGGCGACTTGCCCGACGGGAATCCGATCACGGAGCCTGTGGTCGCGCAAGTCGCGCAGTGGATCGATGCCAACTCCTTCCCCGACGTCATTTGTGTGAGCACTTGCCCCGAAAACCCGGAGTATACCGTACCGCTGCCGGAGGGCGATGTGATCCTCAAAGCGATGCCGCGATGAGAATGCCGGCCTGTCTGCTGCCAATCGGGCTTGCCGCCTGCAGCCCGCAGGCTGACGAGCAGGCGCGCAATGCCTCTGCCGACGCTGCCATTCAGGAAACGCCTGCGCTGGAGGATATAGCTGGCAGGTGGCGCATCGTCAGCATCGACGGCGAAGCGCTGCCGACTGCGGAGAGCGAACCCTACCTTGCTTTCTCAGCAGATGCAGCCGGCGGATCGGTGGGTTGCAATCGCTTTGGCGGCACCACGCTCTATGCCGAAGGGCGCATCGCGGTGCATAGCTGGGGCGGAGATGCGATGGCCTGCATCGCGCCGCTGGCCACTTGGGAAAATGCGATTGCCGAACTGTTCCGGGCCTATCCGCAGGTCCGGTTAGCCGGGGACAGATTGCGCCTGAGGTCTGGAGAGCATGCGATCGAACTAACCCGCGATGACGGTGCGCAGCCACTGGATCGCTCACCCGATCCGATGCGCATCCCAATTCGCGATCCGGTTTCCAAGGGGCTTGCCAACACAGAATGGACCGTCCGCGCACTGGACGGCGAGACGACAAGTTCGAGCCCGTTGGACCGGCATCTGAGATTTTATGCGGACACGTGGCGGGGACTTGCATCCTGCGCGACCCTGTTTGGCACGTACCAAAGCGAGGGCAACCGATTGATCGTCGAAGGCGACATTGCCAGTACGGAGCAGAATTGCTCACCCCAATACGCGGCCCGAGACGACGCCTTCGCCGCACTCATGCGCGCCGATCCGCACTTTTTGATCGGCCCCAACGGCGAATTGATCGTCGCAGGCGGAGACCATGTCCTGACGGGAGACAGGGCGCGATGATACGGTTCGCCCTTTTATTGCCTCTCGCCGCACTGACCGCTGCCTGTTCGCGCACCGACGACGCGGCGCTGCTGTGCA
This sequence comes from Croceicoccus sp. YJ47, assembly GCF_016745095.1. NCBI lineage: Bacteria > Pseudomonadati > Pseudomonadota > Alphaproteobacteria > Sphingomonadales > Erythrobacteraceae > Croceicoccus > Croceicoccus sp. YJ47. Next base: position 187,362 of record NZ_CP067087.1, read on the forward strand.
GCTTTGACGAGAACGGCAAGATCATCACGGAATCCGGAAGGAACACAGAGGCGTGCCTCGAGCCTATGGCAATGCCGCGTGGCGCCACGCAAGAGCCGACCGGCCGCCTCACGATCCTCGAGGCGCCACTTCCGCGGCCGTTTTCGGATCTCGACGGGAAATGGCCGCCCCATCCGGTCAACGATAAACCCGTACTTGCCCGACCGGCTGTTCCGCCCGCGCTTTCTTATTATATCCGCGCCTTCCCTCAGCCAGCAGAGCCCGCAGGTGATGTGCTCAGCATGGGTAGCGCGCACCCGATCGTGCTGCGCGACGGATGCTTCTTCCTCGACCGTGAAGGGGATGATGATCCACTGATCCTGTTTCCGTACTCCACCGCGCTTGTCGTGGATGAGGAAGGCTACCTTGCGTTCGGATCACGCTACGAACCCAACACGATGGGCAACGTGCGCGTGGGGCTGACTGCAGCAACAGGTTGGTATGACGAACCTTCCGATCCCGATCCGGCGCTGGCCGAAGCCTGCGGGAACCACAAAGTCGTGAGTGTCACCTCCGTCAGTAATCCCTTTGCTGTTCCGGAAAGGTTCAATCCTGCCCTGCGTCGTTACGGCGAACGTAGCGGTGCGACCGAAAAACAGATCGTGGAGCGCGCCAGCAAATGCGCAGTCGAGCAGGCGCGGCGTGAGGCGGATCGCCGGCTACGCGATCCGGCGCTTGACCCGTTGGATTGCAATCGCTTCTGGGCATACTGAAATGAGCGCGCAGACAGTCGCCAAACAAGCTGTGAACAGCGCCGCATCGTATTGAGGCGCCGGGCCGCAATATTGCGACCCGGGCGAACCGTGCGATGCAAGAACGAACGGCAGCTTTCGGTGGCGGACTTATCAAAAGTGGACTTTCCGGCAACGACCCTGATCGCGGACATTGATCGGACTTGCAGCGCTGCCGGTAAGCGGTCACGAAGCCAACAGATAATCGAGGTTCGGTTGATGTTCGAAGTTCAAGAGGATGATCTCTCCTCAAATGAAACGCGGGAATTACTCGCCTTGCACCTTGCCGGGATGTATTCGCATTCTCCTGCTGGCAACGTTTTCGCTCTCGATCTTACCGGGCTTCAATCGCCCGAGGTGACAGTCTGGACGGCCCGGGCTGGAAATCGGATCGCCGCGGTCGGCGCGTTGAAGATGCTGAGTGATCGAATGGCCGAGGTTAAATCCATGCGGACCCATCCGGACTTTCTGAGACGTGGTGCTGCCGCCGCAATACTGGAAACGATTATCGATACCGCAGCGGATCGCGGTGTCGAACGGCTAAGCCTCGAAACAGGAAGCGGCGATGCCTTCGAGCCAGCGCTCACGCTCTATCGTCGGCGCGGCTTCGTGAAGGGTGACGCATTCGGCGATTACGAGGAAAGCGAGTTCAATCAGTTCCTCCATCTCAAACTCCAAGAGGCCGATTCACGCATTCGCTAGACAACGCCAACAGTCGTAAAACCACCCCAAGGTGAGACATTCGGAAGCTTTGTTGCGACGCCTTGGAGCGGACGGGCGGCTATTGCGCTTGATGCGCCAAAAGCAGCCTAGCGGCTAACGACCCTGACTACAGACATTTCCATGCCAATCACAAAGCGCTACGACAGGAGGCAATTTTCAGGGGTATTCGTTATGCAAATCGCTGTGCTCACTTTCGACGGCTTCAACGAGTTGGACTCGTTCATCGCCGCTGGCATCCTCAATCGGATGAAGTCGAAAGGCTGGGCCGCATATATCACTTCGCCCACAGAGCAGGTGACCTCGATGAACGGCGTTACGATCACACGCCAACGGCCCTTGTCGTTCGCAGTTGAAGCAGATGCGGTGCTCATCGGAAGCGGTATCAGAACGCGGGAAATTGCTGCCGATCCTGTTCTGCTCCAACAGCTTGAACTTGATCCAAAGCGGCAACTTATTGGCGCACAGTGCTCTGGAACATTGCTGTTGGCGAAGCTGGGGTTAGTGGGCAATCTTCCCGCCTGCACGGACCTTACCACGAAACCCTGGGTCATAGAGGCTGGCGTGACGGTAATCGACGCGCCGTTCGTAGCCCAGGGCAATGTCGCTACGGCTGGCGGCTGCCTGTCCTCCCAATATCTGGCCGCCTGGATGATTGCTCGCGGAGCATCTTGGCAGGACGCGTCAGAGGCAATTCACTACGTTGCTCCGGTTGGGGAAAAGGAAGCATGGATTGAGCACGCCAGCGCGGTGGTCAAAGAGTTTCTTCCTCTGGCTGCCGCAGCGTAAAGGCCGGTTTCCACCCCAATTTCAGTCGTTCGCAACTCGCGCCGTCATCCCCGATAGCGGACAGGGCAGCTAAACGCATTTTACGCCCAAAATCCGCCATTCCACTTGCGACCCTTATTGCGGTCATCCTACTGCCATGCCACCATTGGATTATGTGTCGCCTCGCTCTGGTTTCGCTATCGGTTGTTGCGGTTGCCGCATGCACCACTCATAATATTCCGCCTGCAAGTGGTTATTCCGCTCCGCCTTCGACTAATAATTGCAAGGCTGGTGATGTTGTTCAATTAGAACAAATCTCTCTCGACAGCCCCCGAGTTCCAAATTTACCAGATGGAATCTCGATTAATAGTGCCTACATAGTTTCCTCTAATTCTTGCGAATTTTCTGTGCGGGGCTTCGTCCCTCAGAACATCCCTCATGTTATTTTCGCCAATCAGGTTGGCGCTATGATCAACCTTAACGTCCCCTACGCCAAGGACCTCCATTCACCTTTGGTGGTAGAAACACTGGGCGCACCAGAGACGCATCAGATCCCGATCCGGTGTGGGCCACTTGAGCTCGCGAGATGGTGGACAACCACGACAATTGCGGATTGTAGAGTAAATGTAGAAGCTTTTGATCGAGGCATCACCTACGGAATGCCGCTACATGGCCGCATAGCAAGTATTGGTGCATTTCAATCGGAAGGTCCAAGATCAGCCATTCTGATCTTTGGGGTTGCGAACTTGTCTGACCTACGTTCACTTGACTTCAAATAAGGAATTGCGCTGGATTCAGATGCCAGCTTTCCACCCCAACTTTGGTAATTACGGCAGTTCGTCGAGCGCTCTATAACCGGACGGCAAGGTCAATCTGATTGCAGACACGAAGGGATGAAGGGCATTGCCCTCACCCCTTCCCCTCATCGCGATCAAAACGAATAGGCAAGAACGCCGACGAATTGATCTCGACTTATCGAAATGCCACCCTCGACGAGATCCTAGCCGTAAATACCGAATGCAGGGTCCATCTGATATCAGAACCTTGCGCCAGCATAAAGATCACGACCGCTGCTCAATCGAAGCTTATCGCCGTCAACGAACATGTCGGAGACCTCATCATCCGTATTCGCATCTGAAAATTCTAGCTCGGCGCCAGCGAAGAACCCGCCGCTGCTGACCAAGTCTACGCCAGCCGTAACTCCGTATATCGCGCCCTTCCTGCTATCCTCTACATCGAACGGATCGTTCTCGATCTGAACATTGTCGATACCCAGCACCAAGCCGACGTTGTAGCGCAGACCGCCAGCAGTTTAAGCGTATGCCGGCGCGCTGACGGCAGTCGCGGCGACGAGCACGCCGACCAAAACCAATTTCATTAACATATCCCGCTTAGACTTCACTCGATCGTCGATCGAATGGTGGCGCCAACAAGGTTCCTACGAATGCCAGCCGCGGTTTATTTTCGATGATCAAGGTTGTTGGAGCGGCAAGATCCGTGCGGCAGAGGGCTGTTAGCTCTCGATGGTTTACAAAGACAAAACGCGCACATCCGAGATCGAACCTGTTTCAGGAAAGCTATCAGCTCGGATGCAAACCGCTCTCCGTTTTGCAAAGTGCTCTTCCCCACCTTGTCTTAAGCCATGAGGACTTGCCACTCAGCCAATGTGGCTGGGCAGCTGATCTTGTGAGTTCGACGATCAATGAGGTGTCGTTCGGAATTGAAGTGGTTATGGAAGGATGCTTGAACTGAAGCGAATTTTTGCAGCGACTTTATTTGCCTGAAGCGCAGCATCGCTCGTTCCCTTGGTTGGAATGGCAGGTGCGAGTTTTCACCGCGGTTGTTCACGTAGCGGCCGGTCTCCTGCTTCTGCTCGCAGCCAAGGTCGGACATCGCGGCTTTGTAGGAGCGCAGTCCGTCCGTCGTCATGACATGTGGAGAGCCATGGCGTTTCACTGTTTTCTTCATGAAGCGCAGGGCGGCTGCCTTGTCCCTTCTATTGGTGACGTAGCTTTCCAATACTTCGCCCTCGTGATCGACGGCGCACCACAGGTGCCTCATCTCGCCGTTGATGCGGACGTACATCTCATCCAGACGCTAGTTCCAATGGCGAAAGCCGCGCATTCGGCTGACCCGCTCGCTGCGAATGTCGGCCTCGAACATCGGACCAAACCTGTTCCACTAGAGCCGCACCGTCTCGTGGCAGATGTCCATGCCGCACTCAGACAGAAGATCTTCGACATTCCGCAGGCTAAGCGGAAAACGGACATACAACATCACCGTGAGACGAATCACCTACCGCGAGGAATGGAAATACCGAAACGGGTTTGCTGGTTTCTTGGCTCGGGGAATTCCACTCCCCTGCCCCGCACCGCATACTTTGCCACAGATGCCATCCTTCTCACAGTAGTGCCCTGCTGCCGAATGGAACGGACCCGAAGCATCAGGAACTTGCCCCATCAAAATCCCTTTCGGCGACGGTAATCAGTTCCTGGAGCGCCTTCACATGCTGGCGGAACGCCTGCCGGCCCTCTGGCGTCAGCACGGCCCAGGTTCGCTGACGCCCGTCCCGTGGCGCTTTCCTGATCGACGCGTAGCCCGCTTCGGCAAGTGTCGACAAATGTTTCGAAAGAGCCGAATCGCTGACATCCATCACGTCGCGAATGACTGAGAATTCGGCCTCGTCGGCACGCAGAAGGATCGCGGCGATCTGCAGGCGCGCGGTCGCATTGAATATCTCGTCAAGTCCCGGGCTCATAACCTACCTTCGCGCACATCCTTGCGATAAACCCGTTCCCAGATCGAACTCAGTCCTGACGTCCCGAGAAAAACGATCGACAATGTCACCCAGAACCATGGATTGGCGACCGGCTCGTCGAACCGCATAACGACGATCAGAGCGGATACTATCAAAGCGACGATCGCGCCGACAATCCATACGGTTCTGCCTCTTTGATACCCGCTCACAAACATACCGTGACGCTTCTTGTCGTCCTGGACCAGTAGTATTGTCATGACCATCGCCACCACGAAGGCCACGATTGAAATAGCGCGTGGAAGAGCCACGGATCCGACTATCAACGTCAGGAGCAAACCTCCGGCAAGATGTCGCCAGAGGGGCCAATGCATGCGTTTTGCCAAACGATCGTTCGTGGAATTGAGTACCGCCAGTGCGTCCCGCGGGTCCTTCACATCGCTCATGAATTTGCCTTTGCTTCGATAGCCGTAGCGACTGCTGCCGGCTTCGGTGATATTGCCCGCTCGCCTGGCTCGGACGCTGAACGCCGCCTGGCCAGAGATTGGGAAACCAGAGGCCAGACTACCAGGCCGATGATATCGATGAGCACGTGCATCGCAATCGGCTTGATGATGGATCCGCTCGAGAGATAGAGCCAGAAGAACAGCGCCCCCATCGCGCTGGTTGCGAGGACACCTTTCCAACCCTGATACCAGTGCGCCAATCCGAACGCCGCGATCGAAATCAACAGCGACGCCCCCACCGATCCGGTAGCTTCGAGCACGAGCAGCGGAAGCGCGACGCGATAGAAAATCTCTTCGCTGATGCCAGCATTCAACGCCAGCGGAACGCAGGAAAGCACCTCCTTGCCGTTACGCGGCAAGAGCGCTTCGATGTCGCCGACCACCGGCTGCGACATCCTCTTCGACCGGCGACGCCAAACCACTGCCGTGATGGTCAGCCCCAGCAGCAAGCCAATGGCCATTCCGACCAGCGTTTCCAAGCTGGAACTTTCGGGTTCCGAAACCGCCTCCAACGGGGCGATCAGGAGCGCAAATTCGACAGGCAGGGATCCTAGTGCGTCCAGTCTTCCGAGTGACAGAATTACGGCCAGCCCACCGACACCGAACACCGCCAATGGAACAAGCGTCCATCGGCGGTGGAAGCGCACCCGGTCCGCGCTGCACTCAAACTGCTTGAAAGCCGTGTAGTCGCGCGAATCTCGCCAGGACATCCAGGTGAGGCCACCTATGACCCCCAAAAGCGCCAAACCTGAGATCACATCCATCGGCCGAATCCTTACTTTCCTTGGCGGAAAGTATCTATGACACGCTTTCCCATGGGGCAAGTCATAACTTTCCTTTATCGAAAGTGATCTTCGAGCGTCAACGCGTAGGCAATCTCGCGAGGCAAAATAGGAGGTATTCAGGGCTAGCGCCGAAGTCCCAAATTCCGGCGCTCGGCGATGTTCATTCCCGACGTACACTTTCGAGAGCATCGACAGACCCGTCGAATGACTGCAAATGGGGCGGTTTGTGGGCCGTAAAAAACTGGGCCGCAAGCTGACAGTGTGCATCGCGTGCAATTACCAGCCTTAGCTGACTTTCGTCAGATGAGCGGGTAGCGGAAAACCGTGAGGCTTACCTCAAACTTTCGTTTGACCGACACTATCAAGGACGAGGTCAAGCGCAATCTGCCAGCAACAAGGCGCCGATTACCCCCGCATCGTCACCTAAGCCGGGCGCTGTGATCCTATGCCTTGATCCACCCGGAAGGTATCCCCCATCTAGCTGTGCAGCGGCTTGTCTTACGCGGTCCAGTAATCCGGGGGCTTTCAGCACACCGCCGCCCATCGCGATCAGTTCGATTGCACTCACGGCAAACAGGGTGTGGCAAAGCTGCGCGAGATAATCTGCTATGACCCCATGCGCTTCGTGGTCTTCAGGCAATTCTGACAAGGATGCGCCCCATCGTGCCTTGATGGCAGGGCCGCACGCCAGTCCCTCCAGGCAATCGCCATGCACCGGGCAGATGCCTCCGAAATCTGTATTGAGCGCACGGCGACGCGGAAAGATATGCCCCATTTCAGGGTGAGCCGCCCCGTGCACGGCCTTGCCATCGATCACCAGCCCGCCACCGATCCCGGTGCCAACCGTAATGTAGGCTAGCGATGACGCTGCCGCGCCTGACCCGAACGTGTATTCCGCCAGCGCCGCGGCATTCACATCGGTATCGAAACCGACAGGAACGCCAAGACGGGCACCGAAATAGCCAGCGATATCGCAATTCGACCAGCCGGGTTTTGGCGTAGTGGCAATCTTTCCCCAGCCGCTCGACGACGAATCGAGCTCGAGGGGGCCAAAGCTGCCGATGCCCAAGGCGTCGATCCGGCCGTGTGCCTCGAACCACTCGGCGGCCTCGGCCAGCGTGAATTCCGGCGAGCGGGTGGGAATCGTATGGCGCGCGACAATCCGGGTGGGCGATGTGCCGACTGCGAGCACGAATTTAGTACCGCCTGCCTCGATCCCCGCCAGCAACCGTTCGCCCGCCATAACTATCGGACCAGCCACGAATGATTGCCTTCCACGGCGATCTGGACAAATGGCGCGAACGTGCCGCCGAACCTCGCCCGGCGCGTTTCGGTTTCGGGTCGGCTTTCGTCTGCCGGACCCCAATAATCGACGAAGCTGGCCACGGAAAAATCGGGCAAGACCCACCAGCTGTAGCACTGTGTTGGCGCATCAGCCGGGTTGCTCAGCACCAGACCAGTGCCGTTCAGAAGTTGCCACGGCCCGGAAATGCTGCTCGCCACAGCGCCGTAGAGCCCTGTAGGCGCCACGATACCCGGCGCGAAAACTCCGCGCTGCGTTGACCAGAACAGGTACAGAAGCCCCCCGTGCTCCACGATGTGCGGCCGCTCCAGCTCGTTGTTCACTCCTACAGCGGTGATGACGGGAGGCAGGGTTCGATACTTGCCCTGCTCGTCCTCGACAGCCAGCCCGATGACCCCGTCGTGCGAACCCGGTTGTGCTGCTGAAGACCCGGTAAACAGCAGGTAGTTGGTTCCATCGGCATCACGGAAATGTGCGGGGTCGCGCAGCGCCTTGATCTTGCCCGGCTCGCCCACAAGCTGGTCGGCAGGCCGGTAATGCAGGCCGTCGGCTGAGACACATTCGACCGCGGGCGACCAGATGCCGAAGTCCCCGTCCGGATCGAGGCTGGCAGAGGTGGAGAAGATGCGCTGCATGAAGGTCGTCGCCCGGTCGCCTGCCCGGCCAGCCACCGTCAGGAAAAGCGTTACCTGCCCGTTTTCAAAGCGGGCCGAGCCAGACCATTCGCGCGTGCCTGGCGTGTGCCCTTCGGTCAGCGTCTGCCCGAGATGGACGAAGCGGTCCGCGACCCTGTGGAAATGATGGATGCGCGCCTTGTGATGCCGCTCCTCCGGATCGTCTTCGCGCGGTACGGCGAGAGCAAACCAGAGTTCGCCATCCCGCCAGCGCACCGGCTTTCCAGCCGGATCGGCAAGCGGCCAGGAATCCCAGACATCGAGATCGGGAGACATGGGCCGCGCCATGTCGCTTTCGATCACCGGTGCCTGGTTGGTATCATCGAGTTTCAACTTATCGATATCGACAGACGTCCAGCGAAGAGTCGGATGAGGTGGATGAGCTTCCTGCTTCAGGGAGCTTGGAGACATTGCCATGCCTCACCCCTCCAACCGACGGAAGCGAATGGCCTGACCGCCACCACTGACGAGGCGCATCGACAGCATATCTTCAGATGTCACGACCTGGCGTGAAACCTCGAATGCTTCCGGGTTGGTCCGCCAATCGGCGTCGACTCCGTCAGCATAGATCGTAGCTTCGTATCGCCCCGAAGGCAGAAACTCCAACGACACCTCAAGGCTACGCGCATCATCATTGGTGATCGCACCGAGGTACCAATCCTGTGAATTGCGATCCTGGCGAGCCACCACGACATATTCGCCGATTTCGCCAGCCAGCGTCCGGCTTGTTTCCCAGTCAACAGGCACATCCTGGATAAACTGGAAAGCATCTGGATAGCGGTCGTAATTGCTCGGAAGGTCCACTGCCATCTGAACAGGGCTGTAGAGCACGACGAATAGCGCCAGTTGATTGGTCAATGTCGAGGGAACGCGGTTGTTGGGTCGGTTCTCGCGATAATCAAAGCCGAATACGCCTGGCGTGTAGTCAAGCGGGCCGGAAAGAATGCGCGTGAACGGAAGGATGGTCGTGTGATCCACCGCGTTGCCACCGTCAGGGCTGCCGCCATTGTATTCCTGGCCTCGAGCACCCTCGCGGCTCATGATATTTGGCAGTGTCCGCCGCACACCTGTCGGCTTGATCGGTTCGTGCGGGAAGACCGCGATCTGGTGAGCCGCCGCCGCGCGCGCAGCGATATGGAAGGTCTCGACCGCATACTGTCCGTCCGGCCATTCGGTTTCGTCCAGACGTGTCCCCACATAGCCCTGCTTGATCGCATGGATGCCGTATTGCTCGTAATAATCCAGCGCGTCGGGCAGCTGGCTCAGGTAATCCTGAACTTGTGCTCCTGTCTCGTGGTGACCGATAATGTTGATGCCGCGCTCTGCCGCGTGGGCTGAAACCGCCGCCATATCGAAGGCGGGCTGCGCCTCGTCGAAAATGAAGCGGCTGTTGCCGTTCACCCACCATCGCGGGACATCCCAGCCCACATTCCAGCCCTCGATCAAGACGCCGTCAATGCCGTGCTCGGCTGCCCAATCAATGTACTCGATGGCGCGCTCGGTCGTCGCGCCAAGCATGGGGCCGGGTTCCCATGTCAGGCGACCGGTGTGCATGGCCCAGAAAATTCCGACGTACTTCTGTGGCTGCGCCCAGGAAACATCGCCGAGCTGGTTCGGTTCGTTGAGATTGAGAATAATCGTGGAGTCGGCAAGTTCGGCAGGGGTTTCCGCCAGCAGAACGGTTCTCCAAGGCGTGCTAACAGGTCCATTGGCGCGGACGAGATCACCATTGGACCAGGGCGAAAGGTCCGCCTTGAGCGTGCGGGTGTTGTCCTCCACCATGCGCAAATTCATGGACGCGTAGTCCATCAGGGCCGCTTCGTGGACTGCCATCGCGAAGCCGTTGCCCTCCAGTGTCAGCGGAGTTTGCGCGGTTGAAATCGCCGAAAGTGCAGAGCGTGAATATTCATACTCGCTGAATTTTTCGCGGTATGCCGGGATGGACCAGGCCTGAAAGTTTTCAGCAAACCGGAACTGCGTCCGTTCGTCCGAGATGATATAGGCCCGGCCCTCCTCGCCCGGAATGTGATAACGAAATCCGAATCCGTCGTCATAGACCCGGAATTCGATGGAGAGACCCTCCCCGGTCGCAGTTGCAAGGTCAAAGCTGGCGCCGTTGAACTCATCGCGAACAAGGCGACGCTCTCCCCAGGGTTGCTCCCACTCGGCCTTGCGCGAGACACGCTCGACATTGGTCAAGGTGAAATCCTGGACGAGAGCCGAGCGTTCACGAAACTCCACTCCCAGTTCCGACCAGTCCAAGACTGGCTTCCCTTGAAAGTGGGCAGCGTAGACCGGTTTGCCGTCCTGAAGCTCGAAACTGACGACAACATCTCCATCGGGAGAGGCAATGTCTTCCGCCTTGAGCGAGCCAGACCAGAGAAGGGTTGTGAGGCTGGCCAGAGCCAGCGTCACTTTGGGGGAATGTGTGAACATGAAACTGACTCTTATCAAAAGGAGACCGTAGCACCGACCCTGATCTGGCGGCCGAAGATCGGGCGCCCCTGGAAGATCGGCCCACCGGTGTTGCTGATGGCACCAGCGCGAGGGTTCCCTTCGGTAATGCCGACCTCGTCGAACAAGTTGGTCACCATCGCCTGGAGAGAAATGCGGTCGGTCACCGCAAGGTCTGCACCAAGATCAATCACCGTGTATGCGGGCAGTTCGACCGTGTTGGCGACATCCTCGTACCGGCGCCCGATAAACTGGGCATTGGCAAAGATGTCGAGCTTCTCGTCTAGCAGGTGGAGAGTGGGCCGGATTGAAGCCGTGTATTCAGGCTGGCGACGGATCTGGTTGCCCGAGAAATCGAACGGACCATTGGCATCCGTTCCGGAGAAACCGGTGTAGCTGATGTCCTGCAGGCTGCCCGACACCGCGATGTCGAAGATATCCGCAGGCTGCCAGTTCAATTCAACTTCCACGCCGTAAGACCGGGCGGCCGCTGTCGCACTTTCAACCTGTCCATTCGCCCCGATGTTGGAGAAGGCAATGTTCGGGAAGTTGTTGTAGAACAGGGTCACGAATGCCCCGATGCCAGGACGGGAGTACTTCAGCCCCCCTTCGAGCAACTCGATATCGTCCTCCACGTTGCCGCAGCAATTGAACCATTGCTGGAATTCCGGGGTGACACGAAAGCTGCGGCTGTAGCGGGCGAATGCCGCGAAATCGGGATTGAACTCGTAGTTCGCACCAAGAGAGAACGCGAGCTGATCGGTGTCGAAGTTGTAGGGCGTTACGCCGCCACTGAAGACCGCCACGTTGTCGTCGACAATGGTATCCGGGTTCCCAAGATCAATGGAGTTGGTCCGGGCGATCGTGCCAGCTTTCGTGACCATGTGATAGCGGAGGCCCGCATCGACACGCAGCGCGTCAGTGACATCAAAGCTGCCGGTCGCATAGAGCGCATTGATCTCGACGTGATCGGTGAACAACTGCAGGTTGCCGTGCAAGTTGCTCAGGCCGTTCAGGGTCAGCGCGACCGTATCGTTGCCGGAGGCGTCCTGCCCCACGACGTCCAGCAGCCGGGGACGGTTGAGCGCTTCGACCAGCACGTCATTCCAGTTCCACAGCTGCCGCTGATCGAAGTTGCTGTAGTAATAGCCCACGGTGATGCTGCCGCGATCGAACTCCCCGTTGAAGGAGATGTCGCCGATCAGGTTTTCGACATCGACGAAAGTGGCGAAGATGCTTTCGGTCAGGACGAGCCCGTTGCCAATATCGCTGGCAGCGATGTCATTGCCGGTGTTGGCATTGCGGAAAACGACGCCGGTGGTCAGCGGGTCTGCGCCCTGAAGGCTGCCGAGGGCGCGAGCCTGGAAATCGGACACCGTCTCGACGTTGTTCGAGAAGAGGCCGATGTAATCCACTCGGCCTGAAGTGTAGCGGCCTTTTACATTGATCGACAGCCAGTCATTGAGGAAAGACTCGCCAAGTACGGTGAGGGTATCCGTGTTCGTATAGACGCCGTCGCCCAGATCGACATCGGTCTCGAAATCGCCGTTGCCGTTGGGCACGATGAAATTGCGCCAGTCACTGTTGTAAAGGGTGCCATCCTGCGCACTCAATCCCGGCAGGCCCTCGTCGGTGCTGGCGAGCGGCATCGGGGTGTAGAAGATCGCGTGGTCGGCCAGTTTGCGATATCCGACGTAGAGCGAGTTTTCGCCGTCATCATAGGTCAGGCCAGCGCGGAACTGCCCGCCGCGGTTGCCATTGAAGCCCGGATCGCGACCGCCATTGTCACTGCGATAGAATCCGCCAACGTGAAACGAGACGTCGTCGGAAATCGGACCGACCAGGTTGAAGTCGCCTCGGAAGTGATCGTAATCACCCCACTCGACCTTGGCGATGCCTTCCAGCGTCGGGGCCGTTCGCTTGGTGACAATGTTCAGCACACCGCCCGGCGCGTTCGACGCGGTGATGGAAGCCGAGCCACCGCGAACGATCTGTGCGCTTTCGATGGTCTGATCGACGCGATAGAAAATGTCGGCGTTGGTGAAGGCACCTGCGCCTTCTTCCCAAACCGGCAAGCCGTCTTCGAGGACCGGGATGTATCGATAGTTGTCGTTAGGGAGGCCGCGCGAATAGACGTTGTTGCCAATGACGCCTCCCGAACTTTCGACATAGAGGCCGGGCGCGGTGCCGATGATATCGGAGATCGCGCTGGGAGCGCGCCGATTCAGTTCATCCTGGTCCAGGACCGTGATCGCGTAGGTGGTTTCGAAGCGCGAGCGCTCCCCAGTAGTGGCGCCGGTCACGACGATAACATTCATGGGATCGAATTCGCCATCTTCGGCGGACTGATCCGCAACGGCTTCATCCTGCGCGAATACGGGGTTCGAAAGGGCACTGAGGGCGACGCCAAAGGCCAAAGCGTGACGGAACTTCATTCTCATACCTCTCCTCGATACGTCGCGCCATTTTGCGCGATTCGCCATAATGTATATGTCGAATTCAAACGATTGCAATTGGAAATTTCAAACGATTGCATTGCATCGCAATCTATGTCACCAAACGCCTATAACGCCGACATGAAGAGTGGCGACCGAGAGGAAATGGATATGCAAACCGCCACGAAACCGCGGCTTTCGCTACTCAGAATCATCGAGATGAACATCGGCTTCTTCGGCCTGCAGTTCAGTTTCGGCCTGCAGCAGGCGAACATGGGGCCGATCTACGGTTTTCTCGGTGCGGACGAGGCGACGATGCCGCTGCTCTGGCTGGCCGGGCCGATGACGGGGCTGATCATCCAGCCGATCATCGGCGCGATGAGCGACCGCACGAGTTCGCGGCTCGGTCGGCGCACGCCCTACTTCCTGATCGGCGCCATCATCTGCTCGATCAGCCTGTTCCTGATGCCCTATTCCAGCGCGCTATGGATGGCGGCCTCGTTGCTGTGGATTCTCGATGCAGGCAACAACATCACGATGGAGCCCTATCGTGCCTATGTCGCAGACCGGCTTACACCGGACCAGCGATCCATCGGCTTCCTGACACAGAGCGCTTTCACAGGGCTCGCACAGACGCTGTCGTACATGGCCCCTACCCTGCTTACCGCTTTCGTGGCCAAGGATGTGCTTGATGCCAACGGCATCCCGGCCATTGTCAGGATCGCCTTCATCATCGGCGCAATCCTGTCGATCAGCACCATTGTGTGGTCGGTGTGGCGGGTGCCGGAATTGCCGCTGGATGCAGAGGAAAAGGCCGCACTCGAAGCCAAGCCCCTGACCGTGCGGGCGACGGTGCAGGAGATCATCGACGCCATCCGCGACATGCCGCGGCCTATGCAGCAACTCGCCTTGGCCATGCTGTGCCAGTGGTATGCGATGTTCGCTTACTGGCAGTACATTACCTTTGCCGTGGGGCGCGCCATCTATGACACCGCCGATCCATCAAGCGCGGCATTTCGCGACGCCACCCTGACGACCCAGCAGGCAGGGGCAGTTTACAATTTCATTGCCTTCCTTTGTGCGCTGATACTCATCCCGATCGTTGCCAGGCTCGGGGCACGGCTTGTCCATGCCGGATGCCTGACCGCATCGGGTATCGCCATGCTGTTCATCCCGGGCGTGGATTCGCCTTCCGCCCTGTTCGTGCTGATGCTGGGCATCGGCATCGGCTGGGCTGGCATGATGGGCAACACCTATGTCATGCTGGCCGATGCTATCCCGCCGGAACGCAACGGCATCTACATGGGCGTGTTCAACATGTTCATCGTCATCCCCATGCTTATCCAGACACTCACGATGCCTCTCATCTATGAACCCCTTCTCGGCAGCGATCCCCGCAACGTCCTCCTGCTGGGCGGGGCGCTGATGATTGCTGGTGCAATCGCGACTTTGTTCGTAGATGCCGGACACAGGGTACCTCGCATTTCCATGGAGGATGCGGAGTAAGGCTGGGGGCAATGGGCAAGACGCGAAAAAATCCTGACAAGGCGAAGGACGGCGGCGAGCGCCAGACCGTCCGCACGCTTGCAGATCTGGGCAAGATCGCGGGCGTCACCGCCGGCACGGTGTCGCGTGCGCTGGCGGGCAACAGCCTCGTAAACCGTGCAACCCGCGAGCGCATCGAGGCGCTGGCCCGCGAATACGACTTCCGGCCCAACCAGATCGCCAGCAAACTGCGGCGGCAGAAGACCGGCGTAGTCGGGGTGATCATCCCGCTGGGTCATGATCGCAACCAGCAGATTTCCGACACCTTCTTCATGACATTGCTCGGCCACCTGGCCGACGAGCTGACCGAATACGGCTACGACCTCATGCTGCGCCGGGTCATTCCCGACCAAGACGAGGACTGGCTGGACCGTTTCATCCGCTCCGGAATGATCGATGGGGTAGTGGTTATCGGCCAGTCGGATCAGTTCGACCGGATCGAGGACGTGGCCAATGGCTACCTGCCGATGGTTGTCTGGGGCAACCATCAGGAAGGCCAGAGGCATTGCGTCGTGGGAACGGATAACCGGCTGGGGGGCAAGCTGGCGGCAGAGAATCTGGTCTCTGCAGGGGCCACGAGCCTGGCCTTCCTGGGCGATACCCAGCCCATCGAATTTGCCGCGCGCTTCGGCGGGGCGAAGGATGTTGCGGCAAGGATGGGCGTCACGATCCGGGCGCTTCCCACGCACCTGTCGGCTGATCGTATGGGCGGAGAGATTGCCCGGCACCTGCGCAAGATCCAAGGCGAAGTGGACGGCATATTCGCAGCCACAGATGCCATCGCGGTCGCATGCCTCAAGGAACTGCGCGAGCACGACATTGACGTGCCGGGCGAGATGAAGATCGTCGGCTTCGACGATCTGCCGATCGCACGCCAGACCGTGCCCCCGCTCACCACCGTCCGGCAGGACATCGCCGCGGGCGCGAAGGGTCTCGTCGACCTGCTGATGCGGCGGCTGGGCGGAGAAGACACGGAAAGCCTGATCCTGCCCCCCCATCTGATCATTCGCGAAACCGTCTAGGTGATGCGCGTAACCTCATTCGATGTCGCACAGCTAGCCGGTGTAAGTCAGCCTACGGTCTGGCGCGCTGAACGGCGATCCATCGCTTAAGCAAGCCACTCGCTTGCGCGTTGAACGTGCAGCAAACGAGCTCGGCTACCGCGTGGATCTGCGCACGGCTGGCCTGCGAAGCGGCAAGACAAACACCTTGGCCGTCGTAGTCATCGTACGTGCGGGACAGTCTGCCACCCATATCAATCCGTTTCACTACTCCCTGTTGGGCAACGTCTGCACAGCAGCCGCGGCACGCGGTTATCATGCGCCTGTTTCGGTCCAGTCGGACTCCGGAGACTTCTATTCCGACTATATGGAAATGAGGCAGGTCGATGATGTGATCCTGCTTGGCACAAGCCCCAACGATATGGCGCGGGACTATCACCGTCCGCTGTTGGAAAGGGATAATGTCGCTTGCTGGGGTTCGCCGTTCGATGCTCCCGGTCGGAGCTGTCAGTCGGATGCAAACCGCTCTCCGTTTTGCGGAGTGCGCCCTTCCCCGACATTCTTCAGGCCATGAGGTTCTGCCACTCAGCCAATGCAGCTGTGCGTCGGATCTTATAAGTCTGACGATCAACGAGGTGGCGTTCGGAATTCAAATGGTTGTGGAAGGACGCGTGAACCGAGGCGAACTTCTGTAACGACTTCATTTGCCGGAAGCGCAGCATCGCTCGTTCCTTTCGTCGGAATGGCAGGTGTGAGTTTTCTGCCCGATTGTTAGCCCAGCGGTAGATCTCCTGCTTCTGACCGCAGTCAAGTTCGGTCAGTGCTGCCGTGTAGGAGCGAAGTCCGTCGGTCGTTAAGACCTCCGGCGAACCGTGACGCTTCAGCGCTTTCTTCATGAAACGCAGGGCGGCAGCCTTGTCCCTGGTTCTGGTGACGTAGCTTTCAAGCACCTCACCTTCGTGATCGACGGCACGCCAAAGGTACAGCATCTCGCCATTGATGCGGACGTACATCTCATCGAGGTGCCAGTTCCAATGGCGAAAGCCGCGCATTCTGCTGACGCGTTGCCGCCTTATGTCCGCCGCCAACATCGAACCAAACCTGTTCCACCAGAGCCGCACCGTCTCATGGCAAATGTCGATGCATCGTTCCGACAGAAGATCTTCCACGTTTCGCAGCGAAAGCGGGAAACGAACGTACATCATTACCACGAGGCGAATTACCTCCGGCGAAGAATGGAAATACCGGAACGGGTTGGCTGGTTTCTTGGCTCGGGGCATCCGCTTCTCCTACCCTGCGCTCCACAATTTGCCAGAGGTACAATCCTTCTGACAGTGCCCTCGGGACATCCGCTTCCCCTACCCTGCCCTGCCCACCATAATCTGCCAGACGTACCATCCTTCTGACGTTGCCCGTCCCGGAAGATGATCTCACCAAAGCCCTATGCCGGCACCTCAATTTCCGAAGCGATATGTCGCGCGTAGCCAGACTTGGCGACCACGACTGGTAACCGCCACTGTGTCCGCAAGCACGGTTCCCGTACCACCGGGCGCGCTGCCCGAGAAGGGGTTCCCAGCTGAACGCGTGAAATACCGTTCGTCGGTAAGGTTGCGGCCGAGCAGGGACAGTTCCCACGTTTCACCAGCATCCTTCAGCGTCACGCCGGCATCGAACAGCTGATAAGCTGGCTGGCGTCCGCCCGGCGAGCTGATGACATCCGTGAAGAAACTGTCGGTGAAGAAGAAATTGCCAAGCAATTCAAAGCGCATGCCGGAAAATTCGGGCGTTTCGTAGTTAAAGCCGAAAGTGCCGGTCCAATCCGGGGCGCGGACGAGCTCGGTGCCTGACAGGTCCGTCAACAAGGCAGCTTCGCCGGTGAAACGGTTTACCTGAACCTGGCACTCCGGCGCGGGCAGGCCGGAATAACAGATGCTCTGATAATCGGTGTACTCGCCGTCGAGATAGGACAACGCACCATTGAGCGACAATCCATCGAGCGGCGTGCGATAGGTGAAATCGAATTCCGCGCCGCGCGTCCGCACTTCGCCCGCATTGCGAAGTTCCTGCGTCACGCCGACCAGGACAGCGACCTGCAGACCCGTCGTTTCGTAATCGAAAACCGCGAAATTGGCGAGCAGATCGCCATCCAGCAGTGACGCCTTCACACCGCCTTCGAAACCGGCGATCTCCTGCTGCCCGTAGCGCGGATCGATCAGGCTTTCCAGATTGCCGCGCGCGTTGATCGATGAGGTCGTATTCGGGTTGGTCGCGTTGAAGCCACCCGACAGAAAGCCCTCCTTGTATGACCCATAGATGGTCAGATCCCGCGAAGGTCGGTAGCTGAGCGTAACCTCGGGAGAGACATTGTCGAAATCGACCTCGCGCGGCGCCTCGATATTCAGGAGGTTGTCGAAATCGCTCGACAATGCGGACTCGAACACTGGCAGCGATTTCTCTTCCCTGGAATATCTCGCACCTGCCGATAGCTCGAAGGAATCCAGGAATTCATAGGAAACCTGGCCGAAAATCGAATAGGCGGTGCCGTTTTGAACGTAACGATAGTTCGACCGCGGAAACGGATTATAAGCGTTGAAAGATACCAGCGCCTGCGCTTCGCCTCGTGAATCCTGAATGAGTCCGCCGACGAGGAAATTGAAAGGCCCGTCAAGATCCGAGGTCAACCGGATCTCCTCGGTCACTTCGCGAATTTCGAGGTCTGCGTATGCCGGCAGAAACGTAAGCGGAATGCCATTTTCGAGGAAATTCGCCGTGAAGCTTCCGACGTAACTGTTACCCGCATCGTAGAAGCCGGTGATCGACGACAGGGTAAAGGCGTCGCTTAGCTGGTAATTCATTTCGAGACTGGCGAGAGTTTGCTGGCTCTTCAGATACGTTTCCTCGCCAAAACGGCTGTCCAAATTCTGAAAGTTGGGTCCGATGTTGTCGGTGGCCGTGACCCGGCCATCGGCCAAGCAATCTTCCGGCGTATCGTAGCCAGCTGGCGTTCCCTGCGGTATTCCGAGCGGACAGTCGACGAATTGCAGGACATCCGTCGAACCCGATGTGTTCGAACGGTTATGCGCCACCTTGAACCGCGCATCGAAACGGTCGCCGGGTTCGAACAGCGCCGTGGCGCGGGCAGCGTATTCATCGCCATTGGGCACGCGGCGATCGAAGGGCACGAATACGTTGGCGCCGCCGTCGGGCGCGACGTTGCGTATGTCACCTTCGGAATGGCTATAGAAACCTGCGAGCCGCACACCGAGCGTATCGGTGACGGGGCCGGAGACGTAGCCTTCTGTACGAATTTCGTCGGCTTCGAATTCATAACCGGCGATGATGCCGACTTCGAAATAGCCTTTGGGATCGTTCGTGCGGGTCGTGATGATGCCCGCGGGGCTGTTCTTTCCGAAGAACAGCGACTGCGGCCCCTTCAGCACTTCGATCTGGGCCACGTCGAACTGGCCAAGACGACGCACCGAGGACCGCGCAACGGGCACGCCATCGATATTGAACGAGACGGCCTGATCGGCAAACGGATTGGCATCGACGCCGGACAGGCCGCGTATCGCAACAATGCCGCCTTGCGGCGAGGACGTGGCTTCGCTGGTAATGAGGGTCGGAACCGCCTGCGCCAGCGAATCGACCGAATTGATCCCACGCGCCTGCAACTGGTCGCCGCTGATGGCCTGGATCTGCACGGGCGCGTTGATGCTGGTTTCCTCGCGTCGGCGGGCCGTGACGATGATGGCGTTTGACGAACCATTCGACCGACCGACTTCCGCTTCTGGATCAACCGCTTCGGATTCGGAGACCTGCGCTGCCGCGGGGAGTGCCGTTAGCGCGAAGCAACCAGCGGATGACAGCAGCAAAGTTCTGGTGAATGCTCTCATGTTTTCTCTCTCCTTCTGACACCGCAGCCTTCACGGACCGCCGTTTTGTGATGCCACGATTGCCTGCCCCGACCCGCCTGTCAACATTTGAGAATATCGTTCTTTATAGAGAATTCAGGTGAGCGCCGCCCGTGGAGGAGGATGCCATCTCCAAGGTTTACACGGGGTTGAACTTCTGTATGATGAACACCATTCTCTATTCCGAATGGAAAGAGCGGCATCACCGGGGAGAGGCAGATGATAAGGAATAGCGCCCGACGGCGGCTGAATCGTCAGATCATCCTGTGGTGGATGGCCGCATGAAGTTCGGTAAAATCTCGCGCGAGCATCCTTCGACCGCCTATCGCAACTATGTGCTGGGTGTGTTTTCGCTGATCTACGCGCTCAACTTCATCGATCGGCAGATCATCAGCGTTCTCGCTCTCGACCTGAAACGCGACCTTGGCCTTTCCGATGCCGATCTCGGTTTCTTGTACGGAACAGCGTTCGGCGTGTTCTACGCCCTGTTCGGCATCCCCATGGGTCGCCTTGCCGATAGCTGGAACAGGATTCGCCTGGTTACGATCGGATTTGCGTTCTGGTCGTTGATGACGACATTGTCGGGCTTCGCCCGTACCGGAGTGCAATTGACGCTCGCCCGCATCGGCGTGGGTGTCGGGGAAGCAACCGCGTCGCCGTGCGCATATTCGTTGATCTCCGACTACTTTCCGAAGAATCGGCGCGCGACCGCGATCGCGCTTTATACCGCCGGAATGTATATCGGATCGGGCGCGTCGCTGTTCATCGGCGCGAAGATTGTCGAGGTATGGAACGACGCATTTCCCGAAGGTTGGCAAGGGATCGTCGGGTGGCAGGCTGCCTTCATGGCAGTCGGACTGCCCGGTCTTGCGCTCGCATGCTTGGTCGCCACGTTGAGGGAGCCGGTTCGCGGCCTGTCGGATGGGATCGAACAGCCTCCCGTGGAGCGTCCCTTTCGCGGTTTCCTCGATGAATTGCTGACCATGGTCCCACCGTTCTGCCTGTTCACGGCGGCGCGCCGCGGGCGCGGACCGCTGTTGGTCAACATTGCCGCGGCCACGCTCATTTCGTTGATAGCACTGGGTCTGATCGCCTGGACCGGCGACAAGCTGCAATGGGTCGCCGTTGGTATCGGCGTATATGCTATCTTTAGCTGGGTTGCCGCCCTCAAGAGCCGTGACCGTCCTGCATGGACGCTCATATGGAAGACGCCGTCTTTTCTTTATCTCACCATCGGCCACGGACTGACATCATTCGTGAACTATGCGGTGATCTTCTGGTCATTGCCTTACGTCGAAAGTGAATTGGGTGCGGACCGCGCCGAGGCCGCCTTTTTTATCGGCGGTGCTGGCGCGGTGGCGGGCTTCGTTGGCCTGATTTTCGGGGGACGCTTCGCCGATTTCCTGAGGGAACGCCATCCCTCGGGCCGCGTGATGGTGATGATCGCGGGCGCGATCCTTCCGTTCGTCCCGTTGACCGTGATTTTCACCACCGGAAGTCTTGGCGTGTTCTACGTCCTCTATTTTCCGATGATCCTCTTCGGTAGCATCACCTTGCCGTCGGCAGGGGCCACCTCGCAGGATCTGGTGCTTCCACGCATGCGCGGATTGGCATCTGCGACGTTCCTTCTATCACTCACCATGATCGGTCTGGCCCTTGGTCCCTATTCGGTTGGAGCCATCTCTTCGGCCACCGGTAGCATGTCCACGGCCATTCTCTCGCTCATGGCGGTGCTACCCGTATCGATCCTGATGTTCGTCCTCTTGTACTTACGCTTGCCAAAAGCTGAGGAAACCCTCGTCGAGAGAGCCCGGCAAGCCGGAGAACAATTATGAGAAACAAGGTAATGGACAGCGCCGATAATGCGCTGAGCGATCTGTTGAAAGATGGCATCACGCTGATGTCGGGCGGGTTCGGGCTATGCGGCAATCCCGAAACCCTGATCGAGGCTGTGCGCGCTTCGCAGGTGAAATCCCTGACCGTCATCTCCAACAATGCAGGTGCCGATAACTTCGGCCTGTGGGCGCTGCTCGAAAACAAGCAGGTGAAGAAAATGATTTCTTCCTATGTCGGAGAGAACAAGCTGTTCGAGCAGCTTTACCTTTCCGGCGCGCTCGAGCTTGAACTCAATCCACAAGGCACCTTGGCGGAACGCATTCGCGCAGGGGGTGCCGGCATTCCGGCATTCTATACCCGGACCGGTGTCGGCACAGTGGTGGCCGAGGGAAAGCCGACCGAGGTTTTTGACGGGATCGAGTATGTCCGCGAACGTTGGCTCAGAGCGGATGTTGCATTGGTCAAAGCCTGGCGCGCAGACCCGGAAGGAAACCTGGTTTTCCGCAAGACCGCTCGCAATTTCAACCCGATGATGGCCACCGCCGGCAAGGTCACGGTGGTCGAGGTGGAGGAACTGGTCGAGGCCGGCTCGCTCGACCCCGATTGCATCCACGTGCCCGGCATTCATGTCGACCGCATCGTGATGGCGACAATAAACGAAAAGCGCATCGAGCGTCTTACCGAGCGAACTCGGGAAAGCGCCTAACCCAAAGATTACAGGATACCCAGACCATGAACGATTATTCCAGCAAGCTCGGCCTCTACATCGGCGGCGAATGGCTCGGCCCCGAGGGACGCGACACGACGCAACCCCGCAATCCGGCCACCGGCGAGGTGATCGGTGAACTGCCGAGCGCCAGCCTCGATGATCTGGACCGCGCCCTGCAGGCCGCCGAAGAAGGGTTTGCGCAGTGGCGCGACACCTCCGGAACGGAGCGGGCCAATGTCCTGCGGAAAGCCGCCGCGCTCTTGCGTGAAAGGGCAGACGACATCGCCCGCATCGCGACCATGGAACAGGGCAAGCCGGTGGCCGAGGCAAAGGGCGAGCTGGGCCTGACCGCATCGCTGATCGAATTCCATGCTGGCGAAGCGGAGCGCATCTACGGCCGCGTCCTGCCTCGTCCGACGGGCTCCCGTTCGCTCGTACTGCACCAGCCGATCGGCGTGGTGGCAGCATTCTGTGCCTGGAACTTTCCCATACTCAACCCGGCGCGCAAGCTTGCCCCGGCTCTGGCGGCGGGCTGCGCGATCATCCTCAAGCCAAGCGAGGAGACCGCCGGGAGCGCAATCGCGATCATGCGTTGCTTTGAGGATGCCGGCCTTCCCGGCAAGGTCGCGCAGATGGTGTTCGGCGTGCCTGACACGATTTCGCGCCACCTGCTTGCCTCCCCCGTCACCCGCAAATTGAGTTTCACCGGATCGGTGCCCGTCGGCAAGCATCTGATGAAGCTCGCGGCGGACACGGTCATGCGCTCCACCATGGAACTGGGTGGGCACGGGCCGGTACTGGTGTTTGACGACTGCGATCTGGACAAGACTCTGGACATGTTGGTTCCGCACAAATTCCGCAATGCCGGACAGGTGTGCATCTCGCCGACCCGTTTCCACGTACAGGAAGGTATTTACGAAAAATTCGCGCGCGGCTTTGCCGAGCGCACGAGCGCGCTGAGGGTCGGATCCGGTTTCGAGAGCGAAACGCAAATGGGGCCGATGGCCAATGCGCGCCGGCCCGAAGCAATCGACGCCATGGTCGAGAATGCCCGTTCCGAAGGTGCGACAGTGCTCACCGGCGGAACGCGCGGCGCGAACGGGCGCGGTTTTTTCTACCAGCCGACCGTGCTGACCGACGTGCCCATGACTGCCAGGCTCATGAACGACGAGCCATTCGGTCCGGTCGCCATGATAAGTCGCTTCGCGAGCGACGATGACGCAATAGCCGAAGCCAACCGCCTGCCCTACGCCCTGGCCGCCTATTGCTTCACGGAAAATGGCCGCCGCCAGAACCGTCTGGGCGACGAGATCGAGGCGGGGATGATTGCTGTGAACCAGCTGGCCCTGAGCTGGCCCGACAGCCCGTTTGGCGGGATGAAGGACAGCGGCTTCGGATCGGAAGATGGACCCGAAGGGGTAATGGCTCACCTGGTTACCAAGACATTTCACATGAAATGACCCGCTCGGCACGAGACGACCAGCGCAGGACAGGAGAGAGATCATGACCGACCAACCACGCATCGCCGGAGGCATCGGCGCCGATGATCCCTTCTGGGATGCACTCGAAGAAGGCCGTTTCGTCGCACCGAAATGTTCCTCGTGTCATCAGTGGATGTGGCCCGCGCATTACCGGTGCGGCAAATGTGGATCCTGGGATCTCGATTGGGAAGAGATCGAGATGACGGGCACGCTTTTCACCTGGACGCGCAACCATGCTGTATCCGAAGTGGTGAAGGAACGCCGTGAGGACACGCCTTTCGTAACGCTTCTCGTCGAGCTTCCGCAGGCGGGCTCGATCCGCATTCCCGGCGTGCTGGAAGGCGATGAAGACGGTCTGGCGATCGGCGCCCGGCTTACGGGTCGTATCAGGCCGGGTGACGAAAAGTCGAAAGGCTACGCCACCGTGGTCTGGCATCTTGCGGAAGGAAACCGTGCATGAACACCGCAAACGCATTTCGAGGAGCCGCCGCTGTCGTCGGTATCGGTCAGACACCGTATTACAAGCGCGGAACGTCACCCGATGGCGAAACGAAGCTGGCGCTCCGGGCCATCATAGCCGCAGCCGAGGATGCCGGGATGGATCCGGCGGACATCGACGGTTTCGTATCCTACGGGTCGGAGCGCAATACCGGCCAGAAACTCATGCCCGCGCTCGGCACAAAGGATATGCGCTTCGCGGCACTCGCATGGACGCATGGTGGCGGCATTCCCGCCGCCTTGTTGCTGGCCGCGCAGGCCATTCATTCAGGCCAGGCCGAAGCCGTCGTCGTTTATCGCGCGATGGCGGAGCAGAGTAACCAGCGCTTGCAGGTCGCCGTGACGCAGGGGGATACGCCGGCACAGTTTCTGGCCAACGGGATCGATATGGTCCTGCAGCGTTCCGCCATGCGCAGCCAGCGGCTCATCGAGCACCACGGCGTCCCCGCCTCTACGCTGGAGGCGATCGCGCGCGCCGGATACCATCACGCGCGGAACAATCCGGGCGCCGCCGGTCACGGGCAGCCCTTGAGTCACGAGAAATACCAGGCATCGCGTTTCATTTCCGAACCGTTGCACCTGTTCGATTGCTCCCGCGAGAACGACGGCGCGGCCGCCGTCATACTGGTTTCCGCAGAACGGGCGAGGAGCATGAAGCAGAAACCCGCCTTCCTCCTGTCCTGCCCGATGGGTGCAGAAGCGCAGTCGTCATCGGGATCGCTGGAGGACAATCACGAGCCCTATGTCAGTGTCGGCATGATCCATCTTGCCAAGCGCCTGTGGGAGGAATCAGGATACGGCCCCGAAGACGTGGACGTTGCCCAGATCTACGAGAACTTCACCGGCATGGCCGTGGCCTCGATCATCGATCACGGCTTTTGCACGTACGAAAACGCAGGGGCGTTCATCACACTGGACAATCTGACTGCACCGTCCGGCGCCTTGCCGATCAACACGTCGGGCGGAAACATCGCAGACGGTTTCATTCACGGAATGGGGCTGGTGCTCGAAGCGGTCCGTCAGATCCGCGGGACATCGACAAATCAGGTGCCCAACGCGAAACTGTCACTGATGGCAGGCGGGCCTGGAGACTCCGTGACCAGCACGGCGCTGTTCGGAAGCGAGGAGACGCTGTGACATGAGCCAGATGGGATTGATACATGACGGGCTGGACTACTGGGCGAGGCGCACCCCTGAAAAAATGGCCTTCTCGTTCGACGGGGAGGATGCCCTCACCTACGGCGAGCTCGCCAAATGGAGCGACGGTCTGGCGGAGCATTTGCAGAGCCAGGACGTCCGGCCGGGAGACCGCGTAGCAATTGCAGCAGCCAACTCGCTGGAATGGATCGCCAGCGCCTTTGCCATTGCCAAGTCCGGCGGCATCATCGTGCCATTCAATGACCGGCTTGTGGGACTGGAACTCCACTACCTCGCCTCGGACAGTGATCCGCGCCTGATAATCGCGGATTCCGAGCGCGCCGAGCGAATGGTGAAAGCGGGCGTGACCGCAACCATCATGCCCATCGACCATGTCTCGCAATTTCGCGGCGGCGCCACCGACGGATGGCAGCAGGTCCGCCGGGAGAGCGAGGATGTGGCGATGATCATTTTCACCAGCGGCTCCACCTCCCGGCCTAAGGGAGCCATGATGACGCACGGGAGTTATCTCCTGAAGTTCACCGAGATGCTGCTGCTCGACAATCGCATCGGCGCCGAAACCCGATCACTGATGCCCTTCGGTCTTCATTCGTCGCCCGGACTGCCCTGGGGCCAGATGTTCACGACCATAGTCGGCGGAACGCTGTATTTCACGCAGAAATACTCTACCGAGAAAATCTTGCGACTGCTCGCTCAGGAGCGGATCACATTCTTCATTGGCGTGCCCATGATCTATGATCAATTGGCCGATCTGCCTCAATTCGCCGATGCGGATCTATCGCATTTGACTTTCGCCCGCATCGGCGGCGCCACACCCACCAGGGAAACGCTCGCGCGCTGGATGGAAAAAGGCATCGCCCTGCGCCAGCTCTACGGCATGTCCGAGGTTGGCGGAGGTGCCATCATCGCCAGCGAAGCGGAAGCACGTGCCCGGCCCGACAGTTGCGGCCGCGGCCTCGCTCTGTCGCGCTTCCGCATTCAGCGTGACGACGGGAGCCCATGCGATCCTGGCGAAGCGGGGCATATCCTGCTCACCGGACCGGGTTTGATGAAAGCATACTGGAACAAGCCCGAAGAGACATCCGCTGCATTGCAGGACGGATGGATGCATACAGGCGATATCGGCATGGTCGATGAGGAAGGATATTTCCATTTCATCGACAGGTCGAAAGAGATGATCAAGTCTGGCGGCTTCAACGTTTCTCCCGCCGAGATCGAAGGCATCATCTCGCAGCATCCCGCCATTGCCGAGGTCGCCGTTTTCGGCGTGCAGGATGCCGATTACGCAGAAGCAATTTTCGCCTGCGCGCGTTGCAATGCCGCGCTGGAAGAACAGGAATTGTTCGATTGGTGCGCGGAAAGGATGGCAGGATACAAGCTGCCGCGATATGTGGAATTAACGGATAAACCGCTCCCGCGGCTTGCAAATGAAAAAGTCGATCGACAACAACTCAAGCGAACCTATGCCGCCGTTTCCAACAGACGCGACAGACTAAGGTCCGGCATCGGATAAAAGCTGACGAAAGGGTCGGGATGGACGGCGCAAAGACAGGGAAGTTGGCCAAAAGGGTGGGTGCCGTGACGCAGGCGTTCGCCCTTTTGCGAATACTTGCCCGAGCGGACCCACCACGCGGCGTGACGGCTCTGGCCAGGGCCGCCGATGTCAATCCGTCGACTGCGTTCAATATTCTGCGAACGCTTGTTTTTGAAAACGCGGTAACATTCGACGAGCGTACCAAAACCTACGCCCTGTCACGCGGCTTGCTCGAAATATGCGGCGGTATGGCGGCGCGATCCCTGGAGCAGGAAATGGTCGGCGATCTGCAGCGCATCGCCGACAGGACGACTTGCCTTGTGGGCCTTTGGCAATCGACCAATGGCAGGATGCAACTGGTCGAGCGGGCCGTGGCAAAAAGCCCGGTGCGGCTCGACATGCAGATCCATCAGAAACTGCCTGCGTTTGCCGGGGCGGTGGGGCGCGCCTGGGCCGCGGCCCAGGGTCTATCCGACGAAAAGCTTCGAGATGGCTTCGATGAAATCCGCTGGGACGGACCGCTCGATGGCGAGCGCTACATCGCCGAGGTGCAGATGGCACGCGAGGCCGGATACGCGATTGACGAGGGTGCCTTGCATCCGGGCATCGTTACGGTGGCTGCCGTGATCGTGGACAGCGACGGGACGGTTACCCACGGCCTGACCGCCAGCGACATCGCGCACAGGCTGGATCGGGAGCGACTGAAGGAACTGGGCAAGGACTTGCGAGAGCTTGCCATTCGCTTCTCGGGATTTCCTTCCGATAATTCGGAATAGAGAATATTATTCTCAAATATTGACGGATCGCTTCCACACTGTGATTCTGACCATCAAGACATAGGCTACGGGCCGCCGATTTTCACGCGGCACCAAGAGCAAGCGATTGGAGAGAAAGCAGTGTCAGGTGGTGGAGCAAGCGGGCAGAAGGTCGAAATCCCGGCGCATGTGCGTGCAGATCAGGTTTACGAGTTCGACATCTATCAGGACGAACGTCTGCTGAAAAATCCTCATCTCGGATATTTCGAGATGGCGCAGGAGGCTCCCGAAATTTTCTATACCCCGCACAATGGCGGGCACTGGCTGGTGACGAATTACGAGTTGGTGACTCAGGTCATCAGCGAGCACGAGAGTTTCTCGAACAACGAGATCGAAGTACCCAAGACCGAGAGCCCGATCCGGGCCATCCCCATCAACCTGGATCCGCCAGCGCACACCCCCTACCGCAAGATGCTGATGAAGCACTTTACCCCGAAGGTGATCGCCGGCCTCGAGGACAAGATGCATCATTGGTCGAAGGAATTGATTGGCAAGGTGCAGGATCGAGGCGCGTGCGATTTCGCCACCGAACTGGGCGCGCTTTACCCCGTAACGATCTTCATGGAGATGGCGGGCCTGCCGCTGGACCGCTATGTCGAGTTCCGCAATCTGGTGACCGAATTCTTCGGCCAGATAACCAGGGAGCGCCGCATTGAATTGCAGCGCAAGATGCTCTCGGAATTGAAGGCTGTTTTCGACGATCGCCGCGAAAACCCGCAGGATGACCTCTTCACGAAGCTCGTGAACGAGGAAATTGACGGACGACCGCTGACGGAGGACGAGCTTCTCTCGATCGGCTTCCTTCTGTTCGTGGCCGGTCTCGATACGGTGGCGAATGCCCTGACCTTCGGTTTCAACCATCTGGCGCACAATCCCGCTCTCCAAGACCGGCTCCGGGAGAATCCTGATGATATCAAGGATTTCTTCGACGAGAGCATGCGTCGCTTCCCTGTCACCAATGGGGTCCGCCTGATCCGCAAGGACATGGAACTCGCCGGCGCTCATTTGAAAGCCGGTGAAATGATCGTCGCACCCATGACGCTCGCCGGGCTCGATCCGGAGGTGAATGACAATCCCACCGAGTTCGACATTGATCGCAAGGGGCGCAAGCATGTCGGCTTCTCGACCGGGCCGCATCTGTGTCTGGGGCATTGGATGGCGCGTGCGGAGGTGCGAATTTTCATCGAAGAATTCCTGACGCGCATTCCTCGCTTTCGCGTGAAATCCGGTTTCGAGGAAGATTGGCGCGCGGGCGTGGTGATGTCGCTGGAAAGCCTGCCGCTGGAATGGGAAGTTCCGGGAAAAGCGTGAGTAAGTCGATCATGTCGACCCGCCTGGATCATTACCGCCTGCTCGGGCATTCCGGACTTCGCGTATCGCCGCTCTGCCTTGGCACCATGACTTTCGGTGCTGCTGCAGACTGGCGAGCCGAGGAGAGCGAGACCGAGACCATGCTCTCCGCCTATGCCGAGGCGGGCGGAAATTTCATCGATACCGCAAATACCTACGGCGACGGGGAGAGTGAGCGTCTCGTAGGGCGCTGGCTCAAGGATCGGCGCGACACCATGGTCGTCGGTACGAAATACGCGGTGGCGCGGAAGAAAGGCGACCCGAATTCGGGCGGCAATCACCGCCTTTCCATGATCCGATCTGTCGAAGCCAGTTTACGCTCTCTTGGGACCGATCGCATCGATCTGCTCTATCTGCACATGTGGGATTTCCGCACTCCGGCGGATGAAATCCTGCGCGCATTCGACGATCTTATCCGCGCCGGAAAGGTGCAATACATCGCCCTTTCGGACACTCCAGCCTGGGAGGCGAGCCGGATGCAGGCCATTGCGGAACTGCGCGGCTGGACGAGGTTCGCAGGATACCAGGCCGGATACAATCTTCTCGAAAGAACGGCGGAGCGGGATGTGATCCCCATGTGTCGCAAACTCGGCATCGGGGTGCTCCCGTGGTCGCCGCTCGCGGGCGGGGTCCTGACGGGAAAATACTCGCGCAGGCAATTGGACAAGGATGCGGATGCGCTAACAGGGCGCGGCCAGATTAACCGCAGTAGCAAGCGGCTTACCGAACGCTCCTTTGCCATCGCGGAAGTGGTAAGCGAAATTTCCGAAGAGCTGGGTCACACGCCTGCGCAGATCGCTCTGGCTTGGACGATGCGTGATGAAGCCATAACGGCGCCGGTGATTGGCGCGCGGACCGTAGATCAGATGCGTGAGAACCTCGGCGCTCTTGAGGTAGAACTCACAGCCGACGCGCTCACCCGTCTGGACGAGGTGAGCGCCATCGATCTTGGCTTTCCGCACGGCCTTCTGGGTGCACGCGTGCAGGAGCGACTGTTCGGTGACGCCGTGGTGGAGGCGCGCGATCGTCGCGCTGGCCGTGATGAGTGAGCGCGCGATCCCCGGCTCGCTCAACACAGGCTTGGTCAATACCATGGCAAGGACATGACAATGCATTTCGATCGTCACCCTCTCGCGCGGCCCGACATGCTCTACATCAACGGCGAATGGATCGCGCCGCGGCAAGGAGGGCGCATCACCGTGATCTCTCCCGCGACGGAAATGCCTTATTGCGAGGTGGCGGAGGCCGGCGTCGACGATATCGATCACGCTATCGGCGCGGCGCGCTCAGCGTTTGACGATGGGCCCTGGCCTCGCCTCTCTCCCGAAGATCGCGCCGATTACCTGATGTTGATCGCACGCGAAATCGACGCACGCGCAGCCGACGTCGCTGCGATCTGGCCAAACGAGATGGGCATCACGCATCAACTAGCGGAGGCTTTTGCCGGATCGATCGGAGACATTTACCGCGCTTACGCCGAATTGGCGCACAGCTTCGCGTTTCTGGAACCGAAAAGCAGCGCCATGACCGATGCAGCCTTCATCGCGCACGAGCCGGTTGGCGTCGTCGGCGCGATCATACCTTGGAATGGCCCGATTTCCCTTATCGCGCACAAGGTTGCGCCTGCGCTGCTCGCAGGTTGTACCGTCATCATCAAAGCTTCTCCCGAGGCGCCTGGCCATGCGCTGCTGATGGCCGAAATCGCGGATAAAATCGGTTTGCCAGTAAGCGTGATCAACGTGCTTACCGCCAATCGAGAAGCGTCGGAAAAACTGGTGTGCGATCCTCGGGTGGACAAGATTGCCTTCACAGGCTCGACCGCGGCTGGACGAAAGATCGGGTCGATCATGGGCGGACGAATTGGGCGCCAGACCCTGGAGCTCGGCGGGAAATCAGCCGCCATCATCTGCGAGGATTATGATTTCGCAAAAGCAGCCGAAACGCTTGGCATGCGCGCCTGCGCTCTTACGGGACAGGTGTGCGCATCGCTAACACGGCTCATCGTTCCTCGCGGTCGCCACGATGATTTCGTGGACGCTCTTGCCAGTCAGATGGCGAGCGTGAAGGTGGGCGATCCTTTTGATCGCTCTACCGGCATGGGGCCCCTTGCAACCCGGCGGCAGCGCGAACAGGTGGAAGGCCATATCGCACGAGCCATCAAGGATGGGTATGCTCCCGCCACAGGGGGTGGTAGACCGGGCCACGTCGACCGCGGATGGTATGTGGAACCGACCGTTTTCGGCAATGTGGACAATTCGGCGGCTATCGCGCGCGAAGAGATTTTCGGCCCTGTTCTCACGGTCATTCCGGCTGACGATGAGGATCACGCTTTGCGTATCGCGAACGACAGCGACTTCGGCCTGGTAAGCGCCGTATTCACCAACGATGCGGAACGCGCCTATCGTATCATGCGACAGGTCCGAACAGGCACGATGAGCCAGAACGGGCTGAAACTGGACTTTTCCATTGGCTTTGGCGGTTTCAAGCAATCAGGCATCGGACGCGAAGGCGGGGAGCAGGGACTGCGCAGTTTTCTCGAAACAAAAACGCTTCTGCTTGATGCGCCGCCGACCGCCGCGGTTCAGTCGGCGGAATAATGCCGCGTGACGTCGGCGAGCATCTTGCCGGTCGCCGCTATATCGTCCTCGTTCAGCCGCTCGGCGAATTCGATCGCAGACAGGCCAAGCACGGGCTTGCCTTCTGTATCCGTCACGACCGAGGCAATTGCGACAATACCTTCGTAAAGGGCCCCACGATCAACGCCGTAACCCTGCTGTCGGGCAAGTTCGACGCTTTCAACGTAATCCGCCGGGGAAATGTCGCCTGCCCAGCGAAGCTTGCCGAATTCCTTTTTCAACGCAGCCTTTCCAAGACCATCCGCCGCTGCGGCAGCACGGCCCACAGCACCAAGATAACGCGGCATGCGCTGCGTGAGATCAAGGTCGAGACGAACGGGACGATCGCTCTGCGCGCGATCGAGCAGGATAAGCCGCGTCCCCATGACTTCCCAGAGCGCGATCAGCTTACCGGTTTTCGCCGCGAGTTCGGGCAGCTCCGCACGTATCTTCTCGGCAAGGCTCGGTTGCCGCAAGGCGCCGCACAGATCAAGCAAGCCCGGCCCAAGCGAATATGTTTTCGTCGGCTCGTCAAACACCGTCAAAGTTTCGGCTGTCAGAGTGCGCAAAACATTGAATGCCGTGGAGGTGTTGATCCCGGCCGCGCGCGCTGCGGCGCTCACGCCCAACGGGGCGTCTGATTCCGACAAGGCTCGCAGAAGCCTGATGGTCTGCACCACAGCTCCTACCGGCTTGCCTTTTGGTTTTTCTGATGGGGCGGACATGATGCGCGAGAGCTATTGCGGTCCGCCACTCCGGTCAATGCGCAATATATTTTCTATCGAGAATGTTATTCTCAATGATTGACATTGGTGCGCAATCTTCGCCATTCCATAGCCCATAAATTCAAGAATAACCGCGGAATATGGAGGGGAACCCGATGGGAACACCTAGGAAACCAACATTGAACGATCTGAGCCCAAGCCAGATCGAGGACATTCGCAAGATACCTGCCCATGATGCGGGGCATGAACCGGTGCCGATCGCGGACTGGCTGAAGCCGGTGATAAAGAAGACACGTCCTGCCTCCATCTTTCTCGATCAGAAGCATTTCGATCTCGAGCAACGCTCCGTTTTCCGCCGGTTGCCGGTGCCGCTCATGCCTTCTTCGCGCCTTCCCGAGCCCGGATCCGCCGTCGCCTTCGATGGCTATGGCATGGCGCTACTGGTCGTTCGGGACAAGGAAGGCCAGATCGGACTGTACTACAACGCTTGCCAGCATAAGGGCTCCAAGCTGATCGAGGATTGCAAGGTCCACAAGCTCAGCCGGCTTGTGTGCCCCTATCACAGCTGGACCTACGCTCTGGACGGAAAGCTGCTGGGCGCCGCGCGAAGCGAGCTTTTCGAAGAGTTCGACAAATCGGAATACCACCTGCCGACGCTGCCGGTGCGCGAGCATGCGGGGATCATCTGGGGTGTTCTCGATCGCGCGATCGATCCCGACTGGAGCGGAATGGACGAAGGCTTTGCCATAGACATGCAGCATCTGGGCGTACCCGATGCCTATTTGTACGATACAAAGCGTTTCGATCTGAAGGCGAACTGGAAGCTCGTGCTCGAGCCTTTCATGGAAAGTTACCACGTGACGCGGCTGCACAGGGATCTGATCGGAGACCTGTTCAGGGACATGCCCGTCATCGTCAGCAAGCTGGGCCCTCATCAGCGCAAGGTCGCGGGCAAAGTCCAGTTCGAGCCGGAAATGATCGAGAACCGGGAAGAGAACATCCACAAGACCGTCACCCATGCCTATCAGATTTTTCCGAACGCGGTCCTGATCACCAGTCCATACTATATCTCGATGATGGTGCTGATGCCCAGAGCGCCAGATCGCACGCTGGTCGATTACTACATGCTGCTGCCCGAGGAGCCTGTGACCGACAAGGCCAAGGACATCGCGAAGCGCTCCTATGACCTGGTTCTGGATGTGTTCGGAAACGAAGATTTCCGCGCTTCGCAGACCGCGCATGAAGGGCTTGCGTCAGGCGGCCTCGGCAAGCTGACCTATGGCGGGATGGAGAACACCATTCCCACCTATTACGATCAACTCGAAAGCCACTTGCTGGCCGACACCAAGCCGGCTTCCTGAGCGGCACGAGAGGTTTCATTCCATGTTCTTTGATCCCAGGTCTGTTCGCCCTTCGCCGGGGCTTTTCATCGGCGGCAGGCGCGTCGTCGGCGCCGAAACGCGGCAGGTTGCAAGCCCGTCGGATTTCTCGATCAGACTGGATGCCGGATGGGCATCGCAAGGTCAGGTCGATGAAGCGGTGATGTCCGCTCGGCATGCGTGGAAAGACAGTGGCTGGGGCACGATGGCGCCCCGCGACCGGGCGAACATCCTGTATCGGTTTGCCGACCTTGTGGACGCGCATTCGGCCGAGATTGCCGCATTGGAAGCCATCGCCTCGGCGCGCATCTATTCGGAGGCAATGGCTCGCGATGTAAAGGTCGTTTCCGGTACGTTGCGCTTTTTCGGAGAGTACGCGGACAAGGTTGAAGGCCAAGTGACCGCGACGTCTCGAAGCTCCCTGTCCATGGTCGTGCACGAACCATACGGCGTGGTCGCGGCGATTGCCCCCTGGAACTTCCCTCTGATTCTGGCGGCATGGAAATTCGCTCCCGCACTTGCCGCTGGGAATGCCGTGGTGCTCAAGCCTTCGGAGCTGACCCCCTTTGCCACGCTGCGTCTGGCGGAGCTGGCCGTGGAGGCGGGCGTTCCGCAAGGCATATTCAATGTCATCAACGGTGACGGGAACGCAGGATCCGCGCTCGTCAAGCATTCGGAGGTCGACTATGTCACCTTCACCGGCTCAAGCGCGACCGGCTCTCGCATCATGGCCGATGCCGCCATGTCCGGGCTCAAGCCGGTGAGCCTGGAGCTTGGCGGCAAGGGACCACAGGTGGTTTTTGCCGACGCACCCGATATCGAACGCCTCGCGCAGACGGTGGCCCGTGGCATCACCTATAATAGCGGGCAGGTGTGTTTTGCCGGGTCCCGGCTCGTCGTGGAGCGATCCGTCGCCGACAGGTTCATCGACCTGGTCGCCGATGCCATGACGGGACTGAAGCCCGGCGAGACCTGGTCGAAGGAAACGAGCATTCCGCCCATCATCAATGAAAAGCAGATCGAGCGCATCGACAGCATCGTGCGCGACAGTGTCTCGGACGGAGCGGAAATCCTGATCGGCGGCAGCCGGATCGATCACGACACGGCGCTATTCTTTCAGCCCACTGTCCTTCGCGGCGTCACCACCGAAAATCGCGCTTATCGCGAGGAAATCTTTGGCCCTGTGCTGGCCGTGCAGGAATTCGAGGATTTTGACGAAGCCATCGCTCTTGCAAACCATCCGGATTATGGACTCACGGCATCGGTGCATACAGCGGACATTACGCGGGCGTTCAAGGCGGCCCAGCGCATCGAAAGCGGCACGGTCTGGCTCAACGATTGGGGCCGCCGAACCGATCTGACCGCGCCGTTTGGCGGCTACAAGAAGTCGGGCATCGGCAAGGACATGGGTCGCGCGGGATATGAAAAATACCTGAAGTCGAAAGCGATCTGGCTCGAACTCGGTGAGTAATTCACCCGATGCCGAATTACTTTCTCGGTAAAGAATTCTTGTTTTGCGGTATCTTCAAAGAAGATTTCCCACCCGGTCAGCGTGTTACAGGAAAGAGTTTGCGAAGATGGCAAAATCGCTAGATGCATTGTTTGCACCGCGAAGCATCGCATTCATCGGTGCATCGAACGATCCCACCCGCATAGGCGGCCGCCCCCTGCACTATTGCCTTCGCGATGGCTTCGAAGGTGAGATTTACCCCGTAAATCCGTCCCGCGATAAAGTGCAGGGCCTGAAAGCCTTTCCCAGCATCGGCGCAATACCTGCCGACGAAGTTGATTTGCTGGTGATCGCCGTTCCGCCCAAGGCTATCCCGATGGTCCTCGCGGAAGCGGGTGCGAAAAATGTCCGTGCCGCGGTGGTCCTCACTTCCGGCTTCTCGGAAACAGGGGAAAAAGGCGCGGCATTGGAAGCCGAGATGCTGGCCACCGCCAGGAAGCTTGGCATCCGCTTGCTCGGCCCGAATTGCCTTGGCTTTTACAAAGCGGGTGATGGAATAGCCGCAACGTTTTCCAGCCTCCTGGAAGACGGCCCTCCCCCCCAAGGGGAGCTCGCCATTGTTTCGCAGTCGGGCGCTTATGGCGCACATATTGCCATGCTGGCGCGCCGCCGGGGAATAGGGCTCGCCAGCTTCGCGGCTACCGGGAATGAGTGCGATATTGGCGTTGCCGATCTGATCGAAGCCGCAGCGGCCGACATCAACGTGAAAGTCATCGGCTGTTATGTCGAGGGTATCCGGCATGGCCGTGCCTTTCTTCGCGCTGTCGAGGTGGCACGCCTGGCAGGCAAACCCGTCATCCTGTTGAAAGTCGGCACGTCCAGTTCCGGCCAGAAAGCCGCCCAGTCCCACACCGCCAGTCTCGCCGGAGACGATCGCACTCTCGACCAGATCATAGGCCGCTCCGGCGCCATTCGGGTCGAAACCACGCAAGAGCTGGTGGACACTCTCTACGTGTTGACGCGCCGTGGGCTACTGGCGAGCAATCGCCTTGGGATCCTCACCGTATCGGGAGGCGCCGGCATACTGATGGCGGACGCGGCAGAAGCAGCCGGATTCGATATTGCCAGCATGCCTGAACCGGCACGGGCGGACCTCGACGCGCGCATACCGCTCGGCTCATCCGCCAACCCTGTCGATACGACCGCGCAGGCGATGAGCGATGCTTCGATCGTACGCGATGCGGTATCGATCGTAACACGCCAGGGTAATTACGATGCGGTCGTCGCGTTCTTCATGAATTGGCCGGAAAGCCCGGTGCTCGGCCCACCTCTCCGCGAAGCGATTCAGCAGGGACTGGAAAGCGGCAGCGAGGTGCCCTTCGCCATCTGCATGAACGCAGGGCCGCGCACGGTAAGCGAGTACGAGGAGACAGGACTGCTGGTCTTCGAGGACCCCTCATTCGCCGTCACGGCGCTTGCCCATGCTGCAACCGCAGGGCGCGCAATATCGGGTGCTCCCGCATGCGTGCCGACGCTGCCCGATACGAGCACCAAATGTTTCGTTCGCCTTGACGAGGCTGAAGCCCTTGCCGCACTGGCGGACGCCGGCATTCCCACGATGCCCTTCGCAACGGCTCGCAATTCCGCGGAAGCTGGAAGGATCAGTCGCCAGTTCGATGGCCCTCTCGCCATCAAGGTGATATCCCCGGATGTGCAGCACAAATCCGATGCCGGCGGCGTTCGCCTCGCCGTCGATCCTGGAAATCAGGCCGCAGATGCCGCCTCCAAGATACTCGCTGACGTAGGCCGTGCGCATCCCGCGGCAGAGATACGCGGCGTTCTGATTGCCCCGATGATCAGGGGTGTTGCCGAACTCATACTGGGCGCCCGGATTGATCCGGTTTTCGGTCCTGTCGTGTCGGTCGGCATGGGCGGCATTTTTACCGAGCTTCTCGATGATGTCGCGATCGGTCTTGCTCCGCTCGACGCGAATGAGGCGCTCGAACTCATCCGGTCCCTTTGCGGGTTCCCTCTGCTCGACGGCATGCGCGGGAAACCTCGCGTCGATATACGCGCTGCCGCAGAGACAATGGCGGCGATGAGCCGCTTCATTGCCCGACATCGCGGCACAATTCTCGAAGTGGAAATCAACCCCCTGCTCTTGCTCGAAGAGCACAAGGGTGCGGTGGCGCTCGACGCGCTCATCATCCCTGAGACCGCCGAAAACCCGGTGATACAGAATGGGCAAGCGGCTGCGTGACCCGTGAATAATGACTATGTTCGATGTGAGGCGCTGAACCGTGACAACTAACCAGACAGGGGAAACGCGACAGGACGGCGCCGCCGCGCCGACGCAATACTGCAAAGTTCTCCGTGAAGGGCCGCTCACGATCGTCACGATCAATCGCCCGGATTGTCTCAACGCGCTTCATACCGACGCGCATTTCGAACTTGCCCGCGTGTTTGACGAGTTTGCAGCAGATCCGGAGCAGTGGATTGCCATCATCACTGGCGAGGGGCGCGCCTTCAGCGCCGGAAACGATCTGAAGTTCCAGGCAAAAGGGGGCGGACTCGACCGACCCGACAGCGATTTCGGCGGCCTGACCGGACGGTTCGACTGCGAGAAGCCGATCATCGCGGCCGTGAACGGGCTGGCGCTTGGCGGCGGGTGCGAGATTGCCCTGTCATGCGACATCGTGATCGCATCGGATGATGCAATCTTCGCCCTGCCCGAACCACGGGTCGGGATGGCAGCGCTTGCAAGCGGGTTGCATCGCCTGCCTCGCACGATCGGTTGGCAGCAGGCGATGGGCATGATCCTGACCGGCCGCCGGGTATCGGCACACGAAGCCCGCGAGATGGGATTTGTGAACAGTGTCGTATCTCCCGAGGAACTGATCGCCGAGGCACGCCGCTGGGCGGAGATGATCCTGCAGGGCAGCCCGCTCGCCATTCGCGCTGCGAAAAGCATCGCCCGCAAGGGTCTCGAAAAAGCGTCACTGGAGCAGGCTTTTCTCAGCCAGCGCGATAACGAGGCGCTCGATGTCATGCTAGGCTCGGAAGAGTATCGGGAAGGACCCAAAGCATTCGCTGAAAAACGGCAGCCTATCTGGAAGGGCCGCTGAGCGCATGATGCGTAACAAGGTTTCCAAAACGCGCGATGATTGGAACCATCGGCAATCCTGAGTCGTCGTCGTCACGATTGATATGATCGGGTTGCCTGAGGCGCCGATGCGCTGGATCGAGCCGCATTTCCCCGTGTAACATGGATTGCCGCGGATCGGTGGTCGGCGGATAGTCAGCGGGATTATCTGATCAATCCGCCAGGGTCTGCGCTGGCGTGACGCCTTCGCGGAGTGGGCCAAGCGAAAGGCCATTTCCAATCGGTTCCTTAGGTGGAGCGGTCTGGGTGTGTCCGCAGAGATCTCTGCTGCGCTCGCTGCGAAAGGTGGAGAGCCGAATGAACCGATGATTGATGCACCGATTGAAAGCTCATCACTTAGCGGTCAGGTTTATTAAAAACGGCCTCTTTCTCAACATAGTGGGCGTGCCAAGGTCGGCCTGGAGCGCAAGCTTCACTTCAGGCTTCAGGCAAGAAGCAATTGTCAGGGACCACCTCTGGTCATGCTACTAAGCGGGGGGCAGATGAGCGGTTTGGAAAGCGCGGCATCGATAGTCAACGCTCTGCCCCTCAGCAGCGCACTGCTCGCCGACAAGGGCTATAGCCTCGCGGGAAACTCACCGCATGAAACCCGTCAAATCAAAAATAGCTTTATGCCCTCCATGCGCATCCCGGCAACTGTCATCTTCTCGCTGCTCCGATGAGTCCCGATCCTAGATAAAGCACCAGTGTGGCAATTCATCCGCGCCTATTCCAATCTCACCTTGGCGACCGACCAGATCGACTCCGCTCATGAGTTTCTCGAGCGTGCAAGCATCGTCGGTCTCCACTCGAGCGGCGACGCGGCTGCCATCCGGCGCACGGGCAATAGCTATGCCCTGGCGTACGTCTTCATTGCGGTCGAACACTACGGTGTAGGTTTCCAGCCTCGCCAGTCCGCGATGGGACTGGTCAAGGCGCGGAGCGGCGCGTTCGATGTCTTTTTCCAGATCCCGCAATCGGTAATGCTGCGGCAAGGCCCGTTCGGGTTTCTTCGTGCCGAGCATCACCGCGTGATGCTTCGTCACATATTCACCTTGGCCGTAAAGCAGGCCCCAGCCGCTTTGCCGTCGCAAATGGTGCACCATCGCGACCACGGCATGTCCCATGAAGTTGTTAAGCGGCGCGCCGAAGAAGGTAAGCCCTCCTGTCACGCTCAACGCATCGTGGTCGGACAAGCCGAGTACGCGCCGCGCCATTTTCGGAACACAGGGAAAACAGCTGTACAGTTCGACAGCGAATTTGTCGCCTGCCAGCTTCGCGCTTTGTCCAAGCACGCCCTCCATGGCCCGCGAAAAGCTGTAGTCTTGCCGCGCAAGGATGTCGCGCGGCTCGTCAGCGGCCGTGCCGCCGTGAATGAAGATCATGCGATCTTCACAAATGCCGAGCTCGCGCGCCATCGCCAAGCTGGTCACGATAAACGCCGCGCCCTGGTTCACGATCGGATTGGCAACCATCAACTTACGGTAGGGCCAGGCGATCAGGCGATTGCCGCCATCGCCTGACAGTATCGTCTCGGGATCGACGGCGCTTTTGAGCCATGCAGCATCGCGTGCAGCGGCAATATGCGAATTGCGCGACCAGATGCGGGCGCTCTCTTGCTGCGCGGTATCAAAATTCTGTCGCCATGCCGCGCGGCTCGCATTTTCATAAAGCGGATAGACGTTAACAGGGCTCGTCAATCCCAGTGTCTTTGCAACCCTGCCCTGATAATCCCCGCCGCGCACCGGGCGGAAACCCTCATCCCGCTCGGGCCAATTCAGGGCGGCTTGGCTCTTGCGCGCCCGGCGTATACTATCCTCAGCCTCGCCTCCGCAAACGGCGATTATCCGCGCCCTACCGGCCTGAATATCGAGCGCTGCCTCGTGCAGCGCCGTGATCGGCGTCTGCCCGCCGACTGGCCAGTAGCGGGTCTGCAATTCAGACTGCCCCAATCGACGCCGCAGTTCAGCCTCCGGATCCGGATACGGCCACGAGATTTCGTTGATGATATCAAGTCGATCGAGCCGGGCGAGAAGGTTTTCACAATCCGCATCGCGCTCCGCCAACCGAAGGGCAGCGACCATCAAACCTGCCGGATCAAGCGCGTCGGCCAGATTTTCGGGTCGATCGGCCAGTTCCCCTCCGCCGATGATAACCGGACATTGTCGGGGGTCGAATTCAGGCTGGTCAGTCATCTCACTATTCTGTATGCGAAAGATCATTCTCGCAAGAAAAAGGTTTGAGAGGCATGGCAAACGGGCAAATCGCAGATGTGATCATTGTCGGGGGTGGTGCGGCTGGGTGTGTTCTCGCCAACCGTCTGAGCGCCAGTCCGAACCGACAGGTGCTCCTGCTGGAGGCCGGACCGCCCGACAGGAATCCGATGATCCATATGCCCAAGGGTGTGGGCAAGGTGTTGGCCAATTCTGCTTATGTCTGGCCTTTTCGCATTTCAGGCCGCGCCGGTAACAACGAGCCGGCCTACTTCTGGGTACGCGGGAAGACGCTTGGCGGCTCGTCCTCCACCAACGGCATGATGTATGTTCGCGGAAAGCCCGCAGACTACGATGCGCTTGCCAAAAAGGCAGGCGATGATTGGGCATGGGAGCATATCGCACAGGCTTTCGACGCTCTGGAAGGGGAGAACGGCCTTCGGACATCCGTCCCGCCTCCCCGTCCGGAAATGGACGCGGTGATAGAGGCCGGCGAGGCGCTGGGGCTGTCGCGGCGTGGCAATCCCAACGATCCGGACGCCGTGGAGGCGATAGGGTACTGTCCCCAGACCGTCTGGCA
This sequence comes from Croceicoccus sp. YJ47, assembly GCF_016745095.1. Classification (NCBI taxonomy): domain Bacteria; kingdom Pseudomonadati; phylum Pseudomonadota; class Alphaproteobacteria; order Sphingomonadales; family Erythrobacteraceae; genus Croceicoccus; species Croceicoccus sp. YJ47. The sequence goes on from NZ_CP067087.1 coordinate 228,474, forward strand.
TGGCAGACGCCAGAGCGCTGCGGCCGCCTTTCTCGATCCCGTCAAGAACCGCGGCAATCTGGCGATCGAAACCGGCGTGACGGTCGATAGGGTCCTGTTCGAGAATGGCCGCGCGACGGGTGTTGCAGGGCTGCGCAACGGCAAGGAAGAGGTCTTTCGGGCGCACGAAATCATTCTCGCTTCGGGCACTTTCGGCTCGCCGGCAATCCTGGAACGCTCGGGCATTGGCGATCCGGAATATCTCGATCAACTGGGCATTCCTCTGGTTGCCCAGAACAGAGGCGTAGGCGACAATCTTTTCGAACATTGCGGCATCACGCTCCAATGGCGCACGCGGCCGCATTATTCCTTGAACCGCGAATATTCAGGCCTCCGCCTGCTGAAAAATGCTGCGCAATATTACCTGAAGCACGAGGGTCCGCTCGCGAGTGGCACTTTCGATGTCATCGGCTGGTTTCGAAGTCATGCCGATGCCGATCGTCCCGATGCCCAATTGCTGTTCGCACCGCACAGCATTGATCGTTCCAGCGCGAAGATGGCGATGGAAAGCTTCCCCGGCATTCAGGCGGTGATCTACCCCCTCCGCCCTCGCGCGCGCGGCCATGTTCACATCGTCTCGCGCGATCCCGCTGTGCTGCCCGAGGGTGCCCTCGACTTTTTCTCGAACGAGCAGGAACGGCGGGAGCTGATCGGGACGGTCCGCTACGTACGTGCGCTGGCCCTTACGAAGCCTCTCTGCGACATTATCGTGGAGGAGACGCGGCCGGGCGCTGAGGCGGAAAGCGATGATGCCATCATCGAGGCCTACCGGATGCTGGGAACGCCTGCCTATCACGCCGCAGGCACCTGCCGCATGGGCGTGGACGAGGAATCGGTCGTCGATCCGCGATGCCGCGTGCGCGGAATCAAAGGCCTGCGCGTCGTCGACCTCTCCATCGCACCAGTCATGCCTTCGGGGAACACGTTTGCGCCTGTCTGCGCGATGGCTTGGAGGGCATCCGACCTTATCGAACATGATCTTGAACAGGAGCGAGCATGACACGCAATCATTCTCTCGAGGGCCGCATCGCACTCGTCAGTGGGGCATCGTCCGGCATCGGCATGCATCTCGCAATTAAGCTGGCGCAGGCCGGTGCAAAGCTGGTGCTCGGTGCCCGGCGGACCGATCGCACGATGGCGCTCGCCGACAAGATCAACGAAGGCGGTGGTAAGGCGCTGGCGGTCCCGCTCGATGTGGTTGACGAAGCATCGGTGCACAACGCCTACGATCTAGCCGAAGATGAGTTCGGCACGGTCGATACCATCTTTGCAAATGCGGGCGTCTCGCGCGCGGGGCGCTCGACCGATGTATCGGCAGATGCGCTGAGGTCCGTGTTCGATACAAACCTGCTGGGCCTTTATCTGACCGTGCGTGAGGGTGCGGGGCGGATGATCGCATCGAACATGCGGGCGCTTGCACGGGGACGCATCGTCCTGATCGGCTCCGTCACAGCGGATATGACCAATCAGGGGGACGCCGCCTATGCCGCCAGCAAGGCAGGCGTCGCGCATCTTGGACGCCAGTTTGCCCGCGAATGGGTGCGGCAAGGCATCAATGTGAACACCATCCAGCCAGGTTATATTCGCACCGAGATGGGAGACGAATGGTTCGAAAGCGACGCTGGCAAGGCACAGATCGCGAGCTGGCATCGCCGCCACCTCATGGATATCGATGCGCTGGACGATATTGCCCTCTACCTCGCTTCGGATGCGTCGCGCTATGTAACGGGCTCGACTATCACGATCGACGATGGTCAGGCGTTGTAACGCCGTGATCAGAGCGCCTCGAATATCGTGACGTTCGCGATGCCGCCTGCCTCGCACATCGTTTGCAGGCCGTAGCGTTTACCCCGCGATCTAAGGGCGTGGATCAACGTTGCCGTGAGTTTGGCGCCCGTCGCGCCCAGCGGATGGCCTAGCGCGATCGAACCGCCATTGACGTTCAGCCTGTCCGGGTCCGCATCCAGTTGTTGCAGCCAAGCCATCGGCACGGGTGCGAACGCCTCGTTGACTTCGTAAAGGTCGATCTGATCCAGGTTCATACCCGCCTGGTCCATCGCCCGGCGCGTTGCATTGATCGGCTCGTCCAGCATGATGACCGGATCGCCTGCCGTTACGGTCATGCCGGCGATACGCGCAATGGGCGTCAGGCCATGATCCCTTAGCGCGCGTTCTCCCACGATCAGCAAGCCCGACGCTCCGTCGCAGATCTGGCTGGCATTGCCTGCCGTGATGACCCCATCCTCCACAAGGGGCTTGAGATCGGCCAGCGCCTTTAACGAAGCATCAAAGCGAATGCCTTCGTCCCGGGTATGCGTTCCTTCGCTGTCCGTGAGCGGCACCATCTCCGCGTCGAAGGCTCCGGAACGTGAAGCCGCAGCCGCCTTGCGGTGGCTCATCAGCGCAAAGTTGTCGAGATCCTCGCGCGAAAAGCCATATTTCCCGGCCATCATTTCCGCGCCCGTGAACTGGCTGAACCCGTCGACACCGTACCGTTCAAGCACACGCCGACTGTACGGCCCTTCGCCAAGGCCCGCCTCGTCATGCAGCTTGCGGTTCGAAAACATCGGCACCCGCGTCATGCTCTCCCCGCCGCCTGCAATCACCATGTCCTGCACGCCGCTCATCACCGACTGCGCTGCGAAATGTATCGATTGCTGCGAACTGCCGCACTGGCGGTCGATGGTAACGCCCGGCACCGATTGCGGCAATCTGGACGAAAGCACCGCATTACGCGCAAAGGCGTTGCTCTGCTCGCCCGCCTGAGTGACGCAACCGAGGATCACGTCATCCACCGCCGCGGGGTCGATGCCTGTCTTGTCGAGCAAGGCATTGATGACTTCAGCGGCCATGTCCGCCGGATGCCAGTGCGAGGCCGCTCCCTTGCGGCGACCGCCGGGTGTACGCAGTGTTTCAACGATATAGGCTTCATTCATGAGAAGGGGTTTTCCTCTGTCTGTTTCAGGAGCAGGCGCGCATCGCATCGCCGGCAAGTCTCGCCAGCTGAGGGAAATCCGCTGCCCTCTCAGCCGCTTGGGCACTGGAGGCATTTCCGCGAATGACCCGTCCCTTGATCCCGTGGAAAATTGCCGCCAGGCGAAAAAAGTTGAACGCGATGTAGAAATCCCAATTGGCGATGCCATCGCGCCTCGTGCGGCGGCAGTAATCGTCGATATATTCGCGCTCGGTCGGGATATTCAGCGCATTCAAATCAGCGTCGCGCAATCCGGGCACGATATGGGGCGGCATGCGGTACATCATGGCATTATAGGAAAAGTCGGAGAGCGGATGGCCAAGCGTGGAAAGCTCCCAGTCGAGCACGGCCAGCACGCGCGGCTCGGTGGGGTGAAAGATCATGTTGTCGCACCGGCAATCGCCATGAACGATCGTGGTCTCGTCGCCCGGCGGGATATTCCGCGGCAACCATTCGACCAGCGCATCCATCTCGGGATCGCGCCCGGCCTCCTCGTCGGCGAGATATTGCTTTGACCAGCGTCCGATCTGACGCGCGAAATAGTTTCCCGGCCTCCCGTAATCGCCAAGGCCGACGGCCTCGAAATCTACCGAGTGGAGCCGCGCGAGCGTATCATTCATTGCGCCGAAATAGGCAGGCCGTTGGTCACGCCCGACGTCGGGAAAGCTTGCGTCCCAGAATATCCGGCCCTCGACCATCTCCATCACGAAAAATGGCGTTCCAAGGACGGTATCCTCGTTGCACAGGCCCAGAATTCGCGGCACGGGAAATTCGGTTTCGCCCAGCGCCGCCATGACGCGGGCCTCCCGCTCGACCGCGTGAGCCCCTTTCAGGATTTCGCCGGGCGGTTTGCGGCGCAGGACGTAACGACCGGAGGGCGATGCGAGCCGATAGGTCGGATTGGATTGGCCGCCCTTGAATTGCGCGATCCTGAGCGGTCCCGAGTAATCGAGAATATTCTCGCCCATCCATGCATTGAGAGCGTCGCGATCGATTTCGTATCCCTCGCGCACTGCTGTCGTGCCGGTATTCTCCTGGCCCAAGGTGCTCACGGCGCAGCTTTCCTCTGCTGCGCCTTCTTGATCTTTTTCGCGAGCGACCACTTGTGGACTTCCGTCGGGCCATCATAGATCCGGAACGCGCGCAATTCGCGAAACACCTGTTCGACCACCGTTTTGTCGGTCACCCCCGTCCCGCCCAGAACCTGCACGCAATTGTCCGCAACACGCATCAGGGCTTCCGACACTGCGACTTTGGTCATGGAACTCTCGGTCGTGCCCAGATCGCCGGAGTCAAGTATCGATGCACACCAGAAGACCATCAATTCCGCCTGTTTCAGGTCGATCTGGTTCTGCGCCAACATGAAACCGACCCCTTCGTGATCGATCAGCAGTTTGCCGAACGCTTCGCGCCGGCAGACATAATCGATGGCGATTTCCTGGCAACGCATCGCCGCACCCAACCAGCGCATACAGTGCGAAAGGCGCGCAGGACTGAGCCTGACTTGCGCATAGCGAAAACCCTCGCCGGCCTCGCCAAGCATTTGGTCAGCCGGAACGCGAAGGTTCTCGATCGCCACGCTGGCGTGTCCACCCGGCATCGAATTGTCGATCGTGTTGGGAACGCGCTCGATACGAATTGCGGGATCCGGCAGGTCGACGATGAACATGCAAGCACCGCCCCCCTCCTCTACGCTCTCGGCCTTTGCCATCACGATACCGACGCCGGCGCCATCGGCACCCGTGATGAACACCTTGCGCCCGTTCACGACCCAATGATTGCCATCCTTGCGGCAGGTGGTCTTCATCATCGAAGGATCCGACCCCGCCCCGCCCCATTCGGCGGGCTCTGTCATGAAGAAGGCGCTGCGCTCCTCGCCCGACACCAGCCGACCCAGAAACTTTTTCTTCAGATGGTCGCTGCCGACATGGCCGAGCAAATACATATTGCCTTCGTCCGGCGCATTGGTGTTGAGCGCCAGCGGGCCAAGCGGGGAGAGCCCGGACCGGATGAGCACATGCGCGGTTTCGACCTGGGTCAGGTGGCTGCCGTCCTCCAGAATATGGGGCGTCATCAGCCCGGCATCATTCGCCAGATCGCGCATTTCGCGCACCAGTTCCTCGGTCGGCGCCCCGTGGTGGTCGCGGCGCCCGTCAGTTTCGAATGGAACGATGACATCGCGCACGAAGCGCTCCACCTCGCCGCCAATATCGCGCGCCCGCCGGGAAATCTCGATCATACTCTCTCCTTGCAGGAACCCGCACTAACCGGACCCGCGAGCAATCGTCAACTTTTGAGAATGGCATTCTCTATTGCGAAGAAAGTGCTTGCTCGCATCCCCGTGAAGTGCCTATGTCTTTGGTGGATGAAAGGAGATGGGCATGGCCTGGACAAGGGAACAGATGGCCCGGAGAGCTGCGCGCGAAATCGCCGATGGGGACTATGTGAACCTTGGCATCGGCATACCCACGCTCGTCGCGAACTACATTCCGGACGACATCACCGTGAGCCTGCACTCCGAGAATGGAATGCTCGGCATCGGCCCTTTCCCTTTCGAGGGAGAGGCAGATCCCGACATCATCAATGCGGGCAAGCAGACCGTAACCGAGCTGCCGGGTACGAGCTATTGCTCCTCGGCTGACAGTTTCGCCCTGGTGCGCGGTGGTCATATCGATCTGACCATTCTCGGCTCAATGCAAGTGGCCATGAATGGCGATATTGCCAACTGGACCATTCCGGGCAAGGTGGTGAAGGGCATGGGCGGTGCGATGGACCTCGTTGCCGGCGTGCCGCGCGTGGTCGTGGTGATGGATCACACCAGCAAGGACGGTAGCCCCAAGATCCTGAAGGAATGCACGCTTCCTCTTACAGGCGTGCGCGCCATCGACCGCATCATCACCAATCTCGGCGTCTTCGATTGCGATCGTGAGGGCGGCAGCGGCCTGACCCTGCTCGAACTGGCACCGGGCGTGACCATCGAGGAGATCGAGCAGCAAACCGAAGCGCCCTTTGCCGTGAGCGAAGCTCTCGCAGCGGCCTGACCTTCCGATAATCCGACAAACATGAATTGGGATTTTCCATGATACTAAACTCTTCCATCGCAGCCGTCGTGACCGGTGGCGCATCCGGCCTCGGTGCCGCCACGGCCCGCGCCCTTGGCAAGAAGGGTGTTCGCGTCGCCATTTTCGATCGGGATGGCGACGGTGGACAGCGCGTGGCGGACGAAATCGGGGGAGTTTTCTGCGATGTCGACGTTACCGACGAGGCCAGCGTAGACGAAGGTTTCAAAAGGGCGCGCGACGCGCACGGCCAGGAACGCGTACTCGTCAATTGTGCGGGCATCGGCAACGGCATAAAGACCGCAAGCCGCGACAGGGAAGACGGCAGCATCCGACATTTCCCTCTCGATGCATTCGAGAAGGTCGTGCAGGTCAATTTGATCGGCACCTTCCGCTGCATTGCGAAGAGTGCGGCCGGCATGCTCGACCTCAGCCCGCTGCCTGACGGAGATCGCGGTGCCATCGTCAACACAGCTTCCGTAGCGGCCGAGGACGGTCAGATCGGGCAGGCTGCCTATTCTGCCTCGAAAGGCGGTGTGGTGAGCCTGACGCTCCCCGTGGCGCGTGACCTCATGTCCGAGAACATTCGTGTGAACACTATCCTGCCCGGTCTTTTCGAGACTCCCCTGCTGATGGGTCTACCTGAAAAGACGCTTGCATCGCTTAGTGCATCCGTCCCCTATCCTAAACGGCTGGGTAAACCGCATGAATACGCAGCGCTTGCACTCGTGATGATAGAAAACAGCTATTTCAACGGCGAGGACGTCCGCCTGGACGGTGCCATCCGAATGGCACCGCGCTGATGACTGATCAGGGATCTGTCGGTCGAATGCAAACGGCTCCCCGCTTTGCAAAGTGCGCCCTTCCGCCGACACTCGTCAGGCTATGAGGTTCTGCCACTCAGCCAATGCAGCTGAGGCGGGCTTTGTAAGTTTGACGATCAACGAGGTGGCGTTCGGAATTGAAGTGGTTGTGGAAGGAAGCATGAACCGAGGCGAACTTCTGTAGCGACTTCATTTGCCGGAAGCGCAGCATCGCTCGTTCCTTTCGTCGGAATGGCAGATGTGCGTTTTCAGCCCTGTTGTTCGCGTAGCGGCCTGTTTTTTGCTTATGCTCGCAGCCAAGGTCGGACATCGCAGCTTTGTACGATCGCAGTCCGTCGGTCGTTAAGACATCCGGCCGACCCGTGACGCTTCAGCGCTTTCTTCACGAAACGCAGGGCGGCGCCTTTGTCTCTCGTTTTTGTGACGTAACTTTCGAGCACCTCACCTTCGTGATCGACGGCACGCCATAGGTACACCATCTCGCCGTTTATGCGGACGTACATCTCATCGAGGTGCCATTGCCAACGGCTAAAGCCGCGCATCCGATTTACCCGCTGGCGGCGAATGTCGACCGCGAACATTAAGCCGAAACGATTCCACCAAAGTCGGACCGTCTCATGACAGATGTCGATGCCGCGCTCCGACAGAAGATCTTTCACGTTCCGAAGCGAAAACGGGAAACGCACATACATCATCACGACCAGTCGGATTACCTCCGGCGAAGAATGGAAATACCGGAACGGGTTGGCTGGTTTCTTGGCTCGGGGCATCCGCTTCCTCTACCCTGCACCAAGGTTTTTGCCAGAGGTACAATCCTTCTGACGGTGCCCGCGGCAACCGTCGAACCAGGCTACCGAAGCGCAAGCTCACTTTTGTCGAGTGGTATGGTGTTTCTCTGGACCGTAGCAGCAATCGACCTCTCTCAGGACTTCTTCGGTCGGTCCGGTCTCCCCCGATATGATCGAGATATCGCCGGTGCTTTCCAAAACCATCGAACGAACATGGGATAGGTCGCGAATACCCTGCAAGCGGATCTCATATAGTACATCGCTTTCGCTCACGCGCGTTTTAGCAAGCGCGCCTTCCAGTATCTTACCATCATGCATCAGCATGATTGGATCGTTCTCAATCATAAGCTGGAAGGTCCGCGATCCGCGACGTAGCCGCGCCAATATCACCTGCGCTATCAGTAAGGCGAGGATGGCACTCAAAGCCTGGACCAGCGCTATCCAATCGGTAACGGTTGCCGCCGAAGCGAGCAGCGAACCGGTTGCCAGCGTGATAACGAAATCGAAGGCGGTCATTTTCGAAAATGTTCGCAAACCGATCACACGCACGAGAAGAATAACCCAAACCAGCGTAATGAGGCCAAGCGCCACGCCGCGAATGATTGCGTCGGGATAGTCGCTTAGTCCGAACATCCTTTGATTTCCTCAAATTTGGTTGAAAGGGCAAATGGGTTCGGAACGTCAGTATCAGGCCAAGGTGCAGGCAGTGACCGCTCGCTTGGGAGCTGTCAGTCGGATGCAAACCGTTCTCCGTTTTGCAGAGTGCGCCCTTCCCCGGCTATTCTTCAGGCCATCAGGTTTTGCCACTCAGCCAATGCAACTGAGCGGCGGGCTTTGTAAGTTTGACAATCAACGAGGTGGCGTTCGGAATTGAAGTAGTTGTGGAAGGAGGCATGAACCGAGGCGAACTTCTGCAGCGACTTCATTTGCCGGAAGCGCAGCATCGCTCGTTCTCTTCGTCGGAATGGCAGATGTGAGTTTTCAGCCCTGTTGTTCGCGTAGCGGCCTGTCTCCTGATTAGCCGAATTACCAAGGTCGGTCATGGCTGCTTTGTAGGAACGCAGTCCGTCGGTTGTTATGATCTCCGGCGAACCGTGGCGTTTCAGCGCCCTCTTCATGAAACGCAGGGCGGCGGCCTTGTCCCTCGCTTTTGTGACGTAGCTTTCCAGGACTTCGCCTTCGTGATCAACGGCACGCCATAGATACATCATCTCGCCATTTATGCGGACGTACATCTCATCGAGATGCCACTGCCATTTTCGAAAACCGCGCATCCGATTTACGCGTTGGCGGCGAATGTCCGCTGCGAACATTGGACCAAACCTGTTCCACCACAACCGCACCGTTTCATGGCAAATGTCGATGCCACGTTCCGACAGAAGATCCTCGACGTTCCGGAGCAAAAGCGGAAAGCGGACATACATCATCACGACCAGTCGGATGACTTCCGGCGAAGAATGGAAGTATCGGAACGGGTTGGCTGGTTTCTTGGCTCGGGACATCCGCTTCCCCTACCCTGCATCAAGGTTTTTGCCAGAGGTACCATCCTTCTGACAGTGCCGTTGCGGATGTTAAACGTAACACCTGATGTATTACAATGCAGCCCGCAGTTCATGACGCTGCGTTGCGGGCAATTTGTCAGCCACAGCGATTAGCAAATCAAGCAGCCTCCGATCTTCGTCTTTCGTAGAATTTGCGTCTCGAAATTCTGGTCGGATAACCATTATGCGGACCTTTTGCTTTTCGCCACCGCGAGGGCGCTTGCCAAATTGAGCCAACCACGCGCTCAGTTTTTCATACAGATCTTCGTATGTTGGAGAGCCTTCTGTGACTTCTTCAAACCACTTTGACAAAACAATCTCTGTGTTTCGTCCATCGAGTTTTTTGTATTTTGCCAGATATTTCGCAGGTGTGAGATTTTCATAGCCGACGAATTTCGAGAAACCAAAGATCGGCTTTTCGGGCTCCCGTTCGTACACATAAAATGCATGAGCTTGTGCGAGCCTATCGGCCAATAAGGCATTCTCAACAACAGCTTCGTTAAGGTGAATAATTGCGGCGACTACCGCGTCGAGGTGTTGAACAAGCTTTGCCATTTTTCAGCCCTTACATCTAGATCTGACTTAGACGATGTAGGACCCAACCAGATTGACGTCAAGCCTCACTCGCCTAGATCAGTTTTGGATACGCAAGATTGTTCATCTCAACCAATGTCGGCTCGAGGGCTGCAATCAGCACAATAAAGTTGGGTTCCATTGCTGTAGCGAAGGCTTTCCGCGGCTCAGGTAGACTTTGCGCCGAATTCTGCCAGTCAGCTTATAGAAGAAAATCACGGAAAGCTGCTGTGAGTTGTCAGGCTGCAAGCTACTGCCAATCAGAAGTTAGAGCTTGCGACACCCGACGGTACTCCACTTTTCTCCGATCTTTCCCTGTCCATTGAACATGAAGCCGTCGGTCTCTTCGGTCGTAACGGATCGGGTAAGACCACCCTTTTGAAAGCTATTGCAGGCCATGCGCATCTTCCGTTGGGCGGAACGATCGTGACGGATGGCAAGGTCGGCCTGCTGCGCCAGGACGGATCGACGCAAGTTCCACGGTTGGCCACATGCTTGGGGTCGCGGACCATCTGGCACGCATTGCGCGCATCGAGGCAGGTTCGCCTGTTGGCGACGACCTTGATCTTGCGGACTGGATTCTCGGTTCTAGGCTGGAGAACCTGTTGGCCCGGTTCGGACTGGCATCAATGGAAACGTCACGCGCAATTTCCAGCCTGAGCGGTGGAGAGCGGATGCGCGTGAAGCTTGCGGCGCTACTCTTGCCCGCACCCGATATCTTGCTGCTCGACGAGCCGACGAACAATCTCGACTCCTACGGACGCGAAGGCGTGGCCAATCTGATCGAGGGTTGGAACGGTCCGCTGCTTGTCGCCAGCCACGACCGCTGGCTGCTTGAACGAGTCGAAAGAATTGTCGAACTTTCGCCCGCAGGCGTTACCATCGTCGGCGGGAACCGGTCTTCATTCAAGGTCGAACGGGACGCAAACCGCGCACGCTCGATCGAAGCGCTTGAACAGGCTCGCGAGGGCCTCGATGCGGCAAAGCGATCTAAGCAACGCGAAATGGAAAAGCAGGCGAGACGGGACAAGCGCGGGCGCGCCCTCGCGGCCAAGGGGGCCGATCCGAAACCATATCTTTTCCAACAACAGCAGCGGGCGGAAAAGACCGCCGCGCGATATGGCGTAGTTGGGCAGGAGATCGTCGATCAGGCCGATGCAATGCCACGCTCGGCCCAGGCGGAAGTCGAGCGGATCGTGCCGATACGCATCGTACTTCCCCGATCTGGCCTGTCGTCCCGCCAGACCTTGGTGGATGTGCATGACCTTGTCTGCGAACGGAATGGGTGTGTGCTTTTCGGTTCCATGGATCTCGTCGTTCGCGGACCAAAGCGCATCGCGATCACCGGGCCGAACGGCTCCGGCAAGACCAGCCTGGTCAGACTGCTGCTCGGGCTCGACACGCCGGCATCCGACAAGATAGCCTCCGATCAAAAGAGCATGGCCGTACTCGACCAGCATCTGGCGATGCTCGATAAATCCGAAACTCTCCTCGACACGATGAAGCGATACAATCCCGCGCTTGATCAACAGTCGGCCCACACATCGCTTGCCGCATATGGCTTTCGTGGACAGTGGGCAGACAGGACCGTGACCGGCATTTCTGGTGGCGAACAAGTGCGACTTGCACTCGCCTGCCTTTTCTCGCGGCCAGAACCTCCACAAATGCTGATCTTAGACGAGCCGACAAATCACCTCGATATCGAGGCGATCGAACTTCTAGAGAATGCGCTCACCCACTATGATGGCACGATAATCTGCATCAGTCATGACGAAGCGTTTCGCAATGCACTCGGATTGACGCGTGCGATCACGATGGGTGACACATAAATGCCAATGCCGCGGACGGCGGCGAAAGCTTTATTCCGCTTTCAGTTTTATTCGTTCAGCAACTGGGCCGATCGATGACAATCCGCTTTCGTCGAGCGTACTGAGAGAAGCAGCTATTCAGCTGACGACCTCAAAAAATTCGCCTGCATCGAGCCGCTGATGCAGAATGAATAGAGCAATACTAAAAAGTCCCGCGCCACGAGGCTTGGCTCCAAGAAGTCGCGCGCGAAATACACGTGCAGAATTGAGCTGTATTCGAGCGACTGTCTAATTGCACTAACTATCTTGTTCGACCTTCTGCCTTCTAGTAGGCTCAACGCGAAAACTTATGGGGGGCTTTGTATGATTCGAAGTGTTTTCTTCGCCGCAATCGTCACGTATGCCATTAGCACACCAGTTATGGCACAGGAGGCTGGCGCCGATGCATATCGCCAGAATTGCGGTGCGATTCCCTATTCGGCTGGCGAGGCCTTATCTGAGGTTGAGCTGACCGGTCGTCTTGGCGGCAATGTGCTCGACAAACTGGTGGACCTACCCGATCTCACGGTCTTTGGCGGACAGCGCGTGACGCGTTCTGCGTTCGCTGGACTGCGGCAGCAGGCGATGGGCGCTGTGCTCGATGCTTATGCGTGCCGGATCTCAGCAGAAATCCGTGCACGGGGAGGCGAGAGCGAGCAAGAGCAATTACGTTTGTTGGGTGCGGCCGTAGCCAATCTGAACCTCGAGATTAGCACGCTGGCTGGTCTGCCCGACGAGGATTTCCGCACACGACTTGCGGCGAAGGATTACTATCAGGAACAGACGACACGCAAGCCGACAGATCCAACCATCGATCGAGCTATCGTGGATGCGGCGCTCAACGGACTGGATACAAACAAGCTGTTTATCAACATTACGGAGCGGCAGCGATGGCTTGGCCTCAACTTCGCGGGCGTCGCAGAGCTTCAGGGCTGTCAGACCATTATCAAAGCGGCACTGTCTGACGGATCGTCTTCGCTCCAACGCAGCCTTGCGGATCTGAGGTCGATCCTCACCAATTATCTCGACGCCAACATTGCGCCGGTTGTATCCTTGGCAGTGCTGGCCAATACGCTGTCGGGCAATCCGGCGGGCGCGACGGCGGTCTCTTCCAGCTCATTAAGCGCCTGCGCCGCGGCCGTTCAACAGTCCGAGATCAATCTCAGCTCAAAAATTCAGGCGATTGGATCAGACATCCCTCCTGCAACGGACGCGCCTTCACCGAGTGTACCGGCGACCACTCAGACAGAGTAATAAACAATTCCCGGCCGGGGGCGGCTGACACGTTTGGGGGCTCTATGTATTTTTCGCGCGGCGTCATTATGGCATCGTTTGCCATGCTCTTGCTGGCTGGGTGCTCAACTCCCAAGCCTCCCGAATCGCCTAAGGTCCGGGCCGATGTTGTTTCGCGCTGCGCTTCGGCTGAAGCTCTGCTGGCGAAGAACTATTCGCGCACTAGGAACGTCGATTTGCTGGTGGCGGGCGGCGGTGAGACAATTAGCCTGCGCGGAGCCATCTTATCGGCTGAGGCGGCAGATCGTGTCGCCAAGGCGGATACGATGTGCAAGGCATGGGCCAACGGTGCACTCACCGATGAGCAATACGCCTCATATCTCCTCAGCAGTTTGGCCGACTCCGCATCTGTCCCGCAGAGTATCCTTGATTCAGTTTCCGGTGATTCAAAGATATCGGGCACACCTTCTGACATTTCCGTCGATGAATTGCTGCGCCGCATTGAAGAGCTTGAAGCGACAGGCGGGTTTCCACCGGGCATCGACAAGAATGAAATTCGCTCGACGCTCAACAACTTCAAAAACATGAGCGATGCAGACCGCGCCGAGCAGATCGACAGCGAATTCGAAAAGCGTTTGGGACAGGTCGAAACGCAAGGCGCTGAAACACAGCGGCTGCGAATTGAAACCTCGCAGGTAATCGCTAATCTAATTGAACGGTTAGACAACCTCGAACAAGCGCTCCAAGACATCCAGACAACACCAGCTATGAAAATGCCCTTCCGGGTTTATTTCACCACTGGCAGCGATGAACTGACTTTCGCCTCAATGCGGTATCTTGACGCCCTTATCGAGGAATTGCGCGAAGATGCCCGTCCCCTTGCCGTCACGGGCTATACAGATCCGCGCGGTACCACCGCTGCTAACGCTGAATTGTCCGTCTCGCGCGCGAATACAGTTGCGCAATATCTGCGCGACAATTTGAATGTACCAGTAGTAGCGCGCGGCGGTAATGTCGCAGATCTCGATACGATTGATATCAGTAAAATGCGTTACGCCGATATTGCCTTTGATTAATTTCAAGTGGGGCTTGGTGAGCTTGAAGCGGGCCTGTAAAACCCTCGAAGAATTTGACGAGTTCTCTCGCAGGATCTTCGCGCACCATCCGCTTCTTACCCAATCTCCGCCCGGAATTCCCCCGGAGAAGGGTTTCTCTGTGATCTGATGGCTATGTCAGCTTTCGGGAGCCGTGGGTGGGAGGGCTAAGACCGATATTGGGGCGCAAAGCCGCCGCCGCACCCCGCTTTCATTTCACCTTCCGCCCGACACGTTTCCCCCTGCGCTTTTGCTCACGCTCAAGATTGCGAAAGGCGGTCTGTCTCTGACGATAGCCGGTGGCCATAAGCAGGCGGATGCCGGTATCGCGGCGCCTGCGAAAGCCGTGGCGGTAATATTCAAGCGTTGCCAGCTTTCGAGGCTGGAGCTGTGCCGCCACATCGCAGGGCGCAAGCGACAGCAGATGATCGATGGTGCCATCGATCAGCGTGTCGATCTCATTGATCAGCAGGAAGTTCAGCAAAACACGTTCCATCTGCGGATGGCGTCCAATGCCGACTTCGCCGGCCAGCATGGCCAGCTCCTGCTCGATCTCGGCAAGCCAGGGCGGAAGCGGCTCGGGCAAGGTGCGTTTCGATCGGAAGCCATGCTTGAACGCGTTCCTGGCCGCCTTCGCCTTGCCTTGTGGTGATGTGGGTCCTTTGCTTTTTGCGCCATTGCGGCGGCTGGCAGCCCGGGCCGCTTCGCTGCGCAAACTGGATACCGCCGGTTTAGTCGCCTCTGGCTCCTCCCCGGTGCGCGCGCTCGCTGCCGGCACAGTCATAGCCTTCGTCGTCGCTGTGCGAGCCGCAACCATGCTCACGCAGATGTGCTTGCAGCATCCCTTCCAGATCGGCGACCCGGTCCAGCTGCGCGCAGCGCGCATCGAGCCCATTGATGACAGCGTTGCGCGCTTGCACGAGTTCGACGATCAGCCGGTCGAGTTCGATGAACAGCGCATGCCTCTGGGTATAGGCCATGCCGACAAGCCGCTCGAAGGCAGGACCAAACGCATTGAGATTGCACAGGCTGATATTCTCAAGGCTTGCGACAATGTTGTGAACGACACCGCGTTCCTCGACATCGGTGCACCAGGAACTGCCTTCTATCGCAGCATCGTCCGAGGCGGTGCGTCCGTTCTTCGCATGGCAGCTCAGGGCATAGAGATGATAGCTGTGCAGGCCTGACTGAATGAGGCGCAATTGTTCGATCCGGCCCGTGAGCTTGGCAATATCGCGCAGGTACAGGCGCTGGATCAGCCCTTTGGGCTCATAGTCCTCGACAAGCTCATCATACAGATCGGTCCACAGACCGGTGAAGCAATCGCGTTCGAAGGCTTCGCTCACAGGATCCATGGGCAACATATTGGTCATCGAAAAACCCTCGTAGATGTTTCTGGTCTTTCGAATCGTGCTGTCACGACATGGCGCATGGCAGCCCCTTATGGGCAGTCATCGCGATAATCATTGGCCCGGCTATCGACGCGCCACGTCGTCTGGTCATCCGCTCGCAAGCGGTATTCGCGACGATGCGACCTGCACGACCGCAGGCTTTGCCGGACCGTGAGGCGTCCGCTCACACCTTGCGTCGAGCGATTGCGCCGCGCAGAATTGCAAAGAAAAAGCACGATCTGGACAAACGAACCCAGCGCGGTGCCCCTACGCTAACACCGCGAGGCGAGCGTCCCGCTCACACGAAGCCCGGTTGCCCCTTCACTCTGCCTGCATCCCAGCAGCAACAAGCGCCTCGGCCGCCCCGCTTATCCGTTCGTTCCAGGCAATCTTCTCGATCTGGTGCGGGCCAATGCCTGAAGCGCCGTAAAGCGCGCCGGCAAGCTGACCGGTGATGGCAGCGGTGGTATCGGCATCCTCGCCAAGCTCGGCGGCCGTCAATATCGCATCGAAGAAATTGGAGGTGCGCGCCACGCACCACAGCGCCGCCTCGAGCGAATGCGCGACATAGCCTGTCGAACAGATCGCATCGCGCGACTTGTCGCGCCAGGACCCGGCCATGATCTCGCCGATGCGGCCTTGATAAGCCGTGCCCGTGCGCCGCTGCAGGACCGTGCTGGCAGGCGCGCCGGTAATGGCATCGGCCAGCAGATCGGCAAAGGCGACGCAAGCATCGACCGCTTCGGGTGCAGCATGCGTGGTCCGGCTCTGGCGTGCAGCGACATCGTGCAGGCGCTGCCGGTTCTGCCAATGCCGCAAGGCCACCGGCGCAAGCCGCATCAGGCTGCCATTGCCCGCGCTTTGGGGATCGGTCGAGCCTGCCACGGGATCCCCGCTGCGCTTGAAGCGCGCCAGCGCCTGCCGCGTGGTGATGCCAATATCGAAGCAGGTGCCGGTACACGAATAGGTGCCGTTCTCATGCCAGCTGACAAAGCGCTGCATCAGGTCCGTCTCGTCAAGGTCGGGATGGTGCAGCACGCTGTCCATCAAGGCGAGCGCCATGGCGGTATCATCGGTCCATTGACCGGGTTTAAGCTGGAAAGGCCCGCCCCCTTCGATGCCCCTCAAACGCGGACGGCTATCGCGCGGCGAGAACTCCAGCGTCGTGCCCAGCGCATCGCCCACCGCCAGCCCCAGCATGGCGCCCAGCGCCCGGTCCGCAATGGCCGCGCGCGAACGCGATGGCACAGGTTCGGCAATCGCCTTCAATTGCATCACGTAGTCAAGCTGTGCCGCCGTCTCGATGGCGCCGGGCCTGACGTTACGAACCGCGACGATGGCCTCCGATGGCTTCATGCCAAGCTCGATCAGCAGGCGGCAGGCGATTACTCCGGCCCGGCCCAGGCCGCCCTTGCAATGGACCAATACGTTCGAGCCTGCGCGAAGCCGCATGCGCAGCTCTTCGCCCACGCTTTGCCAGCTCGAACGCGGCCGGCTCTTCGACCAACCGGCCTGGCAGCGCCCATCGTCCTTCGAAGGGCGGGCGCTCGCGTTCCTTCACCACCACCTGCAAACCGCCATCGCTGACCGTCAGCAGCACGAGGTCGATAGCCGGGTGCGCCAGCGCGGATTGCTCGCGCGGGAACAGCAGGCGCGGGTTGGAAGTCATCACGATCCTTTGCGAAGAAGCGACCATGAAAGATGGCCATTTTTAACTGCTGGACTGATACACCAAAGCGCCGCATGTGTCTGCCGGCAGGCATCTGGCTTGCTGCTTCGGCTTGCAATGCCGGCTGCCTTGCCTGCTGCAGCGGCGCTTCGCCGCGCTGACCTACGGCGCTCGCTTCGCCCCCTTCCATCGCATCGATCACCGCTTCTTTTGCCCACGGTTCACCGCGCCCAAAAACGCGTCCAGGTTGCGCGCATGTTGACAACCTCTTTTTTTTAGCGGCGAGAACAGTAATTGCGTCCGGGTTATAAGTTGTCAGCCTTATCGGATTATATCGGTAATACAACGGGTTAGCCGCATTTTTGCCTCGGGGCCCTGACAACATCCTTGTCAACTAACGCTGGCAAGCGGTTGTCAGCTGTCAACATGCGCAACCTCTCCCATCGAGCCCGATTCAGCAGGCTCGCAAGGACGCGCTCCTGGGGGTGTAACCTAGCTATCATCCGCCGCGCGGCAGGACGCTGGAGGCGCTCTCGTTCTCCGCTTTTCCTGAGCACTACCCCGTGTGCCCATCTCCACTCTCCGCCGGTACGGGGCCGACGCGAATAAGCCCGCAGTCTGCGGGCTATTTGGCGGTTTCTCTGCTGTGAGGGATAGGGCCTGGACTAAATGGCGGAGCGGGTGGGATTCGAACCCACGATACGGGGTTACCGTATACACACTTTCCAGGCGTGCGCCTTCGACCACTCGGCCACCGCTCCGCGCGCTCTTGCATGAGCGAGCCGTGCCCTAGCCGCTCCCATTCGGCGACGCAAGAGGCATGGCGATTATACCCGCGCCCCGATCAGACGACCGCCGAACTGCCCCGCAAGGCCGCGAAATACCCGCTCATCGCAGCGACGGATTTGTCGCTCAGCGCGATAAAGGCGCGGCGGCGGTCGGCCCTGTCCTGCACGCGCTTGAGCAGCCCGGCCTCGGTCATCTGGCTGATCCAGCGCAGCGCGGTCGTCGGCGGCACGTTCGCGGCAATGCAAAGGCTGCTGACCGAAACTTGCGTGCGCTCCGCCTGCGCCGCGGTCAGGTCGAGCAGGATGTCCCAGGCAGGGTCCGCGAACAGCTCGGCATCGAAAAACTTCGCGCGCAATTGGCGCTGCCGGATTATTTCGCGGATCAACGCCGCTGGCGGCAAGCTGCCATTGTCCCGCGCGGCGGTCGCCCGTTCGTGCCGGGGGGTCAGCGATATGAAGCCCGTGTCCGGCTCCTTCGCCAGGTTTTCGGACGCGAAACCCTCGTCTCCGCGCGCCTCGATCCGGCGGGCCAGCATGCTGACCTGTTCGGTGAGCCGCATCAGCGCGGCGCGATCCTCCGATGCGATGTCGCCCACGCTCTGCCCCGGCGCGCGCGCCGCCGCCACGGCGAGCGCCATGGCCCGCTCCGCAGCGGACGGATTGATCAGGATCTGCGCATCGCCCCATTCGGCCATGCCATAAACGGTGTCGATCGCATCCGCACTGGTCGAGAGTATGAGCGCCTCGCCCCCGCGTGCCGCCCGTTCGCCCAGTCGCCCCAGCACGGCGGCCAGCGTATCGTCGACGATCGGCGCATCGATGATCAGGATGTCGCCAAGCGCCGGCAATGCCTCGTCCCGCAAGGGGGCGATGTCGGTGCAATGCCGCACGCGCATGCCGGCATCGTCCGCCAGGTCGGAAAGCAGACCCCGCACCTGCGACCGGTCCGCGAATATCGACGCGCTCGACCCCGGTGGCGATGCCGACGCAGTGTCGCGGTTTTCACCGAATGCATATTGGAAAGGCGCTGCGTTCTGCCCCATTGTCGCGACCCCTTGGCGCCGGGAGGATGCCCCGACAGGCGAAGATACTGAAAATACGAAGCTTCCCGGTCAAGCGATTTTCGCGTTAAACCTTGCGCCGCCCTTCGAGCATCCCCTTCGTGCCGCCGCGATGCAGGACGAATTCGATGTCCGGCCATCGCTTG
Organism: Croceicoccus sp. YJ47; assembly: GCF_016745095.1. NCBI lineage: Bacteria > Pseudomonadati > Pseudomonadota > Alphaproteobacteria > Sphingomonadales > Erythrobacteraceae > Croceicoccus > Croceicoccus sp. YJ47. The sequence continues at coordinate 247,501 of NZ_CP067087.1, forward strand.
CGCCACCGCCGCGCCACGACCCGCTCGCCCGGCCGCGCCGCATCGTCGAGCAACACCCGCCCGCCCTTGCCCAACCGGTCGAACAAGCGCTCCGCCGTGCCGCGCACGAACGGGTTCAGGGTCCAGGGCGGACCGTCGATGATGAGCAGGTCGATGGTGTCGGGCACATGGTCGAGATCGTACCAGCACGACGCCCATTCGCCGTCCTGCGACGTGAGCGGGGCATGCCGTATATCGGCGTTCAGCCCGTTTTCTGCCAGCCATCGCGCGGTCGCGGTGACGAATGCGGCGTTCTGGTCGAAGCTGGTCAGCGTGCCGCCGCCATGCAATTGCAACGCCCGCGCCGCGATGAGCGAGGACGCCCCCGCGCCCAGTTCCACCACGCAGGCAGGGCGATCCGCCGCGATCGCATCCGCAATCCGTGTAAGGAAGAACGTATCCGCCTTCCAGCTTCCCAGATTGGGCAGCGCATCATGCGGCAGGTCGAGCCGGTCGAGCAGCGCGGCCTTGTCACTGCGCCGCCCGCCCGAAAGGCTGCGCAACAGCCATGGCCATTGGACCACCGCCCACCCCGCGACGAGTGCCTTTTCCCGCCAGCTTCGGTGCAGCCCCGCCTCGCCCTGCGGCAGATATCCTGTCGTCTCGCGCGACGTCATCGTCCGGGCCGCCGTTGCGCGCTCAATCCACGAACGGGTCGCGCACCAGGATCGTATCCTCGCGTTCCGGGCTGGTGGAGACGAGCGCCACCGGCGTCTCGATCAATTCCTGCACGCGCTGAATATATTTGATCGCCTGTGCCGGGAGGTCGGCCCAGCTGCGCGCGCCGGCGGTCGTCCCCTTCCAGCCTTCCATCTCTTCGTAGATCGGCTCCACGCGGGCCTGATCGGCGGCATGGGCGGGCAGGTAATCGAGGATCCGCCCATCGAGGCGATAGCCCGTGCAGATGCGGACGACATCGAACCCGTCGAGCACGTCGAGCTTGGTCAGCGCAATGCCGGTCACGCCCGAAATGCTGCACGACTGGCGCACCAGAACCGCATCGAACCAGCCGCAGCGCCGCTGCCGCCCGGTCACCGTCCCGAATTCATGGCCGCGTTCGCCCAGACGCTGACCGATCTCGTCGGACAGTTCGGTCGGGAACGGGCCGGAACCGACGCGCGTGGTATAGGCCTTCACGATGCCCAGCACGAAGCCGGTGCTGTTGGGACCGAGCCCCGACCCCGCGGCCGCGGTACCGCTCACCGTGTTGGAGCTGGTGACGAACGGATAGGTGCCGTGATCGACGTCGAGCAGCACGCCCTGCGCCCCTTCGAACAGGATGCGGGCGCCGGCCTTGCGCACTTTTTTGAGCCGCTTCCACACCGGCTGCGCGAATTGGAGCACGTAATCGGCAATCTCGCGCAATTCGGCAAGCAGGCTTTCCCGGTCGACAGGATCCTGCCCGAAACCGTGGCGCAGCGCGTCGTGATGCGCACACAGCCGGTCGAGCTGCGGGCCGAGCGCGTCGAGATGCGCAAGGTCGCACACGCGGATCGCGCGGCGGCCTACCTTGTCCTCGTACGCCGGGCCGATGCCGCGCCCGGTCGTGCCGATCTTGCCGGTGCCCGCCGCGTTTTCGCGCAGGCCGTCGAGATCGCGGTGCAGCGGCAGGATCAGCGCGCAATTGTCGGCGATGGCGAAATTTTCCGCGTCGATCGTCACGCCCTGCGCGGTGAGCTTCTCGATCTCGGCCTTGAGCGCCCAGGGGTCGAGCACCACGCCATTGCCGATGATCGACAGCGTGCCCGTCACGATGCCCGACGGCAGCAGCGACAATTTATAGGTCACGTCCCCCACGACGAGCGTGTGGCCGGCATTGTGCCCGCCCTGGAACCGCACCACGGCGTCGGCCCGGCTGGCGAGCCAGTCCACGATCTTGCCCTTGCCCTCATCGCCCCACTGAGCGCCGATCACCGTTACGTTTGCCAAGATTTTTCGCCCTTGCTTTCAGCTTTGGTAAAGCCCGCGCGGCATTAGGGTGCCTTCGCCACCGGGGCAAGGGCGCACAGCGGCCATTTGCCCGGTCGATACGCATTGAGACGGGATTTTTATGGATTTGAGTGTATTTCGCCCCTTCGCCGCGCTGGCCTGCGCCGCCGCCCTGACGGCTGCGCCCATGCCTCCCGCGCTGGCACAGGACGCAGCGCAGGCGGGCGGACCGGCGGCGGAGGCGGACGCCCGTGCGGCCACGGCCATGCCGGCCCCTTCCGCGATCCGCTATGGCAGCGACGCGTTACAGACGCTCGATTTCTTTCCCGGCGCGGGGTCGGGCACGGCGCCGCGCCCGCTCATCGTGTTCGTGCATGGCGGGGCATGGGTGTCGGGAGACAAGGCCGATTCGACCGGCACGGCGAAGATCCGTCACTACACGCAGGCGGGCTATAATTTCGCGACGATCAACTATCGCCTGCTCCCCGACGTCGACATCCGGGATCAGGCGCAGGACGTCGCCGACGCAGTCGCCATGTTGCGCGATCGCGCCGACACCCTGCATATCGATCCCAGCCGCGTCGTGCTCATGGGGCACAGCGCGGGCGGGCATCTTGCCGCGCTGGTGGCGACGGATCCGCAATATCTGCGCGCCGGCGGGATGGCGCCCACCGACATTGCGGGTGCGGTGCTGATCGATGCCGCCGCGCTCGATGTCGGGCAGCAGATCAGGGCCGCCGGGCCGCTGCTCGGCTTTGCGTACGAACTCGCCTTTTCCGGCAATGCGGCGATGCAGGGCGCGATGTCCCCGACCGCCCATGTCGACAGCCCGAACGCCGGCGCCATGCTCATGCTCCATGTCGAGCGCGATTCCGCCGCGCAGGCGCGGATCTTCGCAGACGCGCTGAAAAAGGCGGGGACGCCGGCCGAGGTCGCTGCCTTCGAAGGGCGCGGGATGAAAGCCCATAACGAGATCAACAACAGGCTCGGGCGGAGCGATTATCCCGCCACGCGAATCGTCGACGAATGGCTCGCGCAGGTGATGGGTGGTTGAAATCCGGCGCGGATTGCCCAGCTTTCATGGGTACCACCCGATAATTCTTGCCGGAACGGAGCATCACCCGTTCGCGCGCAATTAAGGAGATCTATGAACGCCCCTACTGCTTTTCCCACGCTCCACCTCAACGATGGCCGCGAAATGCCGCAACTCGGCTTCGGCACGTACAAGATCGAGAATGACGATGCGACCGACGTGGTCGCCATGGCGCTCGAGGAAGGCTTCCGCCTGATCGACACCGCATCCATCTACGGCAACGAGCAAGGCGTCGGCAAGGCGCTCTCGGGCAAGCACGGATTGTTCCTCACCACCAAGATCTGGAACGACGATCAGGGTTACGACGAGACGAAGGCCGCCTTTCACCAGTCGCTCGCACGGCTCGGCCGGGACGAGGTCGACCTGCTGCTCATGCACTGGCCCTGCCCGGACAAGGGCAAGTTCGTCGAGACGTGGAAAGCCATGACCGAACTGCGCGATGATGGCCGCGTCAAGTCGATCGGCGTGTCCAATTTCAATGCCGATCATCTGCAGACGCTGATCGACGAAAGCGGCGTCGTTCCCGCGGTCAACCAGGTCGAGCTGCACCCCACGTTTCAGCAGAAGGAATTGCGCGCCTTTCACAAGGAGCACAATATCATCACGCAAAGCTGGTATCCGCTCGGCTCCGGCGAGGCGATGAGCCACCCCGTCATTCAGGACATCGCCAAGGAACTCGACGCCGATCCGGGCGCCGTCGTCCTGCGCTGGCACATGCAGAGCGGCTGTTCGCCCATTCCCAAGGCGTCGTCGCGCGAACACATGGCGGCCAATCGCGGCGCGATGCAGGTGTTCCTGAACCGCGATCACATGGCGCGGATCGACGCGCTCGACAGTGCCGACGGTCGCAAGGGTCCGGACCCCAAGACCTTCTGCGGCTGATCGATCAGAGCCGGACCGGTTCCCGCCCGCGCAGCACATGGGTACAGCCCAGCGCGGCGGGGTCGTCCGCATCCGACAATTGCGCGACCGTCTGCCAGCCAATGGCGCGCAGGCGGTCCGCGATGCCGGGATCATAGCCTTCGGGCAGGAAGAGGCGGTCGGCGCTCTGCGTCCGCGCGCATAGCTGTATCAGCGGATCGGGGTAGAGCGAGAAACCCGTCGCGGCCTCGTCATGGCCGCCCTCCCCGCCGATGCGATAGGTGCCGCCCCGGCCCAGCGCGCCACGCAGCCCGTCGGCATAGATTGTGAACCCGAACCAGCTTTGATATTCGAAACCGTGCCGTTCCGACGGGTCGAGCGTGAGCGCGGCCCGCCCACCGACATGGTCGGCAATCCGGCGCAGCCCCGCAATCCGCGTCGCCAGCGCGCCGCCCGCATCGATCGCGGCCAGCTTCTCGATCGCGGTGTCGAACGCGCCCGTCGCATAGAGCAGCGGCAGATAATCATGCGCACCGAGCGATGCCAGCCCGCCTGCATCCTTCGCATCGAGTTCGCGCCGCACCGCCGCCACCTGTTCCGGCGCAAGCGGCAGGGAACCGGCCTACAGGGTTTCGACCAGATCCGGCAGGGTGAAATCGACCGATATGTCCTGCGCGCCCGCGGCCCGCAGCGCGGCAATGGCGAGGCTCACGCTCTCGCAAGCCGCGGCGACCGTGTCGGTGCCCACGATTTCGGCGCCAATCTGAAGCCGTTCGCGTTCGGGTTCGAGCCCGTCGCCACGAATGGCAAGCACCTGACCCGCATAGCACAGGCGCAGCGGACGCGCCGCCCCGCGCAGCCCGGTCGAGGCGATGCGCCCGACCTGCACCGTCATGTCCGAACGCAGCGCCAGCGTGCGCAGCGAAACCGGGTCGGTATAGCGCACCATGCGCCGCGTCCCCGTCCCCGCCATGCGGGAGGCGAGGCTGCGCTCGAACTCGACCAGTGGCGGCTGCACCATGGCATAGCCGTGCGCGACCATGGTGTCGGTGACCGCGCGGGTAATCTGCACCGCGCTCGCGGCATGGGGGGGCAGCCGGTCGGCCAGACCTTCGGGCAGAAGATCGGCAGGCAGGAGATCGGCGTCCGGCAGGCTGGCGCCCTGTCGCATGTCGGTGGCGGCGGTCATCGTCATTTCCCTTCGTCCCGCGCCCCTAGATGGCGCCGGGGGGAGAGGCAAGCCGCTCCCGCCCGGCCCATCCGCGCATGGGTTCAGAACGTGAGCGCCCGCACGACGCGCACGCCGGTCAGCTGACACGCGGCGTTCAGCACATCTTCGGGCACCGGATTGTCGACCGAAAGCAGCAGGACAGCCTCGCCGCCCGCGGCACGCCGGCCAAGGTGGAACGTGCCGATATTGATGCCGTTTTCGCCGAGCAGCGTGCCGATGCGGCCGATGAAACCGGGCTGATCGTCATTGACGATATACATCATGTTTCCGTCGAGATCGGCCTCGATCCCGACACCGAAAATATCGACGAGCCGCGGCTCCGCCTTGCCGAAGAGCGTGCCGGCCACCGAACGGTCGCCTGCCGAGGTGTCCACCGTCACGCGCACGAGCGTCTGATACACGCCCTCGCGTTCGTTGCGAATTTCGCGCACCTCAAGCCCGCGCTCCTTCGCCAGGAACGGCGCGTTGACCATGTTCACGCTCTGCGAAAACCGCTTCATGAAGCCGGCAAGCACCGCGCCCGTGATCGGCTTCTGGTTGAGCTGCGCGGCGGCGCCCTCGACCTCGATGCTGATCTTGGTGAGATTGTCGTGCGCCAGCTGCCCGATGAGGCTGCCCAGCTTTTCGGCAAGCGCCATGTAGGGGCGCAACCGCGGCGCTTCCTCCGCCGAAAGCGACGGCATGTTGAGCGCGTTGGTCACCCCGCCATTGACGAGATAATCGCTGAGCTGCTCGGCGACCTGAAGCGCGACATTGACCTGCGCCTCGGTCGTGCTGGCGCCCAGATGCGGGGTGCAGATGAAATTGGCTGTGCCGAACAGCGGGTTTTCCTTCGCCGGTTCCTCCTCGAACACGTCGAGCGCGGCGCCCGCGACATGGCCCGATTCGAGCGCGGCCTTCAACGCGGCTTCGTCGATGAGCCCGCCGCGCGCGCAATTGACGATGCGCACGCCCTTCTTCGTCTTGGCAAGAGCTTCGGCGGAGAGGATATTGCGCGTCTCGTCGGTCAGCGGCGTGTGCAGCGTGATGAAATCCGCACGCTTGAGCAATTCGTCGAGGTCCACCTTCTCCACGCCCATGTCGATCGCGCGTTCGGCGGTCAGGAACGGATCATAGGCGACGATCTTCATCTTGAGGCCGAGTGCGCGGCTGGCGACGATGGCGCCGATATTGCCCGCCCCGATCAGGCCCAGCGTCTTGCCCGTGACCTCGACGCCCATGAAGCGGTTCTTTTCCCACTTGCCGGCTTGCGTGGATTCGTTCGCCTCCGGAATCTGGCGGGCGAGCGCCATCATCATCGCGATGGCATGTTCCGCGGTCGTGATCGAATTGCCGAACGGGGTGTTCATCACCACGACGCCCTTGGCCGAAGCGGCGGGAATATCGACATTGTCGACACCGATGCCGGCGCGGTAATAACCTTGAGATTGGTCGCCGCCTCGAGGATTTCGGGCGTGACCTTCGTGGAGGAACGGATGGCGAGGCCGTCATACTGGCCGATGATCGCCTTCAATTCGTCGGGCGTCTGGCCGGTGATGACATCGACGTCACAGCCGCGCTCCTCGAAAATGCGGGCGGCGTTGGGATCCATCTTGTCGGAAATCAGGACTTTGGGCTTGGCCATGGGAATGGTCCTCGTGTCTGTGCCGGGTGCGCGTCGGCGCGGCAATAACCGGCGAGAATATCAGGGAAAAAAGGTGCGGCTTTGTGGTCGCCGCACCGCAAGAGAATTACGCCTTCAGCGCATTCCAGGCATAATCGAGCCAGGGGCCGAGCGCCTCGATATCGGCGGTGTCGACCGTCGCCCCGCACCAGATGCGCAGGCCCGGCGGTGCATCGCGATACCCCGCGATGTCATAGGCCGCGCCCTCATCCTCCAGCAATTTGGCGAAGGATTTGATGAAAGCCGCGTCCGCGCCCTCGACCGTGAGACAGACCGAGGTGTTGGACCGGATCGCCGGATCGACGACCAGATGACCGAGCCATGCGCGGTCCTGCACGATGGTGTCGAGCGCGGCGGCATTGGCATTGGCGCGGCGCTTCATCTCGGCGGCGCCGCCGATGGATTTCGCCCATTCGAGCGAGAAGATCGCATCCTCGACCGCGAGCATCGAGGGCGTGTTGATCGTCTCGCCCTTGAAAATGCCCTCGATCAGCTTGCCGCCCTTGGTCATGCGGAACACTTTGGGCAGCGGCCATTCGGGCGTGTAGCTTTCCAGCCGTTCGACCGCGCGCGGACCGAGGATCAGCACGCCATGCGCACCCTCGCCGCCCATCGCCTTCTGCCAGCTGAAGGTCGCGACATCCACCTTGGTCCAGTCGATGTCCTGCGCGAAAACGGCGCTGGTCGCGTCGGCAAAGCTCAGCCCTTCGCGATCGTCGGGAATCCAGTCGGCGCCCGGCACGCGCACGCCCGAGGTCGTCCCGTTCCAGGTGAACAGCACGTCATGCGACCAGTCCACCGCGGACAGGTCGGGAATCTCGCCATAGTCGGCGCGCATCACGGTCGGGTCGATTTTCAGCTGCTTGACCGCATCGGTGACCCAGCCTTCGCCAAAGCTTTCCCACGCCAGCGTCGTCACGGGCCGCGCGCCCAGCATCGTCCACATCGCCATTTCGTAGGCGCCCGTATCGGAGCCCGGCACGATGCCGATGCGATGCGTGTCGGGCAGGTTCAGCACCTCGCGCATCAGGTCGATGCAATACGCGAGACGCGCCTTGCCGATCTTCGAGCGGTGCGAACGGCCGAGCGATCTGCTGTCGAGTTTGGAGGCATCCCATACCGGCGGCTTTGCGCAGGGGCCGGATGAGAAAAAGGGACGCTGCGGGAGCGTCGGCTTGGTATCGGTCATGTATTCTCTCCTTTCAGAGAGCTCGCGCGGCGTTGGGACCGCGTGGCCCGTCGGCGGCACTACAGCGTGCGCCGGCCAAGTCAAGCGGTGGGGTGCGCCTGTGTGAAATTATCGTTCACCGACAATGCGGCGAATGGCGCATTGGCGTCGCGGAGCGGTTGTTATAGGGAGCACATATGTCGAACCGGGTCCCGCCAATGAAGTTCCGCCGCCTGCCGTGTATCAGCGTCGCCATGGCGCTTTTGCTGTCCGCCTGCGCCGGCGATGCGCCCGCGCCGTCGCGCGATACGCGCGGAACCGGCACGGCCAGCGGCGCACAGGGCGATGCGAACGTGCGCCAATGCCGCGCCTTGCTGGGCGATGCCGGCGTCGCCTTCACCCCGGCGCAGGATCTGTTCGCGGGCAAGGGCTGCGACAGCACCAATGCGGTCTATCTGCAAAGCCTGCCGAGCGATGATTTGCGCATGTCGCTGTCGAATCTCGACCGGGTGTACTGCCCGCTTGCCGACAGTTTCGCCGGATGGGCCCGCTATGGCGTCAATCGCGCGGCGGAGCAGATCATGGGCAGCCCGGTGACGAAGATCGAGACTTTCGGAAGCTATTCCTGCCGCAATGTCGCAGGGACCGGGCGGCGTTCTGCGCACTCCAACGCGCAGGCGATCGACATTTCCGCCTTCGTCCTCGCCGATGGGCGGCGTGTGACGGTGCTCGACGGGTGGAACGGTTCGCGCGCAGAACGCGAATTTCTGCGCGCCGTGCATCAAAGCGCTTGCAAACGGTTCGGCACGACGCTCGGCCCGGACTATAACGCGGCGCATCGCAATCATTTTCACGTCGAGCCGGGCGGCGGCGGCTTCTGCCGCTAGGCCTGAATCGCGTAAACGCCGCATCCTCCCGATTTCCCGCTCCCGGAGCATAGAATGGACGCTTTCCTCACATCGACACTGGTGGTCGCCCTCGCCGAGATCGGTGACAAGACGATGCTGCTGGCGATCGTGCTCGCCACCCGGTTCCGGCGACCTTTCGCCATTGCAGCGGGGATATTCCTCGCCACGATCGCCAATCATTTCCTCGCGGCGCTGCTCGGTGCGACGGCCGCGGCATGGCTCGACAGCGAGTGGTTTCGCTATGGCGTGGCGGCGGGTTTCGTGGCGATGGGCCTCTGGACGCTCATCCCCGACACATTTGACGAGGATGACGAACCACGTTCGCGCGGCGGGGCGTTCGTGACGACGTTGATCGCGTTTTTCCTCGTCGAAATGGGCGACAAGACGCAGATCGCGACCATCGCGCTGGGTGCGCAATTCGCGGCGACAGGATGGGTGACCGCGGGCACGACCCTCGGCATGATGATCGCCAATCTTCCGGCAATCTGGCTGGGCGATGCGCTGGTCCGGCGGGTATCGCTGAAGGTCGTGCGCACCATCGCGGCCGCGCTGTTCCTCGCCATCGGGATCTGGCTTCTCGCGCAGACGGCAGGCTGGCTCCCCTAGCCCGCCATCGCAACGCGTTCGAGCAGAACGACCGTATCGCCGAGATGGCACCCCTCGCCAAAGGAACGATACCCGAGCTTTGCCGCGACGCGCAGGCTGCGCGCATTGTCGGGCGATATGATGCAGACCGTCCGGCGCGGCGAGACATGCGCATCGAGCCAGTCATGCGCCGCAATCGCTCCCTCGGTTGCGAAACCGTGCCCGTGCGCCGCCGCGGTAAACACCCACGCAGCTTCGGGATAGCCGTCGATGCCCTCGATCCCGCGCCTGAAATCGCTCAGCCCGACATTGCCGAGAAACTCCTGCGTCTGGCGGTCGAATGCCATGAACATGCCGTAACCCTGCAAGGCCCAGTTGCCCGCCATCCGCTGAAACCGGTGCCAGCTTTCATGCTCGGTCGTCGGGCCGAGTCCGAAATCCGGCGCGAGTTCCATCGCGCGATGGGCGGGGTAATCCTCCATCCGCGCCGGGCGCAGCAACAGACGTTCGGTAACTATGGGTTCCATCCGGACAATTTTCGCGCAGCCTGCGCCCCATGGCAAGCGGAATGACCGGGGCGGGCCGGATGCGCTACCCATCCGACCCGCCCGGTCCCTTCCCTGCACGTTGTCGAACTGATTAATGCATCCAGTCGCCCAGCGACGCCTCGAGTTTGAGCCGCACCGCTTCTGCCGCGTGCCGCGCGCCGAGCTTGTCCATCATGTTGCCGCGATGGATCTCGACGGTGCGCGGGCTGATGGAAAGGTCGCGGGCGATGTCCTTGTTGCTGCGTCCCTGCGTCAGCCGGTCGAGAACCTCCCGCTCCCGGTTGGACAGGATCGAGATGCGGAGCCGCGCCTCGATCGCGCGGCGGCGATATTCGGCCTGGTTCGCGGCCTCTGCGGAAACCCGGGTGATCGCGGCCTGCAATGCGCTGTCATCCGCCGGTTGGGAAAGATAGTCGAGCGCCCCGGCCCGCATCGCGGCGACAACACGCTCAAGCCCCGGATCGGATGCCATGGCGATGATCGGGAGCCATCCGCCATTGTCGGACATCGCCTGGATCAATCCGTCGATGCCGCCGTTTTCGGGGTCATCCTGCGCGAGGATGATGCCCTTGTCCGGCATGTGCTGGCACAATTCGCCGACATCGGCATACACTTCCGCATGATGCCCGAGGTTGAAGACAACCCGGGAAAAAGCGGCGCGGTTGCGGGGGTCGGCGTCGACGATGTGGATTGTTGTTCGCTGTTCCATGTCCCGGATGATGCACCCGGGTTCGGACCACGGCCATTACGGTTAAATCCGGTATGGACCTATTGGAAATGGTTAACCACGCGCCCGGCGAAAATCGGACAAATGATCATCCGATATGGTTGCAACAGGCGGGACACAAAACGCCGCCGCAGCCATCACGATTGCGAATCGTCATTATAAAAACTGTAATCCGGCAATGAATGGAAGGCCGAGCGCAACGCTTCGCCCCATCCCGAGGAGATCGCGTTGAAATAGGGATCGTCGGCCATGATGCGCCGTTCGTGCTTCGGTTCGAACAGATCGCGTTCGAGCACCGTCACGTCGAGCGGCATGCCCACCGACAGGTTCGCGGCCAGCGTGGAATCCATCGACACCATGAGCAGCTTGACCGCGTCTTCGAAACTCATGTTCCAATCATAGCCGCGCAGGATGATCGGACGGCCATATTTCGTTTCGCCGATCTGGAAAAACGGCGTGTCGGTCGACGCCTCGATGAAATTGCCTTCGGGATAGATCATGAAGAGGCGCGGCTCCATGCCCTCGATCTGTCCGGCGACGATGATGGACGCGGTGAATTTCGGGCCGCCCGACTGCCCCTTGTTCGACATCTGTCGCTGTATCACGACATCGCGCAGGAGATCGCCCACCATGTTCGCGACCTGGAACATGGTCGGCGCCTTGAAGATCGTGGGCTCGCGCTCCTCAGGCGTCTTGTTGCGCTCCTCGAGCTGGCTGATGACGGCCTGCGTCGTCGCCAGATTGCCCGCGGTCATCATCGTGATGACGCGGTCCTCCCCCTGAAACGTGGTCATCTTGCGAAACACCGAGATATTGTCGACGCCGGAATTGGTCCGCGTATCGCTCATCATCACGATGCCCTTGTCGAGCAGCATGCCGACACAATAGGTCATGCATTATATCCTTTGAATCTTCGGTCTGCTGCGCCGCTCTATCGCATGAAAAGCGTAATTGCGACGCCTGTGCGACGGTACGCGATGCTGCGTAAGCGTGCGATTACTGGTCCACCGTCTGCTGCGCGACGGCCAATTCGACGGTCATGGAATCGGTGTGTCCGCCGCTCGAAATGCCGGTGATCGGCGCGGCTTCGCGGTAATCGCGCCCGGTTGCCACGCGGACATAGCGCGCATCGGGGCTGATCTGGTTCGAGATGTCGAACCCGACCCAGCCGAGCCCCGCCACGAATGCCTCGGCCCAGGCGTGGCCCGCTTCCTGATCGACGCGGTCGTTCATCATCAGATAGCCGCTGACATAGCGGGCCGGCACCTTCATGATACGCGCGCAGCCCAGGAATATATGGGCATGGTCCTGACACACGCCGGTCCCCGCGCCGAGCGCCTCCGACGCGGTGGTCTGCGACGTGGTCGTGCCCGTTTCGTAGCGCACCGCATCGATGATCGCGGCCTAAAGCGCGTGCATCGTTTCCAGCGTATCATCCCCGCCCGACACACGGTCGACAAGCGCGCGCATTGCCGCATCGGGCCGGGTCAGGTCGGTCTGCGTATTGAAGTGCCACAGCGGCAGATCGCCCGCATGGCGCCCGATGATCCCCGCCTTGTCGTCGGTATCGACCATGCCCTTGCACGCGATCTCGACATGGGTGACGCCTGGATCGACCTCGACGAGCACGGTCGTGTTGCAATTGTGATCCTCGTAGCTCAGCTGTTCGCGCGCGCCGTCATATTCCATGTTCCAGGACAATACCTCCTGCCCGCTCGTCGACTTGGGCGTGAGGCGCAGACGTTGCAGGCCATGGACGACCGGCTCGTCGAAATCGTAACGCGTGCGGTGCGAGATGGAGAGACGCATAACCCTTGTGACTTTCTATTCGACGAAGCGGTAATCGTGCTGAATCGCGGCGGCGATGCGTTGATTCTGCGCGACGAAGCCGGTGAGGAATTCGTGCAGGCCCTGCTCGAATATGCTGGAGACGGTCTGATCGTGGAGCGCGACATCGGCGCCGCGCATCAATTCGTGCGCCTCGACCTCGCCCCCGTATTGCAGCGCCAGGTTGCCGAGATTGGCGCGCAGCTTTTCGTAACAGAAGCTGAGCGAGCGGGGGAAACGCCCGTCGAGCACCAGGAAATCGACGATGCCGCGCGCGTCCATCTGTCCGGCGTTGAGCCAGCGATAGGCCCGTTCGGCACCGAGCGAGCGCAGGATCGTCTCCCACTGCACATTGTCGAGGCTCGACCCGACATAGGACAGCGAGGGCAGCAACACGTAATATTTGACGTCGACGATCCGGGCGGTGTTGTCCGCCCGTTCGAGGAATTGCCCGATGCGCCCGAAATTGAAGATGTCGTTGCGCAGCATTCCGCCGAGCATCGCGCCGCGCACCTGCGTGGTCTGATGCCGGATGAGGTCGAGCACATCGTTGAGATTGGTGTTGCGCACCGGTAAGCGCAGCGCATCGCGCACCGTCATCCAGCTTTCGTTGACCGCCTCCCACAATTCGCGGGTGATCGCGGCGCGCACGCCCCGGGCATTGTTGCGTGCCATCTCCAGGATGGCGAGCACGCTCGTATGGTTGTCCGGATCGCGCAGGATGAAATTATAGACGTTTGGACCGGAATAATCGTCGCGCCCGTATTTCTCCTCGAACGCGGGCTGAAGGCCGGCGGTCACGATGACGGAGCGCCATTCCCCGCTGCTCACCGTCTTGTCGCGGGTGAGCGCCATGCGAAAGCCCGTGTCGATGAGGCGCGCATAGTTTTCGGCCCGTTCCAGATAGCGGAACATCCAGTAGATATTGTTCGCAGACCGGCCCAGCATCAACGCGCCTCCCCTTGACTGTCGCGCATGCTCATTCCTCCAGTACCCAGCTGTCCTTGGTGCCGCCGCCCTGGCTGCTGTTGACGACGAGCGATCCGCGCTTGAGCGCGACGCGCGTCAGCCCGCCGGGCGTGATGTCGATGCCGTTCGGGCTCATCAACGCGAAGGGCCGCAGATCGACATGGCGCGGCGCCAGACCCTTTTTCGTGAAGATCGGGCAGGTCGACAGCGAAAGCGTCGGCTGCGCGATGTAGTTGTGCGGATTGGCTTTGAGCTTGGCGGTGAATTTCGCGATTTCCCGCTTGGACGAGGTCGGGCCGATGAGCATGCCGTAACCGCCCGAACCATGGACCTCCTTGATCACGAGATCCTCGATATTGTCGAGCACGTAGGCGAGCGAGTCCGGCTCCATGCAACGCCACGTCTCCACATTGGGGAGCAGCGGCTTCTCGCCTGTATAGAACTCCACGATTTCGGGCATGAAGCTGTATAATGCCTTGTCGTCGGCGACGCCGGTACCCGGCGCGTTGGCGATGGTGATGCCGCCGGCGCGGTACACGTCCATGATGCCCGGCACGCCGAGCACGCTGTCGGGATTGAAGGTCAGCGGATCGAGATATTCGTCGTCCACCCGGCGATAGATCACGTCGATCGGCGTGAAACCCAGCGTCGTGCGCATCTGCACCCGCCCGTCGATCACGCGCAGGTCCGTGCCCTCCACCAGTTCGGCGCCCATCTGGTCGGCGAGGAAGGCATGTTCGTAATACGCCGAATTGTAGATCCCCGGCGTCAGGACCGCGACCACCGGCTTGCGCCCGTTGGATCCGTCGAAGGCCGGCGGCGCGCATGCCGCAAGGCTGCGGGCGAGACGGCGGGGGTAGTTCGACACCGGCGCCACCGACACGCGCGTGAACAGTTCGGGGAACATCGCCATCATCGTTTCGCGATTTTCCAGCATGTAGGACACGCCGCTCGGCGTGCGGGCATTGTCCTCCAGCACCATGAAATCGTCCTTGCCCGTGCGGACGAGGTCGATGCCGGTGATGTGGGTGTAGACATTGCCCGGCGGGGTAAAGCCCGACATGTGCGGCAGAAACGCCTCGTTCCCATGGAGGAGCCATTCGGGCACGCGGCCGGACCGGATGATCTCCTGCCGGTGGTAGAGATCGTGAAGGAAGGCGTTGAGCGCCCTCACCCGCTGCTCGATCCCGCGGGACAGGCGCCGCCATTCGCTGGCCGTGATGATGCGGGGCACCGGATCGAACGGGATCAGCCGTTCCTCGGCATCGTCCTGTCCGTAAACATTGAACGTGATGCCGGTGCGGCGGAAGAAGCTCTCGGCCTCTTCGTGCTTGCGCCGCAGGATCGTGCGATCCTGTTCGTCATACCAATCGCAATAATCTTCATAGGCGGGCCGTACATTGCCGTTGGCATCGTACATCTCGTCGAAATTCGCGCTCGCGTCCCCGCTCATATGACGATCAACCCCGTTTTAATGTCAGACCCATATTAACAAAAGCGAGTCAGGCCGTATCCGTTCCCGAAAGATGTCGGTCGAGTACGGCAAGAACCCTCTGAATCGCGGCGGGATGCCAGGCAAACCCCATGTGCGTACACCGCACATGGTGCATTTCATCGCGCTCCCCCGCCTTTCCGCCTGCGCAGTGGCGGTGAACGATGCCGTCGCGCGCACTCCACAAGGCGATGGTGGGAACCGGCGGCTTTTTCGCCAGATCGCCGCCCACCGGCGGATCGTCGACCGTATGCCCCGCGATCGCATGATAGATGCGCCAGGCGTTATTGCCATGCATGTCGCCCGAAAACGGCGAGCCCATGGTCACGACCATCTCCACATCATCCGGCACGCGCTTGGCCGCCTCGCGGGCGTAGACGCCGCCGAGGCTCCACCCGATCAGCACGATGGGCGCGCCCGAGCTTCGCGCCATCAGCGTGATGCGTGCGCACAGCCGCTCGAACTCCTGCGCATCGGCGCCCAGGTTCCAGCCGAGGCCCCAGTCGACGACGGTATGCCCCGCCTTTTCGAGCGCGCGGCGCAGCGGCGCCATGCGCCAGGGATGCGAGCCGAATCCGGGCACGAGCATGACGGTCCGCGCCTCGTCCGCCGGCGCGACCCGCACCCGCCCATGCGACCAGGCATAGGCATGGGGAAAGATCGCCGACGCAAACTCCGACAGGATCAGCCGCGCATTCGGCCGCGCCACGCCATCAGGCTGCGGCATGCGGGCGAGCGCGCGCCGCCGCCGCCATTCGGATGCGATAAAGCGCATCTTGTCCGATGTGCGCGCGCCGGATGCGCCCGATGCGCCATGTGCCGGTTGCCGGTGTTCGTCCATCGCCGTCATGTCACGCCATCAGGCCGGACAATCGCCCAGCCGTTCCGATTCCATCGTCATGGCCATATCCATGTCCATTGCCGCGTTCTCCTGGCTCATCGTCATGTCGATCCGCGATCCGGTGGACGACACGCTCCCCTCCATCGCGATCGTCACCTCGCCGCCCTGCCCGCCGCCGCAGGTCAGCAGGGCATCGAGATTGCCATCGTCCACGCCAAAGCGATTCCAGGTGCAGTCGTCATTCTCCGTCACGCGGCGAAACTGATCCGCGAAGCCTTCGCTCGCCTGTTCCGGGGTGAGGCAATAGGTGCGGGTCGCGTTCTGCTCGATGGCGTTGCGCACCTGTGCGACGATCTCCTCGGGTGCGCCCGGCATCTCGAGCGAATTGATCGTGATCGTCTGCCGATATTCGCCGGGGTCGGGACGGTCCAGCTTCTCGGCCTCGCTCGCTGCTTCCTCGACCGTGGGGTTTTCGGTGGGCGCATCCTCGGAACATGCGGGCAGGGTGAGCGCCATTGCCGAACACAGCGCCAGCGACGCGAAACGGATTGTCATAAGCGCAATACTCCTTGTTGCATCCCCTGTGATAGCGGGCCGGCGGGCCGAGCGCCAATGCTGATTCTCGCGCGCGTCATGGCAGGCCTGCGCCGTCGGCGATTGCGAAACGCCGCATCGCCCCCCATATCCGCGCCATGTCCGAACTCGTCATCCGCCGCGGACTGCAGGAGCCCGATACCTCCGGCAGTTTTGTCCCGCACAAACCCAACCGCCCGGAAAAGAGCGAACCGGGCAAACGGTTCGAAATCGCATCCGATTACGAACCGGCTAGCGATCAGCCCACCGCGATCCGCGAACTCACCGGATCGGTGCGCGATGGGGAAAAGACGCAGGTCCTGCTCGGCGTGACGGGGTCGGGCAAGACCTTCACCATGGCCAAGATGATCGAGGAGTTGCAGCGTCCCGCGCTCATCCTCGCGCCGAACAAGATTCTCGCCGCGCAGCTTTATGGCGAGTTCAAGAGTTTCTTCCCCAATAACGCCGTCGAATATTTCGTCAGCTATTACGATTATTATCAGCCCGAAGCCTATGTGCCGCGTTCCGATACCTATATCGAAAAGGAATCGAGCGTGAACGAGGCGATCGACCGGATGCGCCACTCCGCCACGCGCGCACTCCTCGAACGCGACGACGTGATCATCGTGGCATCGGTATCATGCCTGTATGGTATCGGTTCGGTCGAGACCTACTCGGCAATGATTTTCGACATCAAGAAGGATGACACGGTCGATCAGCGCGAACTGATCCGCAAGCTCGTCGCGCTTCAGTACAAGCGCAACGATGTCGGCTTCGCGCGCGGCAATTTCCGGGTGCGCGGGGACAGTCTCGAAATCTTCCCCTCCCACTATGAGGACATGGCCTGGCGCGTGAGCTTCTTCGGTGACGATATCGAGGAGATCAGCGAGTTCGACCCCCTCACCGGGAAGAAAGGCGCCTCGCTGTCGAAGGTGCGCATCTACGCCAATTCGCACTATGTCACCCCCGGCCCCACGATGAAGCAGGCCGCCGAGGCGATCCGGTTCGAACTGACCGAACGGCTGAAGGAGCTGGAGGCCGAGGGGCAGTTGCTGGAGGCGCAGCGGCTGGAGCAGCGTACCAATTTCGATCTGGAGATGATCGCGGCCACCGGATCCTGCGCGGGGATCGAGAATTACTCCCGCTTCCTGACCGGCCGCCTGCCGGGCGAGCCGCCGCCGACCCTGTTCGAATATCTGCCCGACAATGCGCTGCTCTTCGTCGACGAAAGCCACCAGACCGTGCCGCAGATCGGCGCCATGGCCAAGGGCGACCACCGGCGCAAGATCACGCTTGCCGAATATGGCTTTCGCCTGCCGTCGTGCATCGACAACCGCCCGCTGCGTTTCAACGAATGGGACGCGATGCGGCCGCAGACGATCGCGGTGTCGGCGACCCCCGGCGACTGGGAGATGGAGGAGACAGGCGGCGTCTTTGCCGAACAGGTCATCCGCCCGACCGGCCTCATCGACCCGCCCGTCACGATCAAGCCGGTGGAGGACCAGGTCCAGGATTGCATCGAGGAGTGCAAGGCGACCGCGGCCAATGGCTACCGCACGCTGGTCACCACGCTGACCAAGCGCATGGCCGAGGATCTGACCGAATTCATGCACGAGGCGGGCGTAAAGGTTCGCTACATGCACTCCGACGTGGAGACGCTGGAACGGATCGAGCTGATCCGCGATCTCAGGCTCGGCGTGTATGACGTGCTGGTGGGGATTAACCTCCTGCGCGAAGGGCTGGACATTCCCGAATGCGGGCTGGTGTGCATTCTCGATGCGGACAAGGAAGGGTTCCTGCGGTCCGAAACCTCGCTCATTCAGACGATCGGACGCGCCGCGCGCAATGTCGACGGGCGCGTGATCCTCTATGCCGACCGCATCACCGGCAGCATGGAGCGAGCGATGGCGGAAACCGACCGTCGCCGCGAAAAGCAGCAGGCCTATAACGAGGAACACGGCATCACGCCGGTCACCATCACGCGCCGCGTCGCCGACATCGTCGGCGACAGCGCCGCGCGCGACGATGCCGGCGGCGAACCGGGCGAGGATGAACCCCGCAACCTCGCCGGCCACAACCTGCGCGCCTATATCGAGGAGCTGGAGCAGCGGATGCGCAATGCCGCCGCCGATCTGGAGTTCGAGGAAGCCGGACGCCTGCGCGACGAGATCCGCAAGCTGGAGGCGGACGAGCTCGGCCTTCCCGACGGGGAGCAGAAGGCCCCGCGCGTCGGCCGATCGAACGAGGGAAAACCCGGCACCCGTAAATTGCGTTACGGCAAGACTCAGCGCAAATGGGGCAAATGATCCGCTTCGTTCCCACCGCCGCCGTCGCCACGCTCGCCCTCGCCCTCGCCGCCTGCTCCGCAGAGGCGGAGGATGACGCCGCCGTGGCCGCGGACGGCAATGGTCCCATTCGCATCGTGCTCGACGAAAACGCGCGCAAGACCCTCCCGGCCAAACGTGTTCTGCCGCCCAATCGCGACATGCCCGGCGCCATCGATCCATGCCGGCGGCGCGCTGGCGCGTGGCGAAGGATGCGGGCACCGCCGTGTATGGCGAACCGGGCAAACGGCCGCTGCTCGCGCTCGCATGCAGCAACGGGACCATTTCGGCGATCCGCCCGGTCGCCGACCGTGACGGGGCGAAGGCAGTGCTCGCCTTTGTCGGCTATCGCGGTATCCTGCGCCTGCGGGTTCAGAATGACGGAGGGGCGTGGATCGGGTCGCTTCCCGCCGACGATCCGCACTGGCGCGCGGTGACGGGCGGGCCGTTCTATGCCACGGTGGCGGGCGGCGGCAAGGTCATCACGCCCGGTCCCGGCGAAGCGATCCGCATGTTCGAGGCATGCAAGGCGCCCGAAACCGAGCGCCTCGTGCCAAGCGTCTAGAGCTTGCCGAACCTGGCTTCGTAAGCCTCGCGGTCGCCTTCGGACAGAAGCCGTGCCTGCTCGCGCCAGTTGTCACGCTCGATCCGGCCTTGGAAATTGCCCATCTGCGCGTCGATCTTCGCGACGTCCTCATCGGTCCAGGCCGCGATCTGATCGTAGCGGGAGATGCCCATCGAACCCAGCATCGCGATGAGCTTCGGACCGACGCCCTTGATCCGGGAAAGATCGTGGGCCGCGTCGTCCTGGTCATGCATTTTCGCGGCGGCGGCGACGGTTTCGCGGTCGCTGATCGCCTGATCATTGGGTTCGAAGGTGTGGTCGCCCGTGTCTGCCGTGGGCGGCGCGCGGTGATCGTCCCCGGCGCCCGGCTGCATCGTCGGGGCGCGGTGATCGGTTGCGATATCCTCGTCCGTGCCCGGTTCGTTCGACAGCACGGCGGCGGCCACGGCCACGTCCGCACCGCCAAGGGGCGGGGTTGCGGGCGGCGTCTTTTCCGTATCGGACGCGCCATCCTGCCGGGCGAGCCGTTCGCCCGCGCTTCCGCCGATCGAATCCTGCGCAGGGGAAACGGGCGGCGCCCCGGCGGGCGGCGCGTCGATCAGCGCCTGATTGCGGCGCGCAGGCCCGACCCCTTCGTCGAGCACGTCGGGACGGTGGCTACGTTCGCGCGGCTTCTTCGCGCGTCCCACGATCCAGAACGCGATCAGCACCGCGAGTATCGCAACGATCAGAAAGGCGACCCAGTTCGCCTCTATCAATTGCCACATGTCATTGTTCCTCTCTTTTTCGTGCGGGCGATGCCTCGCGGCGCAATTGCAACGCGCGCAATCGCCTCCGCCGCCGCAGCCACGGCACGGTCAGCGCCACGATCCCGGCATAGACGATCAACAGCGAGACCAGCAATTCTATCCAGATCGGCATGCGCTACCCCGCGTCCGGCGTGTCGATGGGTGTGGGTTGCAACGGTTCGATGGCGATCACCGAAAACTCGATGCGGCGATTGGCGGAATCCTCGGGCGGAATGCCGGGAATGGGACGCTGTGAGCCATAGCCCTGCGCCCGCAGCCCGTCCCGCGGCAAGCCCCGCGCCACCAGCGCATCGCGCACGGCCAGCGCCCGTTGCCGCGACAGCCGCAGGTTGATCGCCGCATCGCCGACCGCATCGGAATGGCCCGCGATGGCGATGATGCTGCCCCCGCATGGTTCGAGCGCGTCCGCCACCTCGTCGAGCAGGGTCGCGCTGTCCGCGGTGATGCTGGCGCTGCCTTCGTTGAAACGGATGACCCGCTGGGCGAGCAGGGATTCGACGTCGCGCTGACAATGGTAGGGGCCGCGTTCGGGCGTATCGCTCGTTTCGGGGGCGGGACCGGCACCGCGGCTCGCCCAATGCACGCCGCCCGCGCCCGGCAGGGCGGCAATGGCGCGCGCGATGCGGACACGGCGCCCGTCATCGAGCGATTCGCCGCCGTAAAGCGTCGGATGCCGGGTGAGCGCGCCGGTCGAGGTATGGAAATCCGCGCGAATATCCGCGCCCCCTTCGCGCGCGATCACCTCCTGCGCCATCTGGTCCAGCCGGCTGACGACGACCGGTCCCGTCGCCGCATCGAACGCCAGCGCAATGCCCGCCACGACGACCGCGCCGGCGCTCAGCTTCATCCAGGATCGCAAAACAAAGGCCATGGCGCAGGCCTTAGCGTGGCGGCGGCGTGTGGGGAAGCGTCTCGCCCTTCTTTCCCGCCTGTTTGAACAGGACGCGGTCCTCCGGGCCGAAGCCGCGCTTCCATATGACGAAGCCATAGGTCAGCAAAATCGCCGGCACGCCGAGCGCGAGCTGCGCCCATTCCGGCGTCAGCTTGAACGCATATCCCACCAGCACCGCCGGCGCGACCGCCCAGACGAGCGGCCAGCGAAAATTGCTGATCGGTTCGCCGAGCATGCGCGACAGCACCCGCGATTTCACGAAGGACGCGAACGCCAGCGCCAGCATCAGCCCGATGGCCACGCCCGCCGCCTGAAACAGCTCGTTCAGGCCGAGCCGCCGCATGATGAGGATCGCGGCTACGCTCAACCCCGCCTGCACGACGAGCGTCGCAACCGACAGCGCGAGATTGCGCATCCTGGCCATGTAGATGAGCGCGGCTTCCGAAACGACGGCGGTCGATGCGACGACCTCGGCGGCGAGCAGGAAGGCGAGCGCGCCGGTCCCCGCGACGAAGCCCGGCCCGACGAGGCCCATGACCCCCTCCCCGGGAATGCCGAGCGCGAGGCCGATGCCCGCCTGCGCCGCGATGATCCAGAAGCCTGCCTGGCACACCTGCCGCGCGATGGCGGGATAGTCCCCCTCGTTCAGCTTGCGCACGATCACGGGGCCGAGGATCGGCTCGAAACTGGTCTTCAGCTTTTGCGGCAGGCTGGCGACCTGCTGCGCCACGTAATAAACGCCGACGGTCGCCGGGCTGACGAAGATGCCGAGCAGCGCGATGTCCAGCCGGCGCGTGCCCCACTCGATCGCATCGGCAAGCGCCAGCGGCAGATTGTCGCGCGCGATGGCGGCAAGCTGTATCGGCCGCGGGTTCCAGCCATGCGGCAGGCCGTAGCTGCGCAGCATCGGCACCAGCGCGGTGATCGCCGCCGCCACGACCGACACGAGATAGGCGAGCGAAAGCCCGCCATCGCGAAGCCCCGGCACGAACCAGAACACGCCGGCCATGATGGACAGCGTCCACGGTTCCACCACCGAACGGCTGCGCACCGTGGCCGCGATGTCGTAACGATAGGCAAGCGCCGCCAGCATGATCTCCGTCGTGGCCAGCATCACGATCGCGATGGGGAGATAGCGGTCGATCGGCGCGTTCATGCCATTGGGGAACATCGGCGTCGGAAACACGAACAGGATCGCCGCCATCGCCGCCGACAGCCCGAGCGACAAGAGCAACCCGTCGGCCACGACATTGGCATCGGCGCGCTGTTCGCGGGCGAGCTCCTTGGCGAGGCCGCGCTTCAGCCCCAGCGTCGCCAATTGCCCGCAGATCTCCACGATGATCAGCGCGGAGGCGAAGCGCCCGAGATCGTCAGCGCCATAAAGCCGTCCCGCAATGAACAGGAACGGCAAGCGCGCCGCCAGCCGGAGCAGGAAGCCGAAGAAATTGGTGCGCCCGCCTTTTGCGAGCGCCTGGATGTCGCTGCCGTCCGCGTCTTTTACGGGGGCCGCTGCGGGCTCGGTCAAACCGTGTTCTCCGGTTCGGTTTCGGTCCGCAAGGGGCGCGACAGCAACCGTTCGACCATGGTTTGCGCGTCAACCCTCCCGTCGAGCAGCGCACACACCGCCTCGGTGATCGGCATGGCGATCCCCATGTCATGGGCAAGCGCGTTGAGCACGGGCGCGGTAAAGGCGCCCTCCGCCACGGTGCGGCGATGGGCCATCAGCTCCGCCGCCGACTGTCCGGTGCCCAATGCCTTGCCGAGCGAGAAATTGCGGCTGCGCGTCGACGAACAGGTGAGCACGAGATCGCCCAGCCCGCACAGCCCCGCCAGCGTATCCGCCCGCGCCCCGCGCGCCAGCCCGAACCGCAGCATCTCGGCATAGCCGCGCGCAATCAGCGCCGCCCGCGCATTCTGCCCCAGCGAAAGCCCGTCCACCACGCCGCATGCAATGGCCAGCACGTTCTTCACCGCGCCGCCGATTTCGGCGCCTGTCATGTCATCGGAAAAATAGGGCCGGAACTGCGGCCGCGCGATGGCGGCGGACAGGCGGTTCCATTGCGCTTCCCCGCTCTCCCCCGGACGGCCCGCACACGCGAGCGTCACCGCCGTCGGCAAGCCGGCGACGACCTCGTGCGCGAAGGTCGGGCCGGACAGTACCGCCAGCCCCGCGCCCGGCACGCAATCGCCCGCGACATCGGCCATCAAGCGCCCGCTGCCCGCCTCGATCCCCTTGGCACACAGCACCAGATCGCCGCCATAGCCCGACAATTCGCCAAGAACCGTGCCCACATGCTGCGCCGGTACGACGACGAGCAATATGTCGAGCGCGGCGAGTTCGGAAAGATCGTTCGTCGCTCGTATCGCCGGGGACAGCGCCGCATCGGGCAGATAGAGCGGGTTGCGATGCGCGTCGTTGATCGTCCCGACAAGCCCGGCATCCCGCGCCCAGAGCCGCACGGCGCGCCCGTCGCTCGCCAGCATCTGCGCAAGCGCGGTGCCCCATGCGCCCGCCCCGATCACGCCCGTCGCCGTCACGCCTTTACTCCCGCCCCGCGCGCCGGTTCCGCATCCGGGTCCAGCGGCCAGCGCGGCCGCGCCACGAAATCGAGCGGATCGCCGCCCGGCTGGACCAGCCCCGCCGCGATCCGCTCCTGCCCCGCCCAGGCGATCATCGCGGCATTGTCGGTACACAGCGCCATCGGCGGCGCAACGAAACGCAGGCCATGTTGCGCAGCCATACTCTCCAACGCGGCGCGCAACGACGCATTCGCCGCAACCCCGCCCGCCACGACCAGCGCGGTCATGCCCTCTGCGGTTTGCAGGGCGCGGCCCGTCCGGTCGATCACGCAATCGAGCGCGGCCTGCTGAAAGCTGGCGGCGATGTCGGCGGGGGCGTGGTCGCCCGTCTGGTGCGCGCGCAGGACGGCGCTCTTCAACCCGGCAAAGGAGAAATGCGGCTCCTTCGCGCCTTTCAACGGTCGCGGCAACGGCACGGCGGCGGGGTCGCCCTCTTTCGCCAGACGCTCCACCGCCGGGCCGCCCGGATAGCCGAGGCCCAATATCTTCGCCGTCTTGTCGAATGCCTCGCCCAGGGCATCGTCGATCGTGGTGGCGAGCTAGCGGTAATCGCCGACGCCGCGCACCTCCAGTATCTGGCAATGCCCGCCGGATGCGAGCAGCAGCAGATAGGGAAAGGCAAGCTGAGGATCGGCGAGACGCGGGGACAGCGCATGCCCTTCGAGGTGGTTGACCGCGATCAACGGCTTGTCACCCGCCATCGCCAGCGCCTTTGCCGTGACCAGCCCGACCATCACCCCGCCGATCAGCCCCGGCCCCGCCGTCGCGGCAATCGCATCGACATCGGCCAGCGTCATGCCCGCATCGTCGAGCACGCGTTCCACCATCGGGCCGACGACCTCGACATGCGCGCGCGCGGCGATTTCGGGGACGACGCCGCCGAACGGGCGATGCGCCTCGTCCTGCGACGCGATGGATTGCCCGACGATGGTGCGGTCGGCCCGCACAAGGGCCGCCGCGCTTTCATCGCAGCTGGATTCGATACCGAGAACGATTGGCGCCGTCATGGCGGCTTTCCCTGAACGCTTTGCGGCGCTAGCACAAGACGCGCATGACACTCCTGAACCAATCCCGATCCGCATCCCGGCCCCGCCCGGACCGCCCGCTCAAGCTGGGGACGCGGCGCTCCCCCCTCGCCCTTGCGCAGGCGGAGGAGGCGAAGGCCCGCCTCATCGCCGCGCATGGCTGGGACGATGGCGCCGTCGAACTCGTCCCCGTCATCGCATCCGGCGACAAGATACAGGACCGCCCGCTCGCCGAGATCGGCGGCAAGGCGTTGTGGACAAAGGAGCTGGACGCGTGCCTTGCCGACGGGCGCATCGATTTCGCGGTCCATTCGATGAAGGATGTCGAGACGATTCGCCCCGAGGCCATCGCCATCGCCGCGCTTCTTCCCCGCGCGGACGTGCGCGACGTGCTGGTCGGGGCATCGTCCATCGCGCAGATCCCGCGCGGCGCCCGCGTCGGGACCAGTGCCCCGCGCCGCGCCGCGCAGATGCTTTATCACCGTCCCGACCTCACCATCGTCGGGATCCGCGGCAATGTCGCGACGCGGCTGGCGAAGCTGAGCGCGGGCGAAGCGGATGCGACTTTGCTGGCGGCGGCGGGGCTGGCCCGGCTCGACCAGGGGGGCGTGGGGCATGTGCTGGAGGCGGAGGAATGGCTCCCCGCCCCGGCCCAGGGCGCCATCGGCATCGAATGCCGCGCGGATCGCCACGATCTTCGCGAAATGCTCGGCGCGATCGACGATGCCCCGACCCGAGCGCAGGTCATGGCGGAACGCGCGCTCCTCCTCGCGCTGGGCGGCAATTGCCATAGCCCGATCGCCGCGTGGACCCGCCGCGACGGTGCCGCCATGCGCATGACCGCCGCGATTTTCAGCCCCGACGGCACCGTCCGCCGCGACAGCGACATCGCCTTTGCCGCAGGCGAGACCGAACCCGCGGCGGACATGGGCCGGAAGCTGCTCGCCGATGCGCCGGACGCAATCCGCGCCTTTTTCGGCCCGCAATGACGGCCATTGTCGCGATCCGTCCCCCACCGGGCGATGCCGCGACGCTCAAACGCGCGGGCGAGGCGGGTATTGCGCTGCTCTCCATGCCGATGTTCCGGGTGGAACCGGCGGGGTGGACCATGCCCTACATTGCCCGCCTCGACGCGCTCCTCCTCGGCAGCGCGAACATCATGCGCCACGGCGGGGCCAAGCTGTCGGCGTTGACGGCCCTCCCCGCGTGGTGCGTCGGCGAAACGACGGCGGAGGCGGCGCGGGCGGCGGGGTTTACGGTCGCGCATGTCGGCGCGGGGGGATTGCAGCCGGTCGCCGAGAGGGCGGTCGCGATGGGTGCGCGAAATCTCCTGCGATTGTCGGGGGAGGCGCATGTGCCGCTCTCGCTCGCTGAGGGTGCGAGGCTCGACACGCGCGTCGTCTATCGCGTGGCGGCGCTGCCCCTGCCCGGCGCGCTTGCGGCGCTGGCCGACGAAGGGCTAGTCGTGCTGCTCCATTCGGCGGAGGCTGCGCGCCATTTTTCGGCGGAGGTCGAGCGGGTCGGACTGCCGCGCGGCCGTATCGCGCTTGCATGTCTCGCGCCCCGGATCGCGCCGGCCGCGGGGGCGGGATGGCGTGCCGTCGCGGTGGCGGAAACGGTGGATGATGCCGCCCTGCTGGCCCTTGCCGCCGAAATGTGCAAAGGCGGCATGGAAAGGCGACAGGGGCCAGAAGGAACACCCGCTTGAACGATCGCATGACCGAACCGACCCGCCCGCATGACCGCCCGCGAAATGCGAACAACACGCGCAAATCCGGGCTGCGCGGGATGGTGCTTGCCGTGCTTCTCGCCTTCGTGCTGGGCGCAGGCGCGGCGGCGTGGATCGCGTGGCGCACAGGATGGATCGCCACCGATCAGGACACCGCCGCCCCGCAGACGAAGGCAGGCGCCGCGAACGACGGCGACGGTGCGGGCAATACCGCGCCGGCCATGGCGGCGGGTCCGGGCACCGGCGCGCCGATCGACCTGCGGCTCAATGCGCTCGAACGCCGGCTCAACCGCATCGATCTTCAGGCCGAGGCCGCGTCGGGCAATGCCGCCCGCGCCGAAGGCCTGCTCATCGCCTTTGCCGCACGCCGTTTGATCGAGCGGGGCGAGCGGCTCGGCTATCTCGGCGATCAGCTGCGGCTGCGATTCGGGAATGCGCAGCCCAATGCGGTCCGCACCATCCTCGCCACCGCGCGCGATCCGGTCACGCTCGAACAATTGCGGCAGGGGCTCGAAAACCTGCCGCAGGAAACGGTTGAAAAACCACGCGATCTGAACGGGTGGGAACGGGTGAAGGCGGAGCTGGGCGATCTGTTCGTGCTGCGCCGGGCGAGCGCGCCGTCCCCCCGCCCCGAACGCAGGCTGGAACGGGCGAGCCGCCTGCTCGACGAAGGGCGGGTCGCATCGGCGCGCGCGCTCGTCGCGAGCCTTCCCAATGCCGAACGGGCGGAGGGATGGCTCCGTGATGCCCGGCGCTATGTCGCGGCGCGCGAGGCGCTCGACCTGATCGAGACGGCGGCATTGCTCGAACCGCGCAACCTCAACGACGGAAGCGGGCAGCCGGTCCGGCAATTGAGCCCGGCGGCCCCTGCGGGCGCCGATGCGGCCGTGGACGAAGACGGCGCGAGCGAAGGGCAGGCAGCTCCTTCGCGCACCGCCGAACCCGCCGCCTGAGCCCTCAGCGCTGAAGCAGTGTCGGCAGCGTCCCGCTCACCCCGCGCGCCTCGTCCATGAACCAGCGTTTGAGCGGATTGACCCGCTCGATCGCTCCCATGCCCAGCCTACGCACGGCGGAAGCGGCGCGGCCCGGCACGCCGAAGATCCGCGTCAGCCCGTCGGTCGCGAGCGACACTGTGAAATCGTCCAATGCGCGCCATTGCTGATAGCGTTTGAGCACCTCTGCGTCCCCCGGCTCCAGCCCCAAACGCATCGCATCGCCCACCACCTCGGCCAGCGCCGCAACATCGCGCAAGCCGAGATTGAGCCCCTGCCCCGCGATCGGGTGGATGCCGTGCGCCGCGTCGCCGACGAGCGCGAGCCGGTGGTCGATGATCGTCGGCGCATGATGAAAGCCGAGCGGATAGGACGACCGCGGGGAGGCCAGTTCCATCGTGCCGAGCAGCGCGCCCATGCGCTTCTCCGCCTCGGCGAGGAACGCCCGGTCGCCAAGCTTGAGCCAGCCTTCCGCTTCCTTTTCCGCGACCGTCCACACCAGCGCGGTGCGATGCCGCCCATCCGCATCGTCCAGCATCGGCAAAAGCGCGAACGGCCCTTCGGGATAGAAGATTTCCCACGCCACGTTCCCGTGCGGCTTTTCATGCGCGAGGCCGCAGATGATCGCCCGGTGACGATAATCCCATTTCGCCATTTTCA
Organism: Croceicoccus sp. YJ47; assembly: GCF_016745095.1. Lineage (NCBI taxonomy): Bacteria > Pseudomonadati > Pseudomonadota > Alphaproteobacteria > Sphingomonadales > Erythrobacteraceae > Croceicoccus > Croceicoccus sp. YJ47. The sequence continues at coordinate 275,531 of NZ_CP067087.1, forward strand.
GGCCCGCCTCGTCGCGCGTCGGCGACCCGCGCCCTTCCGACCCGACGAGCAGGCTCCCTTCGAAACGCGTGCCATCGTCGCGCACGGCGGCGACACCATGCGGGCCGCGGTGGCGTTCGGTCACGCGGGAGCGGGGATGAAACGCGATGGCGTCCTCGTCCTGCATCGCGTCGAACAACGCCTTGCGCAGCTGCCGGTTGGCGAACATGCGGCCAAGGCTGCCCTCGCCCGTTTCGGGCCGGAAATGCAGTTCGCCGGGTTTGAGCTGATCGCTGACCGCGATGGATTCGATCGGGCAGCCGAACGGTTCGAGCAAAGGCGCGACGCCGATATTGGCGAACATGTTCCAGCTCGCCGTGGAAATGGCCGACGCGCGCCCGTCGAACCCCTCGGCAAGCTGCGTCTCGGGATCGGCCGCGTCGAGGACATGGCTCGTGATGCCCGCCTTTGCGAGCGCGAGCGCCAGGCTGGTCCCGACAAGGCCGCCGCCCAGGATCACCACATCGCGCCTGTCTGTCTTCGTCATCGCTCGTTCCTCGTTCCCGCCATGCTGGACACGGCGCCATGCCGCGCCTAGATACGCCATGCGGTTGATGGCGGTGCGCGGGCGCGGACGCAAGTGTCCGTATCGCCGCATCGCCGCAGCAGCGAGCCCGGACACGATCACTCCCATGCATCATCGCCTGTCGATTTGCCCCGTGTTGCCGACGGCTTTCCTGCGCGTGCTGCTCGCGTGGGTTGCGTGTTCGATGATCTTTGTGGCGGGCGGGCTGCCGGGGGGGGCCCATGCCAACAATATCGATGCGCGGCTGATTGCCGGCACCGCCGCGCCGGGCGAGGATGCGGTGATCGCGCTCCTCATGGACCCTGCGGACGGGTGGCACGGATATTGGTCGAACCCCGGCGATGCGGGCTATGGCATGACGCTGGAATGGACGTTGCCGGACGGGGTTTCGGTGGGCGATCCGCAATATCCGGTGCCGCAGACGTTGCTGATTTCCGGGCTGATGAACCATGTTTACGAAGGGCGCTATGCCGTGCTCGTCCCGGCGTCGGTGTCCGCGCGGATGGCGCCGGGCGACGCCGTGCCGATCGCGGTAAAGGCGCGCTGGCTGGCGTGCACCGACACGATCTGCGTGCCGGAGGAGGCGACGCTTCGCACGCGCCTCACCATTGCGGATCGCGCGGTGGAGAGCCCGCGCCTCGCCGCATGGCGCGCCGCGCTCCCCGCTCCGCTGGCGGAGCCGGGCCGATACGAGATTGCCGGTGGGCGGCTGCGCGCCGCGATCCCCGTCGCGGCGGGGGCGAGCCTTGCCGCGCCGCACCTGTTCCTCGCCGACGATGGTGTGGTCGATTATGCCGCGCGGCAGGATGTCTCGCGCCGGGGCGACTGGATCATCGTGGAGACCGATGCGCGGGAGGGAGCCATGGCCGAGGGGGCGCATGATGCGGTACTCCGGCTCAATGACGAGCGCGGGGTGTCGGTGCGGCTCGAACCCGGACCGCCGGGCGCTGCGGGAGAGCCGCTCGCGAATGCGGCGCGCGCCGATGGCACGGGGACCGGGCCGCTGGCGCTGCTGCTACTCGCCGCGTTTGCCGGCGGCTTGCTGCTCAACGTGATGCCCTGCGTATTCCCGGTGCTCAGCCTGAAGGCGGTCGCGCTTGCCCGCGCGCGGGGCGACAGCGACGGGCGCGCCCGGACGGAGGCGCTTGCCTATACCGCGGGCGTGCTGGTCACGGTCGTCGCGCTCGGCGGGGTGCTGCTCGTCCTGCGCTTGCTCGGTCAGGAGGTCGGCTGGGCGTTTCAGCTGCAGGAACCGGCGACCATTGTGCTGCTCTTCCTCCTCGTCACCGCGATCGCCGCCAATCTGGCGGGCGTGTACGAGATGGTCCTCCCCGTACCGGTCGAGCGGCGCGGGGGCGGCGCGTTCGGGACCGGCATGCTCGCCGCATTCGTGGCGACGCCGTGCACCGGGCCGTTCATGGCGGGGGCGATGGGCGCCGCGCTGCTTCTGCCTGCATGGGCGGCACTCGCGCTGTTTGCGGCGCTGGGGCTGGGGCTGGCGGCGCCGTTTCTTGCCATTGGTTTCGTGCCACGCCTGCGCGCGATGATCCCGCAGCCGGGCCGGTGGATGAACGCGTTCCGGCGCACCATGGCCGTGCCGATGGCGCTGACCGGGGTGGCGCTGTTCTGGCTCTGCTGGCGCGTGGGGGGATGGACGCTGGCGGTGATGGCGCTCAGCGCCGGGGCGGGCGTGCTGGCCGTGCTGTTCGTGGCGGGGCGGCGACAGGCGAAGGGGCGCGGCGTTGCGCCGCTTGCCGGGATGACGCTGTTGATCGCGGCCTGCGCAGGCGGGCTCGCCGCGTGGATGGAGCCTGCGCCCGCCGCCGCCGATGCCGCCGCCCTTCCCGGCACGCAGCCCTTCAGTATCGAGGCGCTGGCCGCCGCGCGCGCGGATGGCCGCCCCGTGTTCGCCTATTTCACGGCGGACTGGTGTGTGACGTGCAAGGTCAACGAACGGGTCGCGATCGACCGCGGGCCCGTCGCGAAGGCCTTTGCCGATCACGATGTGGCGATCCTGCGCGGCGACTTCACGCGGGGCGATCCGGCCATCGCCCGCTTCCTGTCGGAAAACGGCGCGGCGGGCGTTCCGCTCTATATCTGGTACGCGCCGGGAAAGCCCCCGCAAACCCTGCCGCAGGTCCTTTCGGCCGACGCGCTGGTCACGCTCGCCCGCGACGGGGTTCCGGGAAACGGCACAGATCCGGGATAAAGGAACGGGCGTTCGCTTTTTAATGTCCCGCGCGGGAACAATTGCGCGGCTGGCCTGTTCGTTTTCTGCCGAATGTTAACAATAGCTGGCTGCGACCCAGGGGGGCAGACGCCGATGAAAGTGTGCGAGTGGTGAGCCGACCGCAATTGAATGTGAACATCGAAGCAGGCGACCATGGCGAGCCCGAGACTGCTTCGCCCTATATCCTCCTCGTCGAGGATGAGATGATCATCGCTTTCGACCTCGTCGATCGGCTGGAGGATTGCGGCTTTACCGTCGATGGCCCGCATCCCAGCATCGTCCGCGCTCTCGCCGCGATCGAAACGCGCGTTCCCGACGGTGCCGTGCTCGACGTGCAGCTTACCGACGGTGTCGTCTTTCCCGTGGCGGACAGGCTTCGGGACATGGCCGTTCCATTCGTCTTTCATTCCGGCCATGCCAGCCCCGAGGAATTGCAGGAACGCTATCCCCGCGCCGATGTGTGCACGAAGCCGTGCCCGATCGGAACGCTGGAATCCCGGCTGCAGAAGCTGGTCGTGAGCAGGAAATGAACCGCGGCGCGATTGCGTCCGCCCCCGCCATCGGTTAGGCGCAAGACTGCGGTTGCAAGAGCGAAAGGCGGACCGGATGGCGCGTATTACCGTACTCAACGGTCCCAATCTCAACCTCCTGGGTCAGCGGGAGCCGGACATCTACGGCCACGAAACGCTTACCGATGTCGAGCGGATGTGCCGCGCAAGGGCCGACGCGCTCGGCCACGAGATCGCCTTTCACCAAAGCAATGCCGAACACGATCTGATCGACTGGATCCAGGCGGCGCGTAGCGATGCCGCCGCCATCGTCATCAATCCTGCCGCCTACAGCCACACCTCCATCGCCATTCGCGATGCCCTGTCCGCCTTTACAGGGCCGATCGCGGAGGTGCACATCTCCAATATCCACGCGCGCGAGGGTTTCCGCCACCACAGCCACATCTCCGCCGTGGCCGATCTCGTCATCTGCGGCGCGGGGACGCTGGGCTATGTCCTTGCGATAGAGGCGGTTGCGCAGCGGATCTGAACGCGGCGCTGCACGCTACATCGCGGCGACGAGGTTCAGCACGCGGGTCGCATGCTCCTTGCGGCAGAACAGCAGGTCGGGCAGCCCGACATCGGCCCGGTTATATTGGAGCGGCGCGCCATCGATGCGCGAACAGTGGAGGCCGAACGCCTCGCACACGGCGGCGGGCGCGCAATTGTCCCATTCGTACTGCCCCCCCGAATGCAGGTAGATGTCCGCCTCCCCGCGCAGGATCGCCATCGCCTTCGCACCGGCGCTGCCCATGGGGACGAGCTCGGCATTCAGAGCCTCTGCCACGTGGACCGCTTCCTTTGCCGGGCGCGTGCGGCTCACCACCATGCGCAGCCGTTCGGGCGCGGGGGGCAAAGGCTCCGTCCGGTCGGACCGCATCGTGACGTTCAGCCCCGGCAACGCCACCGCCCCGATGGCCGCCCGCCCCCCGATGGAAAGCCCGACATGCACGCCCCAGTCGCTGCGCCTTTCGCCATATTCGCGGGTGCCATCGACCGGATCGACGATCCATACGCGTTCCTTGTCCAGCCGTTTGAGCGTGTCGCGGCTTTCCTCCGAAAGCACGCCATCCTCGGGCCGCTGCTCGGCCAGCGCCTTCATCAGAAACGCATTGGCGACCTTGTCCCCTGCACTGCCCAGCTCCTTGCCGTCGAGCAATCCGCTTTCCCGCACGGCGACGGCGATCTGCCCCGCCGTGGTCGCGAGCCTCGCGGCCAGCTCGGCGTCGTCCTCGATACGAACCTTCGTTACCATCCCAGCAAACGCTCCACGATGAGATCGGCTACTTCCTCCGGCGAAAGCGCGGTGGTGTCGATGCGGATTTCCGGGTTTTCCGGCGCTTCGTAAGGGCTGTCGATCCCGGTGAAATTCTTCAGCGTCCCGGCCCGCGCCTTGGCATAGAGGCCCTTCACGTCGCGCTCCTCCGCCACGGAAAGCGGCGTGTCGATGAACACTTCCATGAACTCGCCCTCCTCCATCATCGCGCGCACCATGTCGCGTTCGGCCCGGAAGGGGGAGATGAAGGCGGTGATCACGATCAGTCCGGCATCGGTCATCAACCGGGCGACCTCGCCCACGCGGCGCACATTCTCGATCCGGTCGGCGTCGGTAAAGCCGAGATCGCGGTTCAGCCCGTGCCGCACATTGTCCCCGTCGAGGAGGAAGCTGTGCCGGTTCATGCGGTGCAGCCGTTTTTCAACGAGGTTCGCGATCGTCGATTTGCCCGATCCCGAAAGCCCGGTAAACCACAGCACCTTCGGCGCCTGGTTCTTCAGATCGGCGCGGGCCTCGCGCGTGATGTCGAGCGCCTGCCAATGGACGTTCTGCGAGCGGCGCAGCGCGAAATGCAGCATGCCTGCCGCGACCGTGCGGTTCGTCATCTTGTCGATGAGCACGAACCCGCCGAGCGCCGGGCTCACCCGGTCCTGCTCGTCGCGATAGGGGACGAAGGCGATGGGCCGTTCTGTGGCAAGTTCCGCGACCCCGATTTCGTTGAGATTCAGCGTCTTGGCCGCCATGTGGTCCATGCTGTTCACATCGACGGTGTATTTCGGCTCCTGCACGCTGGCCGATACCTGCTGCGTGCCGATCTTCATCCAGTAGGACCGGCTAGGCAACATCGCATCGTCCGCCATCCACACGATCGTGGCCTCGAACTGATCCGCGGTTTCGGGCGGTGCATCGGCGGCGGCGATCACGCTGCCGCGCGAACAATCGACCTCGTCGGCGAGCGTGAGCGTCACCGACTGCCCGACCTGCGCCTCGTCCAGATCACCGTCCAGCGTGACGATGCGGGCGATGTTCGTGGTCTTGCCCGACGGCACGATCCGGACCGGATCGCCGGGGCGCACGGTGCCCGCGCTGATCAACCCGGAAAATCCGCGAAAGTCGAGATTGGGCCGGTTCACCCACTGCACGGGCATGCGAAACGGCTTGGCAAGGTCGCTATCGCTCGACAATTCGACCGTTTCGAGGTGGTCCATGAGCGACGGCCCCGCATACCACGGCGTATTTTCGGACGGCGCGGTGACATTGTCGCCCTTGAAGCCCGAAATCGGAATGGCGGTGAAATCCTCGATCCCGATGGTCTTCGCAAATTCGCGGTAATCCGCGACGATGGCATCGAACGTCGCCTGATCGTAATCGACGAGATCCATCTTGTTCACGGCCAGCACGACATTACGGATGCCGACCAGATGGGCGAGATAGCTGTGCCGGCGGGTCTGCACCAGCACACCCTTGCGCGCATCGACGAGGATCACGGCGAGATCGGCGGTCGATGCGCCGGTGACCATGTTGCGGGTGTATTGTTCGTGGCCGGGCGTGTCGGCGACGATGAACTTGCGTTTCTGCGTGGTGAAGAAGCGATAGGCGACATCGATGGTGATGCCCTGCTCCCGCTCCGCCGCGAGGCCGTCGACGAGCAGGGCGAAATCGATCTCCTGCCCCTGCGTACCGACGCGGCGGGAATCGCTTTCGAGCGCCTCCAGCTGATCCTCGAAGATCATCTTGGAATCATAGAGCAACCGGTAGATCAGCGTCGATTTCCCGTCGTCCACGCTGCCGCAGGTGATGAACCGCAGCATCGTTTTATGCTGATGCGATTCCAGATAGGCGTCGATGTCCTTCGCGATGAGCGCGTCGGTCTCGTACACGGGGGCATCGGTGGTGTCGTGCGCGTCGGCCATCAGAAATAGCCCTCCTGCTTCTTCTTTTCCATGCTGGCGTCGCCGGCATCCCGGTCGATCGCGCGGCCCTGCCGCTCGCTCGTGGTGGTGAGCAGCATTTCCTGTATCACGCCGCTAAGGTCGCTCGCCTCGCTCTCCACCGCGCCGGTCAGCGGGTAGCAGCCCAGCGTGCGGAACCGCACCGAACGCATTTCGGGCGTCTCCCCTTCGCGCAGGGGAAAGCGGTCGTCATCGACCATGATGAGCAAGCCGTCGCGTTCCACCACCGGGCGCTTTTCCGCAAAATAAAGCGGCACGATCTCGATCCCCTCCAGCTGGATATATTGCCAGATGTCGAGCTCGGTCCAGTTGGAGATGGGGAACACGCGAATGCTCTCCCCCTTCGCCTTGCGCGTGTTGTAAAGGTTCCAGAGTTCGGGCCGCTGGTCCTTCGGGTCCCAGCCGTGGGTCGCCGTGCGGAAGGAGAAGATACGCTCCTTCGCGCGGCTTTTCTCCTCGTCCCGGCGCGCGCCGCCGAACGCCGCATCGAAACCATGCTTGTCGAGCGCCTGCTTCAGCCCTTGCGTCTTCCACATGTCGGTGTGGAGCGGGCCATGGTCGAACGGGTTGATGCCCTGTTCCTTCGCCTCCGGGTTCTGATGCACGATGAGGTCCATGCCGGCCTCTTCCGCCGCACGGTTGCGCAATTCGTACATCGCCTGAAACTTCCAGGTGGTGTCGACATGCATCAACGGAAACGGCGGCGGCGAGGGATAGAACGCCTTCTTCGCAAGATGCAGCATCACCGCGCTGTCCTTGCCGACCGAATACAGCATGACGGGGTTGTCCGCCTCGGCGGCGACCTCGCGCATGATGTGGATGCTTTCGGCCTCCAGACGCTGAAGGTGAGTGAGGGGTTTGGCCATAGGTCGCGCTTTTCGATCGGCAGCGGGCACGGCGCGCCCGCGTGATTGTTCAAAAGATGGCGGGAACCTAGTCGCGGGCCTTCCGCATTACAGCCAAGAATTTGTTGCGCCGCGCCAACGGGGATTTAGCCCGACCTGCGCGGGTCGGGTGGCGCCGGTCGGGTGGCGCGGATCGGGAGGCGCGCGTTCAGCTGCGCGGCATGAGGTCGAGCGCCGCCGCGGCCAGCGCCTCCGCCCCGGTGGCGATGACGGCCTCCGCATCGGGTGCCCAGAACGGGCTGTGCAGCGAGGGAAGCTGCGCCGTTCCCGCCTCTGCCGCCTCCCAGCGGTCCATCGGCACCCCGCCGACCCAGAAGATCAGCGATTCGATCTCGTCCGGGGCGGCGCGTCGGTAACGGCTGAAATCCTCGCCGCCCATCGTGGCGGGTTCCTCGACCACGCGCTCTGCGCCGAAACGCGTTTCGAACAATCCGGCCATGCGCGTCGCGAGGGCGGGATCGTTGTAGGTCGCGGGCGTGAACTGATCCGCGAGCGTGACGGTCGGCATCCTGTCCTCCGGCATGCCGGCGGCGATCGCCTCCCCACGCACGATGCGGCGTATCCCGTCGAGCAGGCCTTGCCGGCTTTCATCGCCATAGCTGCGCACGGTGAGCTGCAATTTCGCCTCGTCCGAAATGATGTTGTGCTTCGACCCGGCATGGATGGAGCCGACGGTGACGACGGCCGGATCCTGCGGGTCCTGTTCCCGGCTGACCAGCGTCTGAAGCCGCATGACGATGCTGCTCGCCAGCACGATGGGGTCCTTCGTCATGTGCGGATAGGCGCCGTGCCCGCCGACGCCCGGCACGGTGATGTCGACGCTGTCAACATTGGCGAGCGCGTAGCCGGGGGAATAGCCCACCACCCCGGCGGGAAGCGCGGCGGCGTCGTGAAACGCGATGGCATAGTCGGGCCGACCAAACCGGTCGTACAGTCCGTCGTCGAGCATGGCGGCCGCCCCCTCGCCGACTTCCTCGCCCGGCTGCGCGACGAGCATCAGCGTCCCCGACCATTCGGAACGCCGCTCCGCCAGAAGGCGCGCCGCCCCGATCAGGCCGGTCATGTGCGTATCGTGGCCGCAGGCATGCATCACGCCGCTTTCCACGCCGGACCGCGCCGTCGCGGTGACCTGCGACGCGAACGGAAGCCCCGTCTGCTCCCGCACCGGGAGACCGTCCATGTCGGCGCGCAGCAGTACCACCGGGCCGGGCCCGTTCTTCATGATGCCGACCACGCCGGTCTGCCCGACATTTTCCGTCACCTCATAGCCAAGCTCACGCATGAGGCCCGCCATCTTCGCCGCGGTCCGGGTTTCCTGCATCGACAATTCGGGATGCGCGTGGAAATCGCGATACAGCGCCATGAGGCCGGGCATGTCACCTTGAAGATCGTCGGACAGCGTATCGGCCCATGCCACACCGGGCATGGTCAGGCCGAGAGCCGCGGAAAGCGAAAGCGCACGAAGCGTGGATCGTATGGTCATGCGTGCCACCTTACCGCGATTGCGCCGGCCCGCAATCCGATTTTGCCGTCCGTTCCGGCGTGCGCCTGGCGGGCAGGACAAACCCTTGTAACGGCGTTCAAAATCCCGTGTCGCGCCACTTCTTCGCCCAAATGGCGCAGCGTTGCGACGAACCGCGAAACAAATCAATCGGTTCAGCCGTTTAAACACCATACAATCCGCTGAATGGCGGGAAAGACGAACGGATAGAAATATTCGGTGACGTCTTTCATGACACAGTAAAAGGAGACACACCATGGCCAACCGTTATGACAACGAGCGCAGGAATGAACGCAATCGCAGCTACAGCCGCGATTACGACCGTTTCGACGATCGTCAGCAACAGCAATTCGAATCCGGCAACTACGGTGCGGAGCGCGGATACGGTCAGCAGGGCAGCTATGACGAAGGCTACCGGCAGATGGACAATGATTATGGCCGCGATGACTTCGAAAGCTACGGCCGTGACGACATGACGCGCCGCGGCGGACGTGACATGAATGACCGGAGCGGAGCGCGCACGGCGGGCGAACCCATGCGTTACGACAATCGTGGCGACCGTTTCGGCAGCTTCAATTCGAACGATTATGGCGGTCGCGATTTCGAACGTGTGCAGAACCGCGGATATGGCAGCGGCAGTTATGGCAGCGGGGGCGGCGCCTATGCCGGGACGATGGGCCACAACCGCCGCACGAACGAGGAACGCGGTTTCTTCGACAAGGCCGGCGACGAAATCGCCAGCTGGTTCGGCGACGAGGATGCCGAACGCCGCCGGGAGCGTGACCATACCGGACGCGGACCTGCGAATTACAAGCGTTCGGACGAGCGTATTCTCGAAGATGCCTGTGACCGGCTGACCGATGACTGGGGCGTCGATGCGTCCGAAATCACCGTCACGGTGCAGGATGCCGAAGTCACCCTCGACGGATCGGTGGACGATCGTCGCGGCAAGCGCCGGGCGGAGGATTGCGTCCATGACATCTCCGGCGTGCGCCATGTGCAGAACAATCTGCGCGTGACGGAACTGGACCGGCGATACGACCGGACCCGGACGGCGGAAGAAACCTCCGCATCCTGATCCCTTCGAATGACGAGACCAAAGGCCCTGCCCATCGCGGCGGGGCCTTTTTCGTGGCGGATGGGTGATGCGGGCATCGCCGCGCCGACAGGATTGCGAAGGAGGCGCTTGCCGCGCATGGCGAACTTGTCCATTCCTGCCCCGCACACGACAGGCGCCGGCAAAATGCGCGGTCCGCGTGCCGGCGCAGGACAGGAACACCATAGGATGGACGAAGCGATGAACCCCAGCACCGAGACGGACCATGCGTTTTTCTCGCTCCATCGCCATGGTTTCATCCGCGCGGCGACGAGCACGCCCAAGGTTCGCACGGCGGACATCTCCTTCAACCGCGACGCGATTTTAAAGGAGGCGAGGCGGGCGCATGAGGCAGGAGTCGACCTGCTCATCTTTCCCGAACTGTGCCTCACGTCCTATGCCATCGACGATCTGCATATGCAGGCGGCATTGCTCGACGCGGTGGAGGCGGCGCTATGCGACATTGCGGAGGCGAGCGCGGAGCTGTCGTCGGTGCTGATGGTGGGGGCGGCGCTTCGCCACGAGGGGCGAATATACAATTGTGCGATTCCCGTCGCGAAGGGGCGCATTCTGGGCGCGGTGCCTAAAAGCTTCCTGCCCAATTACCGCGAATTCTACGAAAAACGCTGGTTCGCGCATGGCCGCAATATCGTCGGGCAGCATATCACGATCTGCGAAACGCGCGTTCCGTTCGGCACCGATCTGATCTTTGCCGCGACCGACATCCCATCCTTCAAGCTGTTCGCCGAAATCTGCGAGGATTTCTGGGCGGCCAGCCCACCATCCACGACCGGCGCCCTCGCCGGAGCGACGGTCATCGCCAATCTGTCGGCGAGCAACATCACCATCGGCAAGTCGGACGAGCGCCATCTTCTGTGCCGCGCGCAATCCGCCCGGACGCAGACGGCGTATCTCTATTCCGCCGCAGGGCACGGGGAAAGCACGACCGATCTCGCCTGGGACGGGCAGGGCATCATCTACGAACTCGGCCATCTTCTGGCCGAGAGCGAGCGTTTCTCGCTCGATGCGGAATTGTGCATTGCCGACATCGATTGCGACCGCATCGTGCAGGACCGGCAGCGGTTGCAGACCTTCAACGATGCCGCCGAACACGCCGGACTGCCGCAAACGCGGTTCCGCACGGTGGAATTCACGCTCGGCAACGGCATGCGGGACATCGGGCTGAACCGGCCGATCCGGCGCTTTCCCTTCGTCCCCAATCGGCAGGACAAGCTCGACGAGGATTGCTTCGAGGCGTTCAATATCCAGGTCGACGGGTTGATGCGCCGGTTCGAGGCGACGGGCGGCGAAACCATGGTAATCGGCATTTCGGGCGGGCTGGATTCCACCCATGCGCTGCTCGTCGCGGCGCGGGCGTGCGACCGGCTGAACCTGCCGCGCACCACCATCCGCGGCTATACCATGCCCGGTTTCGGGACGAGCGAGGGTACGAAATCGAACGCGTGGAAGCTGATGAAGGCGATCGGCATCACGGCGGAGGAGATCGACATCAAGCCCGCCGCGCGCCGCATGCTGGAGGATATCGGCCATCCCTTCGCCAACGGGGAGCCGGTCTATGACGTGACGTTCGAAAACGTGCAGGCAGGGCTTCGCACCGATTACCTGTTCCGGCTGGCGGGCCATCATTCGGGGTTCGTCGTCGGAACGGGCGATCTGTCCGAACTGGCGCTGGGCTGGTGCACCTATGGCGTGGGCGATCAGATGAGCCATTACGCGGTGAACGCCGGCGTGCCGAAGACGCTCATCCAATATCTCATCCGCTGGACCGCGCGCACCAATCAGCTCGACCACGAGGCGGATCAGGTGCTGGAGGATATTCTCGCCACGGAAATCTCCCCCGAACTCGTGCCGCAGGGCGAGGATGGCGAGATTCAGAGCACGCAGAGCAAGATCGGCCCGTACGAGCTCAACGATTTTTTCCTCCACCACATCATGCGTTATGGGCAGCGTCCGTCGAAGGTCGCCTTTCTCGCCTGGCATGCGTGGCGGGATGCGGAGCGCGGGCTATGGCCGGTGGAATTTCCCGACGCTCTGAAGAACCAATACGACCTTCCCACCATTCGCACATGGCTGGAAAAATTCTGCTGGCGCTTCTTTCAATCGACGCAGTTCAAGCGGTCCGCCATTCCCAACGGTCCGAAAGTATCGTCGGGCGGCGCGCTCAGCCCGCGGGGCGACTGGCGCGCGCCGTCGGATTCGGTCGCCGATGTGTGGGTCCGCGAATTGCGGGACAACGTGCCCGAATGATCGGGTGAGGTTCAGCCCGGCTTCGTCATGGCCTCGGGCTTCACGATACGGTCGTAATCCTCGCCGGTGACATGGCCGCTGTCGATCGCGGCTTCGCGCAGGGTAATGTTGCGCGCGTGCGCGTCCTTCGCGATGGCCGCGGCCTTGTCATAGCCGATCGTCGGCGCCAGCGCGGTGACCAGCATCAGCGAGTTTTCGACCCCCTTCGCGATATTGTCCTCCCGCGGTTCCAGCCCTGCAAGCAGGTTCGTGGTAAAGCTGTTCGCCGCGTCGGCCAGCAGCCGCACCGATTGCAGAAAATTATACGCCATCACCGGGCGATAGACATTCAGCTCGAACTGCCCCTGGCTCGCCGCGAAGCTGAGCGTGGCGTGATTGCCGAACACCTGCGCGCAGACCTGCGTCATCGCCTCGCACTGCGTCGGGTTGACCTTTCCGGGCATGATCGAGCTGCCCGGCTCGTTCGCGGGAAGCGCCAGCTCGCCCAGCCCGGAGCGCGGCCCGGAGCCGAGATAGCGGATGTCGTTGGCGATCTTGAACAGGCTGGCCGCCAGCGTGTTCAGCGCCCCATGCGCAAAAAGCAGCGCATCATGCGCGGCGAGGCTTTCGAACTTGTTGGCTGCGGTGCGGAATGGGTGGCCGGTATCCTCCGCAATGGCGTCGGCCACGCCCTCTGCAAAGCCGTCCGGCGCGTTCAGCCCGGTGCCGACCGCCGTGCCCCCCTGCGCCAGATCGCAGAGCCCGCCTATCACGCTATCGACCCGTGCGATGCCGAGTTCGACCTGCCGCGCATAGCCTGAAAACTCCTGCCCCAGGGTGAGCGGGGTGGCATCCTGCGTATGGGTGCGGCCGATCTTCACGATGCCGTCCCAGTCGCGCGCCTTTTGGGCCAAATCCTCCTGCATCGCGTGCAGCGCGGGCAGCAGCCGTTCGGCGATTTCGGTGACGGCGGCGATATTGATGGCGGTGGGGAACGTATCGTTCGACGATTGCGACATGTTGACGTGATCGTTGGGATGCACCGGCGATTTTTCGCCCGGTTTCCCGCCCAGCATCACATTCGCGCGGTTCGAGATGACCTCATTCGCATTCATGTTGCTTTGCGTGCCGGAGCCGGTTTGCCACACGACGAGCGGAAATTCGGCATCGAGATCGCCCGACACGACCTCGTCCGCGGCGCGGATGATGGCGCCCGCCAGATCGGCATCCAGCAGGCCGAGATCACGATTGGTCCGCGCCGCCGCCCGCTTCACAATGCCCAGCGCGCGCGTCACGGGCCGCGGCATCACCTCCTCGCCAATGCGGAAATTTTCGCGGGAACGCTGCGTCTGCGCGCCCCAGAGCCGGTCTGCCGGAACGTCGATCGCGCCCATGGTGTCGGTTTCGCTGCGTGTCTCGGTCATGGCTGATGTGGCCCCTTTCATCGGATGCTTTCGTTTTGGGCAACAAGCCGCCCCCGCCCGGTGTTCCCCGGTGGCCGCGGCGATACGCCGCCCGGCGCGATCATGCCGCACGCCCCGTCGCACCCCTGGGGCGCCCTGACCGACGGGCGGAACACGATGGCGGCGCGGCGGCTTCTATCGTTAACAGGTATCGGAGATTGCACATGAAATCGGACAACAGGGACCTTGGCGCGCTGGCCGGGGCGGGCATAGCGCTTGGCGCGGCGGCAGTGGGCGCATGGCTCTCCACACGAGAGAAGAAGCATCACCCCGACAGCGCGCCGGGGTGGACGCAGCGCCGCAATTTCGGCGATTACGAGGTCGTCGGCCGCACCGTCACCATCCGCAAGCCGCGCACGGAGCTGTTCGCGTTCTGGCGGGAGTTTCAGAACCTCCCCCAATTCATGGAAAACGTGGAGAAAATCACCCCCAAGGGAAGCGACGGGCGCGCCGTGTGGACCATAAAGGCGCCCGCCGGACAATCCGTCGACATCGAAACCGAGATCGCGCGCGAAGAGCAGGACACGCTCATCGCATGGCGCTCCGTCGAAGGGTCGGACATCGACACCGAAGGGCGCGTCACTTTCGAGGATGCACCGGGGGACCGCGGCACGCGCGTCTCGCTCATCATCGCGTACAAGGCGCCCGGCGGCAAGATCGGCCAGGCCATTGCCAAGCTGTTCATGCGAGAACCCGAGGTGCAGGCGCGCCACGATCTCAAACGTTTCAAGATGCTGATGGAAACAGGCGAAGTCAGCACCAGCGCGCGCCGCAAGGACCAGACCCGCGCCGCCCAATATCAGCAGGAGAATGCACGATGAAGGCTCTCACCTGGCATGGAAAGCACGACGTGCGCGTCGATACGGTCGACGATCCCGAAATCGTGAACAGCCGCGACGCCATCATCAAGGTCACCAGCACCGCGATCTGCGGCTCCGACCTGCACCTTTACGACGGGGTCATCCCGATGGTGCAGTCGGGCGACATACTCGGCCATGAATTCATGGGCGAGGTCGTGGAAACCGGCGCCGACAGCACGTTGAAAAAAGGGCAACGCGTCGTCGTTCCCTTCACCATTTCGTGCGGCGGCTGTTTCCACTGCAACATTCAGCAATACAGCTGCTGTGAAAATTCCAACCCGGCGGAGAAACAGGACGCATCGGCAACGCTTTACGGGCATCCGATGGCGGGGCTGTTCGGCTATTCCCACCTCACCGGCGGGTATTCGGGCGGGCAGGCGGAATATGTCCGCGTGCCCTACTCCGATTTCGGGCCGATCGTCGTTCCCGACCATCTCGACGATGACAAGGTGCTCTTCCTCTCCGACATTCTGCCGACCGGCTGGATGGGGGCGGAAAATGCGGAGATCAATCCCGACGATACGGTCGCGGTGTGGGGTTGCGGCCCGGTCGGGCTGTTCGCCATTCAATCGGCCATCGTGATGGGCGCATCGAAGGTGATTGCCATCGACCATTATCCCCACCGGCTAGCGCTTGCGAAAAAGCTGGGCGCCGACACGATCAATTTTCGCGAAACCGACGTGCGCGAAGCCTTGATGGAAATGTCGGGCGGGATCGGCGTGGACGCGGTGATCGACGCCGTCGGCATGGAGGCGCACGGCTTTGCCTATGACAACATGATGGACATGGTGAAGCAGACCGTGGGCATCGGTGCCGACCGGGCCAGCGCGTTGAAACAGGCGATTTTGGCGGTGCGTCCGGGCGGGCGCGTGTCGATCCCCGGCGTCTATGGCGGGATGACCGACAAATGGCCGCTGGGCGCGATGATGGAAAAGGGGCTGCAACTGCGCGGCGGGCAGACGCACGTGCAACGCTATACGAAGGATCTCCTCGCCAAGATCGAGGATGGCACGCTCGACACCACCTTCCTCATCAGCCACCGGCTTCCCCTTTCCCAGGCGGCGGACGGCTACAGGAATTTTCACGACAATCAGAACGAATGGACGAAAGTCGTCCTCAAACCCGGAATGGAGGCCTGATCATGGCGAAGGACATCGACAAATTGCACGGGCTGGTGGTGATCACCGGCGCGTCGAGCGGGATCGGGCAGGAACTGGCGAAGCTTGCGGCGAAGGACGGCTGCGACCTGATCCTCGCCGCGGACCGCGACATGGGCGAAACCGAGGCCATCGTGAAACAGCATGGCGCCGCGTCGATCGCGACCGTCATGGGCGACCTTGCCACGCGGGACGGGATCATGGCGCTGATGACCGAAATCGGCGACCGGCCGGTGGATTTCCTGCTCGCCAATGCAGGGCACGGCCTGGGGCACGCCTTCCTCGATCAGGAGTGGAAGGACATCGCGCATGTCATCCACACCAATATCACCGGCACGACCGCGCTGATCTATTACATCGGGAAGCGGATGCGCGAACGCGATGCGGGCCGGATCCTCGTCACCGGGTCCATCGCGGGCCATTTGCCCGGCGCGTATCAACTCGTCTATAATTCGACGAAGGCCTATATCGACGATTTCTGTTTCGGCCTTCGCAACGAATTGAAGGACACCAATGTCACGATTAGCTGCCTGATGCCCGGCGTGACCGATACGCAATTCTTCGACCGCGCGAACATGGAAGATACAGGCGCCGGACAGTCCGACAGCAAGGCCGACCCCGCCAAGGTGGCGAAGGATGGGTACGAGGCCCTGCTCGAAGGGGACGCGCATGTGGTGTCGGGCTTCATGAACAAGGTTCAGGACATGTTCGCCAATGTTATTCCCGATACGATGCTGGCCGAAATGCACCGCAAGATGGCCAAGCCCAAAAAGGAACACGCCGATTGACGACCCCCCCGCCATGATCGCACCCCGATGGTGAGAGCGCGCCGCAAAGCCGCGCCCGCCGCACCCACTGCGGTCGTCAAATCCATGCTCCGCGCGCAGGTTCGCGCCGTGTTCAACGACGCGAGCCGCGGGGAAACGCCGGTCATCCGGTCCGACACGGCGATATTCCCGCCCGGTTCGGTCATTCGCGCGGTCCATGCCGATGTCGTGTCGATGATGGTCGGCGGCATGGCCGCTTTGTTGTTACAGATGCTGCACCCCGCGGCGCTTCGCGGCGTGCTCGACCATTCGGATTTTCGCGCCGACATGCTCGGTCGGCTGCGGCGGACGGCGCGTTTCATCGCCATCACCACCTATGCGGATCGCACCGAGGCGGAGGCCGCGATCGACCGGGTTCGCCGCATCCATCTGCGCGTGACCGGAACGCTGGCGGACGGGACGGGCTATCGCGCGTCCGATCCGCGCCTGCTCGCCTGGGTCCATGTGTGCGAGGCGCTGTGCTTTCTCGATGCGTATATCCGCTATGTCGATCCGCGGATGAGCGCCAAGGATCAGGATATCTATTTCGCGCAGGCGGCCCATGTCGCCCGCGCGCTGGGCGCCGATCCGGTGCCGGACACGCGCGCCGCGGCAGAGGCGTTGCTGGCCTCGTTTCGCGGCGAGCTTGCCGTGCTGCCCGAAACGCGGGAGGTCGCCGATCTCGTGCTCACGCCGGCGGCTGGCAATCCCGCCTCGGCGGCGCCGCATCGCATGCTTGGCCAAGCGGCGCTCGACCTGTTGCCGCGATGGGCGCCCGCCATGCTGAACCTGCGACCGGGGCGGCTCATGGCGCTCCCGAACAGGGTCGCGACCTATGCGATGGGCGCGGCGCTCAGGTGGAGCTTTCGCGAATGATCGCGTAAGCGGGGCAGATAGGCTGGGGATAGCGGCGCGCGATGGCTTTGGCTGGGACGCGCGGCCCGCTATTGCCCGGCAGGTGAGCAATTCGATCATCATCGGCAGCGACAATCGCGACACGAAGGTTCCCATCGATATCGAGGAATTGCTCGCCACGCGCCTGCTGGTGCAGGGCAATTCGGGTTCGGGCAAATCGCATCTCCTGCGCCGCCTGCTGGAGGAAAGCGCCGGGCTGGTGCAGCAGGTCGTGATCGATCCGGAGGGCGATTTCGTCACGCTGGCCGAACCGTTCGGTCATGTGGTGATCGACGGCGCGGATTACGGCGATACCGAAATCGTGCAGCTTGCCGCCCGCATCCGGCAACATCGCGCGTCGGTCGTGCTCGCGCTCGACGGGCTGGAGGTCGAGGCGCAGATGCGCTGCGCCGCGATGTTCCTCAATGCCCTGTTCGATGCCCCGCGGGAGGAATGGTACCCCGCGCTCGTCGTCGTGGACGAGGCGCAGATGTTCGCCCCGGCACAGGGCGGCGACGTGAGCGACGAGGCCCGCCGCCTCTCGCTTTCGGCGATGACGAACCTGATGTGCCGGGGGCGCAAGCGCGGTCT
Source organism: Croceicoccus sp. YJ47 (assembly GCF_016745095.1). Classification (NCBI taxonomy): domain Bacteria; kingdom Pseudomonadati; phylum Pseudomonadota; class Alphaproteobacteria; order Sphingomonadales; family Erythrobacteraceae; genus Croceicoccus; species Croceicoccus sp. YJ47. The sequence continues at coordinate 293,622 of NZ_CP067087.1, forward strand.
TGCCGGGGTCATCGCGACGCAGCGGCTGGCGAAACTTGCCAAGAATGTCGCGGCCTAGGCGTCCAATTTCCTGATGGGGCGGACATTCCTCGATATCGACATGGTGCGCGCCGCCGACCTGCTCGGCATGGAACGGCGGCAGGCGGAGCAGATCCGCGACCTCGACCGCGGGATGTTCCTCGGGCTGGGTCCTGCGATCTCCCGCCGCCCCGTATCGGTCCGCATCGGGAGCGTGCGCACCGGCACGCGCGGCGCGGCGCCGGGCCTGATGCCGCTCCCCACCGCTTCGGCAGAAGAAATGGAGGCATTGCTCCACGCCGCGCCGGAAATGCCCGAACCGCCGCCACCCGCCCCGCCACGGCCCAGCCCGAGCGAGCAGGCCGACGCGCTGATCGAACGCATCGCGATACAGGACTCTGCGCCGGACCCGACCGAAGATCAGGCCGACGATGCGCCCGACATCGCCCCGATCATCGCCGAAGTGCTGGGCGAAATGGCGGCCGAGCCCGATAGCGCGTTTCAGACATCCGCCGCCCTGTTCCAGGATTTCACCCTGCGATGCCGGGCGCGCCGGGCGCCGCTTCACGGGCTCGACATGACGCAGTTCAATCGCCGCTTCGCCATGGCGCAGGCGGGCATCGACGTGGACAACGACGATCACGCCGCGCTCGTCGCGCTCTCGCGCAGCGTGCCCGACGACATGCTGGCCCCGTTCCTCGCCATCGCGCGCGCGGCGCAGGACGAGGCGCCCTGCCCCGACGACGACACGCTCGCCCGCATCTACGGCACGAGCAGCGCGGGCCGCATCCGCCGCCTCCTCGACAATTTCGAGCGTATGGAGCTGCTCGTCATCCGCACCGATTTTTCGGGCCGCCGCACCATCACTGTGCCAAAGCTCGGCCTGACGACGGCGGCGGTCTGACGGATCATGGGCAGGACCCGTCGATGACCTATGCCGTGCTTGCGATCGTGCTGGGCCTCGTCCTGCTGATCGGCGGGGGCGAATTGCTCGTCTCCCACGCGGTGAAGCTTGCGGCAAAGGCGCGGGTCGCGCCGCTGTTCATCGGGCTGGTCCTGGTGGGGTTCGGGACCTCCGCCCCCGAACTCGTCGCGAGCATCGAGGCGGTCCGGGCGGGCGCGCCGGCCATCGCATGGGGCAATATCGTCGGCTCCAATATCGCGAACACGCTGCTGGTGCTCGGCGGGGCATCGCTTGTCGCGCCGATCCGCGTGGCGGCGGCAGGACGCATGCGCGATCCGGTGGTGGGGCTTTTCGCCGCGCTCCTGCTGTGCGGCGTGGCGGTGGCGGGCCTTTCCGGCCTGGCGCTCGGCCTCGCGTTGGTCGCGCTTCTGCTTGTCTATATCGCCTATTGCTTCAAGGCGGAGCGCACGCCGCCGCCGCACGATAGCGCGGTGCCCGATATGGTACCACAGGGCTGGTTCCGCCCACTTGCCGGGGCGGCGGCCGGGCTTGCGCTGCTGATCTTCGGGGGCAGGATACTGGTCGATGGGGCGACCGATCTGGCGCGGCTCGCGGGGATGAGCGAGACGCTGATCGGGCTGACCATCGTGGCCGTCGGCACCTCGCTCCCCGAACTCGTCGCGAGCCTTGCCGCCGCGCGAAAAGGCGAATCCGAGGTCGCGCTGGGCAGCGTGACCGGCTCCAATCTCTACAACATATTGTTCATCGGCGGCACGACCATGGCGCTTTCGGGCGAACCCGTGCCGGTCGAGCTCTGGCCCTTCGACCTGGTGGTGATGGCGGCGTCGGCGGCGGTGCTGACGATGCTCGTTTACTGGAAAAAGGGCCTGCCGCGCTGGTGTGCGGCGATGTTTCTTCTCGCCTATGCGGGTTTTCTGGCGATGCTGGCGGCGGGGGGATGATCGCGCGGGCGGCGCGGGCTTTGCCTATACGATCGCGGCGGCGGCGATGATGGCGAGCATGATCCCCATCATACCCACCGCCCGGCGATAGAGCGCGAGCGCACGCCCGATATCGCCCATCGCCGGATCGCGCCCACCTGCGTTCAGCCACGGCTCTTGCCGCATCACCCCATCATATTCGCGCGGCCCGGACAGGCGGATATTCAGCCCGCCGGCCATCGCGCTTTCCGGCCATCCGGCATTGGGCGAGCGGTGGCGCGACGCATCGCGCCCCATCGCCGCAAGCGCGCCGCCCGATCCGGCGCAAAGTGCAAAGATCGCACCCGTCAGCCGCGCCGGAATCAGATTGGCCACGTCGTCGATTCGCGCCGCGATCTTTCCGAATGCCTCGTAACGCGCGTTGCGGTGGCCGATCATGGAATCGAGCGTATTGACCGCCTTGTACGCAAACAGCCCCGGAAGCCCGAACAGCACGCCCCAGAAAAGCGGCGCCGTCACCCCGTCCGAGGTGTTTTCGGCAAGGCTTTCGATCGCGGCACGGGCAATCCCGCTTTCATTCAGCGTCCGCGTATTGCGCCCCACGATATGCGACAGTGCCGCCCGCGCCGCGCTCAGCCCGCCGTCCCGCCACGCCGTACCCACCGCCGCCACGTGATCGTGCAGCGACCGCGGGGCCAGCAGGCTCGCCGCGATGACCGCCGAGACGATAAACCCGAAGGCTCCGGCAGGCACGAGGCGCGCGATCCCCGCCCCCACCGCCGCCGCAAGCACGATCAGCACGATCGCAAAAATCCCCCCCGCCGCGATCCGCACGGCGCGCGGCGCACCCGGCGCATTGGCAACAGGCTCCACCCGTGTCACGATCCACCCGAACCAGCGCACCGGATGCCCGATCCGCCGATCAAGCGCATCGGGCCAGCCGACCGCGCATTCCAGCACGAGCGCCGCCAGCATCACCGCCGCATTCATTGCAAGCGCCATCATCGGGCCAGCGCGAACAGCCCGTCAATGTCGAGCGCCGCCTCCAGCCCATCGGCCAGCATGTCGAGCGCCTGCTCCACCCCCGCTTCGTAATTCAGCGCGCTGACCCGCCCCTCGCGCATGCCCGAAAGCCAGCGTGCGCGGAATGCATCGCTGGCAAACACGCCGTGCAGATAGGTGCCGATGATGCGCCCCTCAGCCGCGAGCGCACCGTCGCGCGCGCCGTCGTCCAGAATGCAGAACGGGTGTGCGAGCGCAGGCCCGCTCGACCGCCCGGTGTGGATTTCATATCCGGTGAGCGCGTCGCCATGCGCGGCGGTGCGGCCGTTGACGGGCCGCACGATCTTTGCCCCCGACATCGCCGTCTCCATGGCGAGCAGGCCGAGCGCGTCGGCCGCACCCCCGTGCCATCGCGCCCGTCCGGGTCCGTGACGCGCGTGCCCAGCATCTGAAACCCGCCGCACAGGCCGAAGATATGCGCCCCTGTGCGGTAAGCGGCGAGAATGTCGTGGTCCCACCCCTCCGCGCGCATCATGGCAAGGTCGGTCAATGTCGATTTCGTGCCGGCGAGGATGATGGCGTCCGCCTCCCTCGGGATGGGGCGGCCGGGCGGGACGAAGCGCACGTCGACATCGGGTTCGGCGCGCAGCGGGTCGAGATCGTCGAAATTGCTGATCCGCGACAGCATCGGCACCGCGATCACGATCCCGTCGCGCGCCGGGACCGCATTGTCGAGCACCACCGCGTCCTCCGCCGGGAGCGCGCGGGCCGATCGCAGCCACGGCACCACCCCGAAACAGCGCCAGCCGCAGCGATCCTCGATGAACCGCACGCCATCCTCGAACAGGGTGGGATCGCCGCGAAACCGGTTGATGGCAAAGCCTGCGATCATCGCCGCATCCTCGGCATCGATCACCGCCTTCGTTCCCACCAGCGAGGCAATCACCCCGCCCCGGTCGATGTCGCCGACGAGGATCACCGGCACGTCGGCGACGCGGGCAAAGCCCATGTTGGCGATGTCGCCCCGGCGCAGGTTCACCTCCGCCGGGCTGCCCGCCCCCTCCACGATGACGAGGTCGTAAACGGCGCGCAGCCGTTCGAACGACGCGAGCACATCGGGGAGCAGGCTGCCGCGCCGGGCCATGTATCGCGCCGCCTCCGCGCTTTCGAGGACCGCGCCATTGACGACGAGCTGCGCACGCCGGTCGCCTTCTGGCTTGAGCAGGACCGGGTTCATGTCCGTCGTCGGCGCGATCCCGGCGGCGCGCGCCTGCAACGCCTGCGCCCGGCCGATCTCGCCGCCGCCCGCACAGGCGGCGGCATTGTTCGACATGTTCTGCGGCTTGAACGGCGCGACCGAGAGGCCGCGCCGCCGCGCGATCCGGCACAGCCCGGCGACGAGCACCGATTTGCCCACGTCGGAGCCTGTGCCCTGCAGCATGATCGCGCGGCCTGTCACGGCATTTACATCCGGTAACGCACGCCGCCAAAGGCCATGCGCCCCGGCTGTCCATAGCGGAATATCGTTTCATAGTCGGCGTCGAACAGGTTTTCGACCCGCCCGAACAGCTCCAGCCTGTCGGTCAGCGCGTAGCTTGCCCGGATGTCGCTCACCACATAGCCGTCGAGGCTGCGCGTGTTCGCCGCATTGTCGAAACTGTCCCCCACCATCAGCACCGTCGCGCCGAGCCCGATGCCGCCGCGCGTCCGGTAGTCGAGGACGAGGCTGGCCTTGTCCCGCGCCCGCCGGGCGAGCCGGTTGCCGGTCATGTCGTCGAACGCGTCCACGATGCTGTAATTGAGCGCGACGTCGAAACCGTCAACCGGCCGCAGCGCCACCCCGAATTCCCAGCCATCGGCGCTCGCCCGCGCTATATTGTCATAGGTGCCGGAGGGACGATCGGCACAGATCGCCGCCGGATTCCCGAAACAGGAGACGAAGGCGATGAGGTTCGTCGAGGACCGCTCGAAATAGGTGACGCCAACCTCTGCGCGATTTCCGAGGAAGCTGTGCGTCAACCCCACGTCCCAGCTTTCCGCCCGTTCCGGCAGCAGCGCGCCATTGCCGTATTCGCTGTAAAGCTGAAACAGCGAGGGCGCCTTGAACCCCTCGCCATAGCTGGCGCGGAGCACGGTGGCGCCGGCGTTGGGAGAATAGGCCCCGCTCGCCGCGAAGGTCGTCGCACCGCCGAAAGTGTCGTGATCGTCATGCCGCACCCCGCCGGTAAGCGACAGGCCGCGCACCGGCGTCAGGTTCACCTGGCCATAGGCGCTGTTGATCGCGACGTCGGCGGCGTTGGGCGCGCTGTCATATTCGGATTCCTCGCGCTCCGCCCCGAAGACCAGCTCGGCAAAATCGGCGGCATCGACGATCCCCTGATATTCGAAGCGCCGGTTTTCGCCCTGTGCCGCAAAGGTTTCGGTCTCACCCGAAAGGCTGGGATCGACATTGCGGCGGTCGATATTGGTGTAGGCGAAGCCGAGCCGGTTGCGGAACCGCCCGTCGAAAAACGCGGCATTGAGCCCGGCATAGCCGACGAAATCCTCGCGATGCGATACTTCCGGCGTGTCGGCAAAGGCGTAGAGCGGCGCCGGGAACCCGTCGATGCCGACCTCGCTATCGGCGTAGAACCCCCGAAGGTCGAGCGAGAGATTGCTGGCGAGCGCAATATCCAGCTTGCCATTGACGCCGATGCTTTCAAAGCCGTCCTTCTCGCTTCCCCCCCGGGCCTCGCTGAAGGCCGAGATGCCGTCGGTGCGCAGATAGGTCGCGCCAAGGCTCGCGCCCACGGGCCCGGCCCGGCCCGACACATTGCCAACCAGTTCGACCGTGTCGCGCGATCCGTATTGCGCGCTTGCGAACATGGCCGGCTCGTCCCCCGGTGCACGGGTGAAGAGATTGACCACGCCGCCGATCGCCTGGCTTCCGTAAAGCACCGATTGCGATCCGCGCACGACTTCGACCCGCGCGATATTGCCCATGAGCAGCGGACCGAAATTGAACCCGCCCCCGGTCGAGGCCGGATCGTTGAGCTTCACCCCGTCGATCAGCACGACGGTCTGGTCGCTGTCCGCCCCGCGGATCGACACGCCGGCATTGGTGCCGATGCCGCCATTGCGGGTGAAGGTCACGCCCGGCACGGTGCGCAACACGTCGAGCGCGTCGCTGGGCTGGCGCGCGATGATTTCGGGTTCGGCGATGACGGTGACCGACTGGCCGACCTGGCTGATCGCACGTTCGGTGCGGTTGGCGGTGACCACGATGGTATCCTGCGAAATCGCGTCGCCGCGCGGCAGGTCGACGGGCGATGGCGTCAGCATCTGCGCCGAGGCGGCATTCGCGGCAAGAAGTGCGGGCACCGATGCGGCGGCCAGAAGACGGAAATTGAAAATCATGGTAAACGTCCAAAGCAAGGCCCGCGCGAGGGCCCCGATACCCACGCGGTTCGTTCGACAACAAAGGCCTGCCGACAGATCATGGACCCGCGGCACCGGAAACCGGCCAGGCTGTCGC